>JABMDE010000038.1:22350-36144 GCA_015904055.1 Nitrospira sp. | reverse complement strand
GGATTCGGCTTGTCGTTCGTCATTCAGATCATCGTCAGCATCCTGGCATCGATCGTGATCAGCTGGTTCTCACGCCAGCGCGAATTCGGCGCCGATGCGTTTGCCGCCAAGGTATACGGGAAAGAGTCGATGATTGCGGCGCTCCGTGCCATCGATCGATGGGTCAGTCAGACCCAGTTCCAGCACGCGACACAAGATGCACTGGCCACGATGAAGATCTCCGGACAAGCAGGCGGGGTCATGAGCCTGTTTTCAACCCACCCGCCGATCGAAGCGCGTATAGCAGCGTTAGAGCAGCTCTAAGGACGGTTCTGCGTCAGAAATGACGGCGGGAGAAACCTCCCGCCGTCGCGACTCCTGCGAGTCTTCCTCATCCTTTCCGAACAAACGAAATATGGGCGCGATATTCTTGGATGGCTGCGCCAAGTGCGGCTGAACCCATCGGAATATTGGCATCGAGCGTGTCCTCGATAGCCGGATCATCGATCTCGACATCATACCGATCCTGGACATTCGTCCGCACCGGGCCGGCCGTGATCTCTCTGGGCATGAAGATTTCCTTCCACACTTCTTTTTCCACCAAGCACACGTCCCGGAATCGTTCGTACAGCAAGGCCAGCTTCTCCGGGTCAGTCACCTTAACGCGAGAGTCCATATCCACATTCCTCCGATCTCTGTGCGAAGTCACAATCACTGTGGTTGCGCCGGCATGTGCGGTGGGGCTGCCTCGGCAATAGTAAAGCGCATCGTGCCAACCTGATTCGCCGCATGAAACGGCTGTTGCCCCAACGGGGCAATAAACAGCTTCGCCACATACCGGCCCGGCTCCCATCGCACCCCGGACTTTTTCATTTCGAGATATCCATACCGTTCATGACCCGGCACTTCCAGCACATCCTTCCCTACGCCCTCATGGCTCAACGATCCTCCGGGCTGTTCACGAAACCATTGCACCGCAAATTGCGCAGGATCTTCGAGCGGAGCCACTTCGAACACAATGTACACAACCGGCGTCTCAGCCGGAAAAACTGCGCCGGGCTCGACCGGTCTCAGCCTGGGATCCTGGGCATACCACCCTGCCCGCCCAAAGGTGTCCCATTCGATCTCATACCCTTTTGCCATTGTAATCCAGGTGAACAGCGACTGCGGCACCCCCTTCTGCTGCTCATCGAAGGACGAGCTCTGGGTCACTCCCACTTCGGTCGTACCCTGCTCTTTCGGCATGAGAAGGTCCTTCGCCTGGCTGGTTTGGAGAGCCACCATGCTACTGCACACCAGGCTGATGGCAATCCAACGTCCTACGCAACCCACCCCCGGATGATGGTTCCACCTGGCCATGACAGCATCGTATCGGCGCATCCGTGGCCGGTCAATCATCGAATGTCATTCTTGCCGTCCGGACCAGCTGTGATAGAGTGCTCTCTGGTCTATTTCGCAGTGGACAGATTGCTATGCCGGACACCGCCTCATTCGTACCGCAGCCTGGAGTAACCGATTCCGCCGATCGCTCGCCATCGGCCCGCTCGCAAGAACAGGAGCCGGGACGCCGGTTCGGCATGCGTGACGGGCTCTTCCAGGCCGTTACGCAAGGCGGCGGGGAACAGTACCTGTCCGCGTTTGCCCTTCTCGTCCATGCCACTCCATGGCATTTAAGCATCCTGTCCGCCATGCCGCAGCTCTTAGGCGTCTGGGCACAACTCGTCTCCGTGAAAGTGTCGCATTGGTTCTCCAGCCGCAGAGCACAGATCTTCTGGGGCATCATCGGACAATCCGCCGCCTGGATTCCGATTCTAGCCCTGCCCTTATTGTGGCCTGAGCTGGGGCCTTGGCTGCTGATCGCCGGCGTCGCACTGTACTTTACCTTCACCCATTTTACGTCCCCGGCATGGAATGGTCTTATCACCGATCAACTCCACGCCAACGAACGCGGCATGTACTTCGCCCAACGGTCACGGGTAATGGCCCTCACAAGCTTCATGGCGCTCGGTCTGGGCGGTGTGGTATTGAGTATCTTTGAACATTGGCATCTCCTCTGGGTCGGCTTTGCCGTCATGTTTCTCACCGCCGGCCTGAGCCGTAGCGCTTCACTCCTGTCCCTCGTGCAGGTGCGCGACCTCCCGCATCATGCATCGACCGACAAACCGACAGGCTTCCGGGTATTTGTTCGGACTGGTGTCTCTCGGGACTTTCGTCAATTCCTTCTCTTTTCCAGCCTCATGCACCTGGCGGTGCTGATGACGGCTCCCTTCTTTGTCATTTATATGCTGCAAGATCTCCGGTTCGCCTATTGGGAATATGGCGTCTGGCTCGCAGCAGGTATTCTTGGGCAATTCGTCACGCTCCCTGCCTGGGGCCAATTCGGCGATCGCTTCGGAAATAAAGCGCTCCTCACCTTTACCGGACTGCTGGTCCCCGTCCTGCCGATGCTTTACCTATTGAGTACCGCCTGGAGCTTTCTGGTAGTCGTGAACTTTTTTGGAGGAGTGGTCTGGGCAGGGCTCGGTCTGGGTCTCAACAACTACGTGTTCGATGCGGTGCAACCGGCAGATCGGACCAAAGCGGTCGCGGTTTCCGCCACTGTAAATGCCATCGGATGGGCACTGGGCACACTGATCGGCAGCTGGCTCATCAGTTCGGTTCCGGCATCGTTGCAGCTAGGAAGCCTCGACCTGCATCCTGCATCGAATCTGCCGTTTCTCTTCTTTCTCTCCGGCGTGCTTCGCTTACTCGTCTCAGCATCATTGCTCCACACATTTCACGAACCCCGCGCGGTGGAGCATCGCGCCCACCATCGATTACTGTGGGAACTTCCGCTGCTTAAACCGTTGCGCCAACTCTCAATCCGCCGCCGTTAGCCCGCCTGATGCGCAATGGCTACGGCGTCATCGGGTTAACCGCCCGTTGCTGTTCCTCTTGCTTTAATTTATCGAAGGCCTTGTCCGCATGCGTGCGAACCTGGTCAGATGTCACCGTCGGCGCAGGCGGCGGCGACTGTTGCCCTGCGCAAGCGCCAAGTCCCAACAGCAACAGGCCTGCCAAACCGGCCGCCACGCTGCGCGCCATTCCATCGTGCTGTGGCATTTTTCTTATCATGCGCAACCTCCTCACGGGTTGTTCTTTCCAGCAATTCTCACGCTTGTCGACGATCATACTCCCTGCTTCCTGCGAATGCCATGCGCCTAACGCCGTTGACTCACCAAGACCGGCAGCGTATGCTCCGCGATGAAAATCGGTTCTCCACTCCATACACTGAGGCCCCCATGTCATTGCGCGACCGCCTGACCGACGATCTCAAACTCGCCATGAAGTCGAGGGATCAACTGCGGATGGATGTCATCCGGATGATTAAAGCCGCAATCCTGAACAAAGAGGTCGAGCTGAGAAAGGATCTGGACGATGCGGAAATGAGCCGGATCATGACCACGCTCATCAAGCAACGCCGGGAGTCCGTCGAGCAGTTTGAAAAGGCCCAACGGAGTGAATTGGCGGAGAAAGAACGCAAAGAAATCACCATTATTGAAGCCTACCTCCCCAAAGCCCTCTCTGCAGAAGAGCTTGACGGCATCATCGCATCGGTTCTGGCCGATACAGGAAGTCGCTCCCTCAAGGACATGGGAGCCGTCATGAAGGCCGTGATGGCGCGTCTCACAGGCCAAGCCGTCGACGGCAAACTGATCAGCGACCTGGTCAAAGCCAAACTCACGTAACGATCTGCGAATTCCTTGCTATACTTGAGGGAGGCTGAGGCAATTCCTGCAATGCCGATACGAGCACACGAGACCGTAGGGTAAGCCCGATGGCCATTCTCATTGTCGATGATTCTCCCGATCAGCACCTGTTGCTCCGGTCAATGCTGACGAAGGCCGGCCATACCGATATCGTAACAGCTGATTCCGCGCAGACTGCATTCGCAACCCTCCAGCCCGATGACACGCGCGCCCCAATACATATCGACTTGATTCTCATGGATGTCCTCATGCCGGACATCGACGGCATCACGGCCTGCAGACAGATTAAACAACACGACCAGCTTCGGGACATTCCGGTCATCATGGTGACCGCCAAGAACGATATCGAGAATCTGAAAGAAGCCTTTTCGGCCGGCGCCATGGATTACATCACCAAGCCGGTCAACCGCATTGAATTGCTCGCTCGCGTCACCTCGGCGCTGACCTTGAAACGTGAAATGGACTGCCGCAAGGAGCGCGAAGCTGATCTGCGCCGCAGCAACGAAGATCTCCAGCGAGCCTTGAAAGAGGTGAAGGCGCTTCGTGGCCTGATTCCTATCTGCGCCTCATGCAAAAAGGTCCGCAACGACGGCGGGTTCTGGCAACAACTGGAAGAGTACCTGGGCGAACATTCGGACGCCCAATTCAGCCACGGCATCTGCCAAGTCTGTGTCAAAAAGCTTTATCCTGGTGTTTACCCAGACTAGTTGATACGATTCCGCCAGCTGCCAATTCACCAGGAGGCTGTCTACTTTTATGAGTATCCTCATCGTTGACGACTCTGCGGATGACCGTCTGCTCTTGCAAGCTCTCCTATCCGCCGCAGGCTATGAAAACATCCTCGCGGCCGAGTCCGCCAGCGCGGCGTTCAAGCTGCTCGGCCTCGACGGAGGCAAACAATCCGGCGCGCGAGTCGATCTGATTCTGATGGATATCGTGATGCCGCAAATGAGCGGCATCGAAGCCTGCCGCCAGATCAAAGCCATCGACCGCTTCCGCGATACTCCGATCATCATGGTGACGGTCAAGACCGACCCGGTCGACCTGCAACTGGCCTTTGCCGCAGGTGCCATGGACTATGTTGCAAAGCCGGTCAACAAGATCGAACTGTTGACCAGAGTGCGCTCGGTCCTGCGTCTCGTCCATGAAATTGACCGGCGGCGGGCGCGCGAACAAGAGCTGCTGGAAGTCATGCGCCAATTACAGGAAGCCAATCAGATGCTGCTGCGGCTCTCCTGCCTGGACGGGTTGACCGGCATCACCAATCGACGCCAATTCGACGACTTCCTCGACCAAGAATGGCGGCGCGCCGTGCGCGACTCGACACCGCTCTCGCTCATCATGTTCGATATCGACCGCTTCAAGACCTACAACGACTCCAAGGGGCATACCGCCGGTGATGAATGTCTGCGGCAGGTATCTGCAGCCATCTCCAGCGCCGTCAATCGGCCCGGCGACTTGGTCGCCCGCTATGGCGGAGATGAATTCGTGACGGTACTGCCCGGCACCGCCATCGATGGAGCCGCACAAGTCGCTGAAAGCCTCCGCCGCCGGGTCGAATCGTTAGGCATCACACACTCGGACGGAGAAATGATTACGATCAGCGTCGGCTATGCCTGTATTGTCCCCAATCGACATCTCTCACCGACTGATCTGATCAAAGCGGCAGACCAGGCTCTGTACCAAGCGAAACAAGAAGGACGGAATCGAATCAAACCGGCCGGACTCTTATCGTTGGTCCAGGATTCTCACGGCAACTAGAGTCACAACCTCCTGAGAACACTGTCCCGTACCATCGTTTGCTCACGATTATGCCGCGTCATCGTCGTATCACCACCAGAAAACAAATCGAGACAGCGTCCGAGTCCTCTCGAAAATCTCCGTCATCTCCCAAACGGACATCCTCTGCAGGCGTACGGCCGCGCGCTATACGAGCGGCCGCTTCAGGCCCAAGTACCACAGCGCTTCTGGAAGAGTCCCAAGAGGTTCTGCGCAAACTCGCGCAGGATGAAGCTCTCACCGGCGGCAATCTCTCTCGTTCCTTCCAGGCCATTACCAAAGCCTGTTGCAAGCTCTTGAGTGTGGAGCGCGCCGGCATCTGGTTACTTACCGATCACCGCAACACCATCTCACTGATCGACCTCTTTGAATCCAGACTCCATCGTCACAGTGCCGGCGCAACCCTCCTGTCGACGCACTATCCGACCTACTTCCGATCCCTTATCGACGAAGAACGGGCCATCGTGGTGCACGACGCGGCACAAGACCCTCGAACCAAGGAGTTCACCCAGGGCTACTTAATTCCTTTCAATATCGGAGCGATGCTGGATGCCCCGATCAGGCAAAAAGGAATCGTCGTCGGGGTTCTGTGCGCAGAGCATGTTGGCGGACCTCGCCGGTGGAATATCCAGGAAGAACAGGCCGTCAGTGCACTGGCGACCATGGCAACGTTAGCCATAGACGCAGCCGAATGGCGTGAGGGAGAACAGGCGCTGCGGGACGCGAAAGAGGCGGCCGAAGTCGCCAATCGCGCGAAGAGCGAATTTCTGGCCAACATGAGTCATGAGATTCGGACACCGATGAATGCCATCATCGGCATGGCCGATCTGCTATGGGACACTGAGCTGACCGCCGAGCAACGTAAGTATCTGCGGATCTTTCGGCGGGCAGGCGGTACGCTGCTCACCCTGATCAACGACATTCTCGACCTCTCAAAAATTGAATCGGGGCACCTTGAACTGAACTCTGTTGATTTCGATCTGAACGAAGTCATCGACCGGGCCTTGGAAATGTCGGCCATGCGGGCCAATGAAAAAAGCCTGGAACTCGTGTGCCGCATCGCCCCCGACGTGCCCTCTTCCCTGATCGGCGACCCGACACGGCTGATACAAATATTCGTCAATCTGATCGGCAATGCCCTGAAATTTACCGACACGGGCTCCGTCGTGGTCGAGATAACCAATGACGAGAAGGCACGCACTCCCGGCGCGATTCAATTCTCCGTAAGCGATACCGGGATCGGCATTCCCACCGATAAACTCACCGCCATTTTCGCCCGCTTTACGCAAGTCCATCGGTCATCAACAAAACAATATGGGGGAACAGGACTCGGTCTTGCGATCACCAAACAGCTGGTAGAGCTGATGAACGGGCAGATCTGGGCGGAAAGCGTGGTCGGCAAAGGCAGTACCTTCCATGGCTCGATCACACTCGGCGTGCAACCAGTTCACGACGTCTCGAAACTGCCTGCTCCGATCAGCCTCTCGGGAATCAACACGCTTGTCGTGGATGACCACCCCACCAATCGCCTGGTCCTTCGAGAGACACTGACCGCCCAAGGAGCCCTGATCACCGAATCCGATACCGGCGCCGCCGCAATCCAGGCGCTCCGTCACGCATGCGAACACGGCACTCCGTATGAACTGCTGCTCCTCGATGCCAGTCTGCCGGACATGACCGGCTTTCACATGGTCGAGCAGCTCAAAACCTTGGCCGTAGAAAAAGGGCTGGTGACCATCATGCTCACGTCGGACCATTGGGCCGACGATATCGCCCGCACCTACGATCTCGGGTTAGGAGGGTATCTGGTCAAGCCTATTCGCCGCGCTGACTTGCTTCAAACGATTGGCATCGCGTTGAATCGCGCAAAAGGGCCCAGGCCTGACACGTCAGCCAAGTCCACACAACCTGCAACGTCCGCAGCAGACCAGCCACTGCGATTGCTTCTGGTCGAAGACTCGCCGGACAATCAAGTGCTGGTGAGTTCCTATCTCAAACAAACCAGCCACTCGCTCGACATCGCGGATAACGGGGCGATCGGAGTGGAGAAGTTCAAGCACCATCCATATGACGTCGTGCTGATGGACATCCAGATGCCTGTGCTGGACGGGTATGGCGCGACAAAGTCGATCCGCGAGTGGGAACGGACTCATGACTTGCCGCCCGTTCCAATCATCGCCCTCACCGCCTACGCGCTCAAGGAAGAGACTGATAAGATTTTTCAAGCCGGCTGTACCACGCACCTCACCAAGCCCGTGAAGAAAACCACCCTATTGGAAATTCTTCGGGCACACCAGAAGCGAGATGCCTGATTCATGCAAACTCCACCTCCAGCATCATCTGATCGAATCATTGTGCGGATCGAGCGCGACTTTGAAAGCATCGTGCCCGGCTTTCTGGCCAATCGAAAGAAGGACATCCACACGCTGCACTGCGCGCTGGCCGAGAAAGACTTTCGAACTATTCAACTGCTAGATCTGTACTCGTCATCACACCTACTCGACGTTGAGAATGCCTTCCATTCCCTTCTCCCGGTGACTCGGCAAAGGCCACAGCCGCTTATCGCAATAGATCGGAAACGTCCCCGACTGGGTGGGTGTAAACGTGAGCACCACCGTCTTGCCGGCACCGACCTCTTCCTTGACGGAAAGGGCATCGATGATGAAATTGTGCGGCGTCAGCATCGTGACACTCGTCAATGTCAATTCCACTGGTTTACCGGCTTCGACGATCACATGGGACGGCCGAAAAGCGTAGCTGTCGAGGATGACGCTCACCCGTTGGACTCCATCAGAACCTACCGGCACTCTCCACGGACTGCCAGGCAGCCTCGCGTCGACGGCCAACACCTCCGCCGCGAGCCACAGCACAGACCATCCCAACAAGAAGAGAAGCAACGGCCTCGAATGCGTCATCAATGAGAAACTTCTAACAGGAAGATCGGGAAGGGGTCAATGTGGCTTCTGCGCCAAAACGTCTGCAGGCTTGACTTTCGGCGGCGCGGCCTTACTTGTATCGTCACCGGGGCGGATGTGTAAGACTTGTATCTCGATCAGGCAGTTTGTGTATAATGAAGAGAACTCGGTGATTTGTCTCACCTGCGGCGAAGACTGATCTTCAAGGAGGCGTTCGATGAAATGGATGAAGGGCATGGGTCTGTTGCTGATCTCCAACATTCTCATCATGATCACACTGTCGCTGACCGTGCCGATTGTGATCAACGTGATCCTGCCGATGTTTGGAGTCGATGTGCGAGGCTCAGTTGATCTGTCGACATTGGTGTGGGCCGCGATGTTCGGATTCGGCGGCGCGTTCATCAGCTTGGCATTCTCGAAACAGATGGCGCGCGCGATGCTCGATTGCCAGCAAATCACTCAACCCCGCTCACGGGCCGAGCAGATTATCTATGGCTCCGTGCAGGAAATCGCCCAGCGATTGCAGATCACTATGCCAGAAGTCTGGATCTACGATGCTCCTGATCCCAACGCCTTCGCGACCGGGCCCAGCAAAAACAACTCCATGGTGGCAGTCTCCACCGGCCTCTTGCAGAATCTACGCGAAGATGAGGTCAAAGCGGTGCTCGCCCATGAAATGGGGCACGTCTACAACGGTGACATGTTTGCCACCACTGTGTTAGCCGGACTGATGAACACCTTCGTCTACTATATCGCCATGTGGGTACGCCGCTTCTTCGCGGAGCGGGATCAGGCCGCGCTCGGATTCGGCTTGTCGTTCGTCATTCAGATCATCGTCAGCATCCTGGCGTCGATCGTGATCAGCTGGTTCTCCCGCCAGCGCGAATACGGCGCCGATGCGTTTGCCGCCAAAGTATACGGGAAGGAGTCCATGATTTCGGCGCTCCGCGCGATCGATCGATGGGTCAGTCAGACCCAATTTCAGCACTCGACACAAGATGCACTGGCGACGATGAAAATCTCCGGGCAAGCAGGCGGGGTCATGAGTCTGTTTTCTACACACCCGCCGATTGAAGCGCGTATTGCAGCGTTAGAACACCTTTAAGGACAGCTCTGCGTCCGAAATGACGGCGGGAGGAGCCTCCCGCCGTCGCAGCCCTGCAATTCCCCCTCATCCTTTCCGAACAAACGAAATATGGGCGCGATATTCTTGAATCGCTGCGCCAAGTGCGGCTGAACCCATTGGGATGTTGGCATCCAGCGTGTCCTCAATGGCCGGATCATCGATCTCGACATCATACCGATCCTGAACATTCGTCCTCACCGGACCAGCCGTGATCTCTCGGGGCATGAAGATTTCCTTCCACACTTCTTTTTCTACCAGACACACGTCCCGGAATCGTTCATAGAGCAACGCCAGCTTCTCCGGATCAGTCACCTTGACGCGAGGGTCCATATCCACATTCCTCCGATCTATTTGCGGAATCGCGATCACTTCGGTTGTACCGGGGCGCGTGATGAAGCCGCCTCAGTGACGGTGAAGCGCATCGTGCCAACTTGATTCGCAGCATGAAACGGCTGTTGCCCCAATGGGGCAATAAACAGCTTCGCCACATACCGGCCCGGCTCCCACCGCACCCCGGACTTTTTCATTTCGAGATATCCGTACCGTTCATGCCCCGGCACTTCCAGCACATCCTTTCCCGCGCCCTCATGGCTCAACGATCCTCCGAACTCCTCGCGAAACCATTGCACCGCGAATTGTGCAGGATCTTCGAGCGGAGCCACTTCGAACACAATGTACACAACCGGCGTCTCTGCCGAGAAAACGGCGCCAGGCTCAACCGGTCTCAATCTGGGGTCCTGGGTATACCATCCTGTTCGCCCAAAGGTGTCCCATTCGATCTCATACCCTTTTGCCATTGTAATCCAAGTGAACAACGACTGTGGCACTCCCTTCTGCTGCTCATCGAAGGAAGGGCTCTGGGTCACTCCCACTTCAGTGGTGCCCTGCTCTTTCGGCATGAGAAGGTCCTTCGCCTGACTGGTTCGAAGAGCCACCATGCCACTGCACAGCACACTGATGGCAATCCAGATTCCTACGCAACACACCCGATTCCACCTAGCCATGGCAGCATCGTATCGGCGCATTGGCGGCCGGTCAATCATCGAATGTCATTCTTGCCGTCCGGACCAGCTGTGATAGAGTGCTCTCTGATCTATTTCCACAATGGGCAGATTGTTATGCAGGACACAGCCTCATCAGTACCGCAGTCTGCAGAAACCGATTCCGGTGATCGCTCGCAATCAGCCCACTCGCAGGAGCAGGAACCGGGACGCCGGTTCGGCATACGCGATGGGCTCTTCCAGGCCGTCACGCAAGGCGGAGGGGAACAGTACCTGTCTGCTTTTGCCCTTCTCGTCCATGCAACACCATGGCACTTAAGCATCCTGTCCGCCATGCCGCAGCTATTAGGCGTCTGGGCGCAACTCGTCTCTGTGAAAGTGTCACATTGGTTCTCCAGCCGCAGATCACAGATCTTCTGTGGCATCATTGGACAATCCGCCGCCTGGATTCCGATTCTAGCCCTGCCCTTATTGTGGCCCGAGCTGGGCCCTTGGCTGCTGATCGCCGGCGTCGCGCTGTACTTTACCTTCGTCCATTTTACGTCCCCGGCATGGAACGGTCTTATCACCGATCACCTCCACGCCAACGAACGAGGCATGTACTTCGCCCAGCGGTCACGAGTGATGGCCCTCACGAGCTTCTTGGCCCTCGGTCTGGGCGGTGTGTTATTGAGTGTCTTTGAACATTGGCACCTGCTCTGGGTCGGCTTTGCCGTCATGTTTCTCACCGCCGGCCTGAGCCGTAGTGCCGCGCTCCTGTCTCTCATGAAGGTGCGCGACCTCCCGCATCATGAATCGACCGACAAACCAACGGGCTTTCGGGTGTTTGTTCGAACCGGTGTCTCGAAAGACTTTCGTCAGTTCCTGCTCTTTTCCAGTCTCATGCACCTGGCAGTGTTGATGACGGCTCCCTTCTTCGTGATTTATATGCTTCAAGACCTCCGGTTCGCCTATTGGGAATATGGCGTGTGGCTCGCAGCAGGCATTCTTGGCCAATTCGTCACGCTCCCTGCCTGGGGCCAATTCGGCGATCGCTTCGGGAACAAAGCGCTCCTCACCTTTACCGGACTGCTGGTCCCCGTCCTGCCGATGCTCTACCTGTTGAGTACAGCCTGGAGCTTTCTTGTGGTCGTGAACTTTTTCGGAGGAGTGGTCTGGGCAGGACTCGGCCTGGGCCTCAACAACTATGTGTTACCCTTTTGCCATTGTAATCCAGGTGAACAGCGACTGCGGCACCCCCTTCTGTTGCTCATCGAAGGACGGGCTCTGCGTCACTCCCACTTCGGTGGTGCCCTGCTCTTTCGGCGTGAGAAGATCCTTCGCCTGGCTGGTTTGGAGAGCCACCATACCACTGCAGAACAGGCTGATCGCAATCCAACTTCCTAAGCAAGACACACCCGGATGATGGTTCCACCTGGCCATGGCAATATCGTATCGGCGTGTCGGTGGCCGGTCAATCATCGAATGTCATTCTTGCCGTCCGGACCAGCTGTGATAGAGTGCTCTCTGATCTATTTCCACGATGGGCAGATTGTTATGCCGAACACACCCTCAGCAATACCGCAATCTGCAGAAGCCAATTCCGGCGATCGCCCGCAATCGGCCCGCTCGCAGGAACAGGAACCGGGACGCCGGTTCGGCATACGCGATGGACTCTTCCAAGCCGTCACGCAAGGCGGAGGGGAACAGTACCTGTCCGCGTTTGCCCTTCTCGTCCATGCGACACCATGGCATTTAAGCATCCTGTCCGCCATGCCGCAGCTGTTAGGTGTCTGGGCGCAACTCGTCTCCGTGAAAGTGTCCCATTGGTTCTCCAGCCGCAGATCACAGATCTTCTGGGGCATCATCGGACAATCTGCCGCCTGGATTCCGATTCTAGCCCTGCCCTTACTGTGGCCCGAGCTGGGCCCTTGGCTGCTGATCGCCAGCGTCGCGCTGTACTTTACCTTCGCCCATTTTACGTCCCCGACATGGAACAGTCTTATCACCGATCAACTCCACGCCAACGAACGAGGCATGTACTTCGCCCAGCGGTCACGAGTGATGGCCCTCACAAGCTTCTTAGCGCTCGGTCTGGGCGGTGTATTATTGAGTATCTTTGAGCATTGGCACCTGCTCTGGGTCGGTTTTGCCGTCATGTTTCTCACCGCCGGCCTGAGCCGTAGCGCCTCACTCCTATCCCTCGTAAAGGTGCGTGACCTCCCGCATCATGCGTCGACCGACAAACCAACGGGCTTCCGGGTGTTTGTTCGAACCGGTGTCTCGAAAGACTTTCGTCAGTTCCTGCTCTTTTCCAGTCTCATGCACCTGGCGGTGTTGATGACGGCTCCCTTCTTCGTCATTTATATGCTGCAAGACCTCAGGTTTGCCTATTGGGAATATGGCGTGTGGCTCGCAGCAGGTATTCTTGGCCAATTCGTCACACTCCCTGCCTGGGGCCAATTCGGCGATCGCTTCGGAAACAAAGTGCTCCTCACCTTTACCGGCCTGCTGGTCCCCGTCCTGCCGATGCTCTACCTGCTGAGTACGGCCTGGAGCTTTCTTGTGGTCGTGAACTTTTTTGGAGGAGTGGTCTGGGCAGGACTCGGCCTTGGTCTCAATAACTATGTGTTCGATGTGGTGCAGCCGGCAGATCGGGCCAAAGCGGTAGCGGTCTCCGCCACTGTGAATGCCATCGGATGGGCACTGGGCACACTGATCGGCAGCTGGCTCATCAGTTCTGTCCCGGCATCCTTGCAGCTCGGAAGCTTAGCGCTGCATCCTGCATCAAATCTGCCGTTTCTGTTCTTTCTCTCCGGCGTACTTCGCCTGCTCGTCTCAGTATCATTACTCCACACATTTCACGTTCACGAACCCCGTGCGGTGGAGCATCGCGCCCACCATCGATTACTGTGGGAACTCCCGCTGCTTAAACCGCTGCGCCAACTCTCATTCCGCCGCCGTTAACAGCGGGGCAGGCAGGCTATGGCGTCGCCGGAGTGACGGACCGCTGCCGTTCCTCTTGTTTCAATTTCTCGAAGGCCTGATCCGCATGGCTGCGAACATGGTCCGGTGTCACCGTCGGCGCAGGCGGCGGTGGCTGTTGACCTGCACAGGCGCCAAGCCCCAATAGCAACAGACTCACCAAACCGGCCGCCACACTGCGGTGCACACCATAATGCTGCAGCATTGTTCTTTCCATATGTGACCTCCTCTATGAAAATGCGCGCTGATAGCCCAGAACCGGGTCAGACAATTTTATGTTG
>JABMDE010000038.1:18822-22230 GCA_015904055.1 Nitrospira sp. | reverse complement strand
ACAACGACTCCAAAGGTCATACGTCCGGCGATGAATGTCTGCGGCAGGTATCTGCAGCCATCTCCAGTGCCGTCAATCGTCCCGGCGACTTGGTCGCCCGCTATGGCGGAGATGAATTCGTCACCGTCCTTCCCGGCACCGCCATCGACGGAGCGGCACAAATCGCTGAAAACCTCCGCCGCCGAGTCGAATCTCTGGGGATCACACACTCAGACGGAGAAATCATTACGATCAGTGTCGGCTATGCCTGTATCGTCCCCAATCGGCATATCTCCCCGACTGATTTGATCAAGGCGGCGGATCAGGCTCTGTACCAGGCGAAACAAGAAGGACGAAATCGGACCAAGCCGGCCGGGCTCTTATCATTGGTCCAGGATTCTCACGACAACTAGTGTAAAGACTGACTGAGGAAACTGCCCCATACATAGTTTGCTCACGATTATGCCGCGTCATCGCCGTATAGCCGCTCGAAAACAGATCAAGACAGCGTCCGCGTCCTCTCGGAATCCTCCGTCATCATCCAAACGGACATCCTCTACAGGCGTACGACCGCGCACCACACGATCGGCTGTCTCCGTCAAGCCTAATACCGCATCGTTTCTGGAAGAGTCCCAGGAGACTCTCCGGAAACTGGCTCAGGATGAGACTCTGACCGACGGCAATCTCTCCCGCTCTTTCCAAACCATTACCGAAGCCTGTTGCAGGCTCTTGCGAGTCGAGCGAGCCGGCGTCTGGCTATTCACCGATCATCGCGACGCCATCTCACTGATCGACCTCTTTGAATCCAGACTCCATCATCACAGTGCCGGCACGACTCTCCCGTCAGCGCACTATCCGGCCTACTTCCGATCTCTCATTGACGAAGAACGAGCCATCGTAGTTCACGACGCCGCTCAAGACCTTCGAACCAAGGAGTTCACACAGCACTACCTGACTCCTTTTAACATCGGCGCCATGCTGGATGCCCCGATCAGGCAGAAGGGAACCGTCGTGGGAGTCCTCTGCGCAGAACAGGTCGGCACGACACGGCGATGGAATATCCAGGAAGAACAGGTCGCGAGTTCACTCGCAACCTTGGCAACCTTGGCCATAAACGCAGCGGAACGGCGTGAGGGAGAACAGGCGCTGCGGGACGCGAAAGAGGCAGCCGAAGTCGCCAATCGGGCGAAGAGCGAGTTCCTGGCCAATATGAGCCATGAGATCCGGACGCCGATGAATGCCATCATCGGCATGGCCGATCTGCTGTGGGAGACTGCGCTGACCTCCGAACAGCGCAAGTACCTGCGGATCTTTCGGCGGGCCGGCGGCACGCTGCTGACCCTGATCAACGACATTCTCGACCTCTCAAAAATAGAATCGGGGCACCTCGAACTGGACTCTGTCGATTTTGGCCTAAACGAAGTCATCGACCGAGCCTTGGAGATGTCCGCCATGCGGGCCAATGAAAAAAGCCTGGAACTTGTGTGCCGCATCGCCCCCGACGTGCCCACTTCCCTGACCGGCGACCCGACACGACTGATACAAATATTCGTCAACCTGATCGGCAATGCCCTGAAATTTACCGACAAGGGTTCTGTCGTGGTCCAAGTGACCAACGACAAGGACGCGCGCACTCCCGGCACAATTCAATTCTCTGTGAGCGACACCGGAATCGGCATTCCTGCCGATAAACTCGCTGCCATCTTCGCCCGTTTTACTCAAGTCCATCGTTCATCGACGAAACAATACGGAGGAACAGGACTCGGCCTCGCGATCACTAAACAGCTGGTGGAGCTAATGCACGGCCGGATCTGGGCGGAAAGCGTAGTGGGCACGGGCAGCATCTTCCATGGTTCGGTGACGCTTGGCGTACAACCAGTCCACGACGTCTCGAAGCTTCCTGCTCCAATCAACCTATCGGGAATCAGAACGCTCGTCGTAGACGACCACCCCACCAATCGTGTCATCCTTCGAGAGACACTCGCCGCCCAAGGAGCTCTGATCACTGAATTAGACAACGGCGCCGGCGCAATTCAGGAAATCCGTCGCGCAAACGAACACAGCACTCCGTATGAACTCCTGATCCTCGACGCCAGTCTGCCGGATATGACCGGTTTTCACATGGTCGAACAGCTCAAAACGTTGTCCGTAGAAAACGGGTTGGTGACGGTCATGCTCACATCGGACCATTGGGCCGACGATATCGCCCGCACCTACGATCTCGGGTTAGGAGGGTATCTGATCAAGCCCATTCGCCGCGCTGATTTGCTTCAAACGCTTGGCATCGCGTTGACTCGCGCGAAAGGGCCCCGGCCTGGCGCGTCAACCGAATCCACAGCGCCTGCGAAGTCTGCGGCAATCCATCCCCTGCGGTTGCTGCTGGTCGAAGACTCGCCGGACAATCAAGTACTGGTGAGTTCTTACCTCAAACACACCAACCACTCACTCGATATCGCGGATAACGGCGCGATCGGAGTGGAGCAATTCAAGAACCATCCGTACGACGTCGTGCTGATGGACATCCAAATGCCTGTGCTAGACGGGTACGGCGCGACGAAGTCGATCCGCGAATGGGAACGGACTCATGACTTGCCACCCGTCCCGATCATCGCGCTCACAGCCTACGCGCTCAAGGAAGAGGCCGACAAGATTTTTCAAGCCGGCTGTACCACACACATCACCAAACCCGTGAAGAAAACCACCCTGCTGGAAATTCTTCAGACACACCAGAAGCGAGCCGCCTAATTCATGCAAACTCCACCTCCAACATCATCCGATCGAATCATTGTGCGGATCGAGCGCGACTTTGAAAGCATCGTGCCGGGCTTTCTGGCCAATCGGAAGAAGGACCTCCACACGCTTCACCGCGCGCTGGCTGAGAAAGACTTTCGAACCATCCAACTACTGGGTCATCGCATGAAAGGCGATGGCGGCGGGTACGGATTCAATCGGATTTCTGAAATTGGCGGCGTCATGGAACTGGCAGCCCAGCGGCTGGACTATGCCGCGTCCGAGCAACACATCAAACAACTGGAACATTTCCTCGCCTGCGTACAGATCGAATACGTGTGACGCACTGATTGCTTAGCCCGCATTATTCATAACAGTTTGTCACGAAATCGCATGGAACATGAGGACTGTTTCTGGTTTCGAGTTCCGGGTTTCGAGTGTTCGGAGTATCTGTTCTGACAACACGCAGCATGAAACCCGACACTCGCAACTCCGTTCTCCGGAGTAACGGATCGTCGATTGCAGCTAGAGTCTTGGGAGCGGCTTGTGTATAATGCCTTCCAACGGGAATGCGAGCGCACCTCCTCCCCGTTCTCTTGCCGTGGATTCGATGCTGTGCAATTGAGCGCAGCCAGCCCCACGGGTCTTCATGCGCTCGCTCCCACATCCCATCGCGTGGGGGGCTAGCTCAGTTGGGAG
>JABMDE010000038.1:15520-18702 GCA_015904055.1 Nitrospira sp. | reverse complement strand
GACGGAGAAATCATTACGATCAGTGTCGGCTATGCCTGTATCGTCCCCAATCGGCATATCTCCCCGACTGATTTGATCAAGGCGGCGGACCAGGCCCTGTACCAGGCGAAACAAGAAGGACGAAATCGGATCAAGCCGGCTGGGCTCTTATCATTGGTCCAAGATTCTCACGACAACTAGAGTAAAGACCACCTGAGGAAACTGTCCGGTACCATAGTTCGCTCACGATTATGCCGCGTCATCGCCGTATAGCCGCTCGAAAACGGATCAAGACAGCTTCCGCGTCCTCTCGGAATCCTCCGGCATCTCCCAAACGGACATCCTCTACAGGCGTACGACCGCGCATCACACGATCGGCTGTCTCCCTCAAGCCTAATACCGCATCGCTTCTGGAAGAGTCCCAGGAGACTCTCCTGAAACTGGCTCAGGATGAGGCTCTGAGCGGCGGCAATCTCTCCCGCTCCTTCCAAGCCATTACCGAAGCCTGTTGCAGGCTCTTGCGAGTGGAGCGAGCCGGCGTCTGGTTATTCACCGATCATCGCGACGCCATCGCACTGATCGACCTCTTTGAATCCAGACTCCATCGTCACAGTGCCGGCACAACTCTCCCGTCGGCGCATTATCCGGCCTACTTCCGATCTCTCATCGACGAAGAACGAGCCATCGTGGTTCACGACGCCGCTCACGACCCTCGAACCAAGGAGTTCACACAGCACTACCTGACTCCTTTTAAGATCGGCGCCATGCTGGATGCCCCGATCAGGCAGAAGGGAACCGTCGTGGGAGTCCTCTGCGCAGAACAGGTCGGCACGACACGGCGGTGGAATATCCAGGAAGAACAGGTCGCAAGTTCACTGGCAACCATGGCCACGTTGGCCATAGACGCAGCGGGACGGCGTGAGGGAGAACAGGCGCTGCGGGACGCGAAAGAGGCAGCCGAAGTCGCCAATCGGGCGAAGAGCGAGTTCTTGGCCAATATGAGTCATGAGATCCGGACACCGATGAATGCCATCATCGGCATGGCCGATCTGCTGTGGGAAACTGCGCTAACCTCTGAACAGCGCAAGTACCTGCGGATCTTTCGGCGGGCCGGCGGCACACTGCTGACCCTGATCAACGATATTCTCGACCTCTCAAAAATCGAATCGGGGCACCTCGAACTGGACTCTGTCGATTTTGACTTGCACGAAGCCATCGACCGAGCCTTGGAAATGTCCGCCATGCGGGCCAATGAAAAAAGCCTGGAACTTGTGTGCCGCATCGCCCCCGACGTGCCCGCTTCCCTGATCGGCGACCCGACACGACTGATACAAATATTCGTCAATCTGATCGGCAATGCCCTGAAATTTACCGACAAGGGTTCTGTCGTGGTCCAGGTAACCAATGACAAGGACGCGCGTACTCCCGGCGCAATTCAATTCTCTGTGAGCGACACCGGAATCGGCATTCCCACCGATCAACTCGCCGCCATCTTCGCCCGTTTTACGCAGGTCCATCGTTCCTCGACGAAACAATACGGAGGAACAGGACTCGGCCTTGCGATCACCAAACAGCTGGTGGAGCTAATGAACGGACGGATCTGGGCGGAAAGCGTAGTGGGCACGGGCAGCATCTTCCATGGCTCGGTGACGCTCGGCGTACAACCAGCCCACGACGTCTCGAAACTTCCTGCTCCGATCAACCTCTCAGGAATCAGAACGCTCGTCGTAGACGACCACCCCACCAATCGTGTAATCCTTCGAGAGACACTCGCCGCCCAAGGAGCTCTGATCACTGAATCAGACAATGGCGCCGACGCAATTCAGGAAATCCATCGCGCAAGCGAACACAGCACTCCATATGAGCTCCTGCTCCTCGACGCCAGTCTTCCGGATATGACCGGTTTTCACATGGTCGAACAGCTCAAAACGTTGTCCGTAGAAAAAGGGTTAGTGACGGTCATGCTCACATCGGACCATTGGGCCGACGATATCGCCCGCACCTACGATCTCGGGTTAGGAGGGTATCTGGTCAAGCCCATTCGCCGCGCTGATTTGCTTCAAACGCTTAGTATTGCGTTAACCCGCGCGAAAGGGCCCAGGCTTGGCGCGTCAACCGAATCCACAGAGCCTGCGAAGTCTGCGGCAATCCATCCGCTACGATTGCTTCTGGTCGAGGACTCGCCGGACAATCAAGTACTGGTGAGTTCCTACCTCAAACACACCAGCCACTCTCTCGACATCGCGGATAACGGCGCGATCGGCGTGGAGAAATTCAAGAACCATCCATACGACGTCGTGCTGATGGACATCCAGATGCCTGTGCTGAACGGGTACGGCGCGACGAAGTCAATCCGCGAATGGGAACGGACTCATGACTTACCACCCGTTCCGATCATCGCGCTCACAGCCTACGCGCTCAAGGAAGAGACCGACAAGATTTTTCAAGCCGGTTGCACCGCCCACATCACCAAGCCCGTGAAGAAAACCACCCTGCTGGAAATTCTTCAGACGCACCAGAAGCGAGCCGCCTGATTCATGCAGACTCCACCCCCGGCATCATCCGATCGAGTCATTGTACGGATCGAACGCGATTTTGAAGCCATCGTGCCCGGCTTTCTGGCCAATCGAAAGAAGGACATCCACACGCTTCACCGCGCGCTGGCCGAGAAAGACTTTCGAACCATCCAACTGCTGGGTCATCGTATGAAAGGCGATGGCGGCGGGTACGGGTTCGATCGGATTTCTGAAATCGGCGGGGTCATGGAACTGGCAGCCCTGCGGCTGGACTATACCGCGTCCGAGCAGCACATCAAACAACTGGAACATTTCCTCGCCTGCGTACAGGTCGAATATGTATGACGCACTGATTGCTTAGCCCGCATTATTCATGACAGTTCGTCACGAAATCGCATGGAGTATGAGGAATGTTCCGGGTTTCGAGTTTTCGGAGTATCTTTTCTGCAACACGCAACATGAAACCCGAAACTCACAACTCCGTTCTCCAGAGTAACGGATCGTCGATTGCAGCTAGAGTCTTGGGAGCGGCTTGTGTATAATGCCTTCCAACGGGAACGCGAGCGCACCTCCTCCCCGTTCTCTTGCCGTGGATTCAATGCTGTGCAATTGAGCGCAGCCAGCCCCACGGGTCTTCATGCGCTCGCTCCCACATCCCATCGCGTGGGGGGCTAGCTCAGTTGGGAG
>JABMDE010000038.1:11147-15400 GCA_015904055.1 Nitrospira sp. | reverse complement strand
GGCAAGCCAACCCAATGGTTTGCGAAGGTTGTCCTCCGAAGCCCAGGCGTAGGAGGACAGCGCCATGAAATGCGTTTATCTCTCGCAACAGTTTTTGCAGAAATCCAACCTGCCCCGACACGTTGAGTTACCTCACCACAACGCGCGTTAACCTCTCTTTATTCACGGCAACATCTTCTACCACTCGTTCGCGTGGAGAGCCTTGCGCCTCCTTCGCCAGCCTTCTAAAATGGTCTGCGAGCGAGGCCCTCATCATGTCTTTCACGATTCGTCCTTTCCGACGTCTGCTACCGTTGGTCTACCATTCGAGCGCATGTGCGCTGATCACCCTCCTCCTGCTGAGCACCAGCCCGGTGTATGCGGAATGGATTGCACTGGAGAACAAGTATCAGACACCAGGACTACAGACCCTGTACATCGATCCAGACACCATCCGCCGAAAAGGAAATCTGGTATCGCTGGAGATATTAGTTGACTGGAACTGGATGCAAGGGAACCGCTCACCAACCAGATTCTACTCGACGAAGAGCACGAAGGAATTCGACTGTGCGGGAAAAATCAGACGGTCGGTGGCATCCATTGACTTCTATGGTCATATGGGAACCGGCCACCCCGTAGGTGGAGGGGCCTTCATAAACGAAACGTACTGGGTACCGGTCGAACCAGAGAGTCTCAATTACGGTTTATGGACAATGGCCTGTGGCAACCCGTGAGCATGCAGAACATGAGTACCGACTGCCCGAAACGTGGCAGTATGTCCATTGAAAAAACCACGATCTCCATACTTCACGCGTACCGGCGGATAAAACCCACCTGTAATTTACTCACGCATTGTTTCGTTCGCACCGAAGGCTCACCAGGCAAAGCAATTCCTTATTGCCGCCGATAATCCTGATGTGCCACAGCACGCTGCGGGTTAGAGACTGAGGATGATTTTGATCCGCCGTTCGATTTCTTCGATAGCGCTTTCCGGCAGAGCGCCAATTTCTTTGGAGAAGGATTCATTGGCCACGGCGATCAGTTGCCCGAGCAACAAATCGCTGTCGTAATCGAGTGCTCCCGTTCCCTTGAGGAGGCGGTACCGCAGAATGCCAGGGTCTTCGATCAGTTTACTGGTCGTTGGAATCACGATCGTGGATGGATACCCTGCCTCGTTCACCAGGTTGGATTGCACAACCAGAGCGGGACGAAGTTTTCCAGGTTTGGTCCTGACCCGTGGGTTGAAGTCGACGATGTAGAGATGCCCTCGCTTGATGTGCATTTACAGGTCCGCCGCATTACGACCGACGGCAGCCTGGGCGAGTTCCCGATGCTCCCGTTTGTCGGCGGCTGCGCATCGGCGGACCGATTCTCTGATCTCTTCCCGTAGCCTCTCTTCAGCGGTGCGCTGTTCGAGTGTCTTCAACGCCGCGCGCAGGACGCCCGCCTTGGTAGGGATGTGCAGTTCTTTCCGCAGCCGCTCAATCTGTTGTTCTTCCTTCTTGGATACGGCAATGGCTCCCATTATTACTCTCCTAATGCTCTCACTAATACTGTTTATAATCGACAAACGAATTGGTGTCAACCGTCGGTGATCGCAGATACGTTGGGGGGATCCCGCTGTCCTCGACCAGCCTTCGCTAAAGCTTCGGTGGCATGCCAACCCTGGTACTGTCGCGTCGGCGAGTACAGCAGAAGCGCGCTCGAATAATGTGGGTTACGCCGCTTCCTCCTTGTCGGCCATGCCGCCCGTGCTTCTTCTCAACGACTCAAGCCGGTCGGCCAGTGTGGATTGGATGACAAGCAGCTCATCCTGCCCCAGCGGATTTGATCGGATGCAGCGGTCGAGGGAGAGGCCGGCTTTCTGAATCGCCGGGGCCAAGGTCTCGATCTCGTCGTCGATCCAGAACCATTCGCGCCCCTTCAACTTTTGCACGGCCTGTTCGAGCCAGACCACCTTGTTCTCGCAATTCGTCCAGTTGGCGTGATGAAACGGCCGCGTTTCATGATTGCTGCAGAACTTCCCACAGTACAGAACACTCAATAGAGTCTTGATCTTTTCTGACTCCCAGGAGGTGAGCCAGATCACCTCGAAATGCTCGTGTGCCCATGCAAGCCAGGAGTTCACCCCCGGTCTAAGTTGGAACTCCCCCGCATAGTCCCCAAACAGCACGCCGTCGATGTCATGGAACAAGATCGGTGCGGTTTTCATACGCCTCCTCATAGCCCGCATGATTCATCAAACGCGTCTGCCGAACTCTCGGATTCGCAGTTCTGGAGAGCGGATACGGGCTAGTCAAAAGAATATGGCAGAAGCGCTCCGAGGGCAAATTGAATTCCATTTGCCGCACTCCACCCTGGCAGGCTTTCTGCCACCTGCCAACGCGGCTTCTTAATTCACGCAAGAGCTAATGAAAGATGAGCGCGACCTACGGCTTGTCTGAAGAACTGCTTGCCTCTCCCTCATCCTTGTCCGTTGAGGCTGGTGGCGTGGGAGTGCGGCTCAGATGCTGTTCATGAAACAACGCTGCCGTGATAAACAGCTGGATGCCGATGAGAAGCAGAAATAGAGCGCCGATGTCATAGCCGACTTCCTCGGAGCGAGCGAATCGCCGGCTTGAAAACCAGAAGGCCAGTGCTGAGAGGACGCCGAAGAATATCCTCATATTCGGGACCTCGCGCTACCGCTGAGAGCGAAGAGAATCAAGAGCCAATGGCGTATGGCTTATAGCACAAGACCGGAGATCAAATAGAAGCGAGCCAATAGGCTGATCCGATCTCGTGCTATCGGCCATACGCTATACGCTCATGTCCCCAATTAAAGACGCCGCTACGGTGCCGGCACGCCGGCTGTGGAGCCGGAATCGGCGGCCGACACCGGGGCTCCCGATTGTGGCTCGGTTTTGAACGGCAGGTCAAGCAACGCATAGGGATTGACGCGCGCACCGTTGAGTTTCACGCCCCAATGCAGATGGGGGCCGGTCGCACGGCCGCTCGCACCCACCTTCCCGACAGTCTGTCCCGCCCGCACGAGATCCCCTTCTTTCACCAACACGTCGGACAGATGGAAATACATCGAATAGAATCCAAGCCCATGGTCGAGAAAGACGCCTTTCCCGGAGAAGATATGCTCGACCGTGAGCCGCACGATTCCGTCGTTCGTCGCAGCCACATCCGTGCCGAGCGGCGCACCGATGTCTTCTCCATTATGCGGGTTCCTGGCTTGACCGTTCATGATTCTGACGCTGCCGAAAATCCCGGTTCGCTTCCCGCTAACCGGCTCCACGAAACTCGGCTGCCACAGCTTCATAGGTGAGTCGGCGGCAAGCGCCGCCTTGACCTGCTCCTGTTCGCCCTTCCAACGCGCCAGCCCCTGCTCGTCGAGATCGACCTTGTCCTTAGGCAACTTGAGGTGCTCGACACGAAATTTTTCTTTCAGCACCAGCACACGATAGCTGAGCGATCGGCCATGTTCTCCATCCGTAACCTGAATGGCCAGTTCGTGAGTTCCCGGCTCCTCTTGCATATCGATTCCCAGCAGCCCCACAAACCCTTTCGGCTCCCCCGATCGCGTCTCCGGAAAAAAGCTGACGGCCCTTCCAAGAAACTTCCCCTGCACATGGGCGGAGACCTCATCCGTAGGAACCTTGATCACGATGATCTGGCCCTGCTTGCCGCTGTAGTGCCCTTCAGGACTTTGGCTACCCAGTGGGATGCCGGCACACAGGCCGACCGGAACCAGGCCGGCCCACAGGAGCAGAACAGCGAACACCATTGCGCCGGCCCGTTGCCAAAGAAGCGAGACTCGTGGCTGTTTCATCGGTAAAAACGCCCTCCTGACATTTGAGAGAGTAATTCTTCAACTCGGCGATTGACGGGGCTGAAGGGATCCATGCACAAAATCGTTTCTTCCCAATAGCCGTTCAGCTTCAGATAGGTCCAGTCCACCGTATAGGAGCGATTCTTCGCCCTGGCGAACCGGATAAAATCGCCGCGGACCTTGGCCCTCGTCGTCTGAGGAGGTGTGGACATCGCCCGCTGAACGGATTCTTCCTCGACAACCCGCTCGATGTGCCCACGGGATTCCATGAGATAGTACAATCCCCGCGTCCGCTTCACGTCATGGTACTGCAAGTCCAGCAACAGCACCCGCGGATCATCCCAGCCGCATGACTTTCTATCCACATAGGATTGAATCAGATATTTCTTGGTCACCCAATCAACCTGATGGATCAGTTGCATGGGATCGTCTTCCAACTGATCGAGTACCTTCT
>JABMDE010000038.1:0-11027 GCA_015904055.1 Nitrospira sp. | reverse complement strand
ACGCACTGGTCAGAAGTATGCGCCAGGAGATACGGTGTTGGAAGGGTTGGAACGGGACGCACGGGAAGGCCGAAAGGACTTGTGGGCTGACCCGCAGCCGGTGCCGCCATGGTAGTGGCGGAAGAAGAAATAGTGTTACTGAACAGACTTATTTCTTGGCGTTAGCACGCTTGGGTTCATCCCGTGTTGCCCGCAGCGGGACGCGAATCGAAGGGCAAAATAAAGCGGGTGGCGGGTGCCCTCCACCAACAGCTTCGGTTGGCAAGCCAACCCAATGGTTTGCGAAGGTTGTCCTCCGAAGCCCAGGCGTAGGAGGACAGCGCCATGAAATGCGTTTATCTCTCGCAACTGTTTTTGCAGAAATCCAACCTGCCCCGACACGTTGAGTTACCTCACCGCAACGCGCGGTAACCTCTTTTTATTCACAGCAAATTCTTCCACCACTCGTTCGCGTGGAGAGCCTTGCGCCTCCTTCGCCAGCCTTATAAAATGATCTGCAAGCGAGGTCCTCATCATGCCTTTCACGATTCGTCCTTTCCGACGTCTACTACCGTTGGCCTGCCATTCGAGCGCCTGTGCGCTGATCACTCTCCTCCTGTTGAGCACCAGCCCGGTGTATGCGGAATGGGTTGCAATGGAGGACACGTATCAGACACCAGGGCTACAGACCCTGTACATCGATCCATCCACCATCCACCGAAAAGGAAATCTGGTATCGCTGGAGATGTTAGTTGACTGGAACTGGATGCAAGGGAACCGCTCACCAACCAGATTCTACTCAACGAAAAGCACGAAGGAATTCGACTGTGCGGGAAAAAGCAGCCGGTCGGTGGCATCCATTGACTTCTATGGTCATATGGGAACCGGCTACCCTGTGGGTGGAGGGGTCTTCACAAACGAAACGTACTGGGTACCGGTCGAACCAAAGAGTCTCAATTACGGTTTATGGACAATGGCCTGTGGACACCCCTGAGCGTGCAGAACATGAGTGCCGACCACCCGAACCGTGACAGTAAATCCATTGAAAATACCACGATCTTCAATATGGACTTCACAGGCTTTCACGGACACCGTTGGGGTGGTCGTGTGCACAAGGGGAGGTCTTCGCTAATGCTTCGGCTGGCAAGTCAACCCTGGCATTGTCGCATCGGCGAATACAACAGAAGCGCGCTCAAATAATGTGGGTTACGCCGCTTCCTCGTTGTTGGCCATGCCGCCCGTGCTTGCTCGCAGCCTTTTAAGCCGGTCGGCCAGTGTGGATTGGATGACAAGCAGCTCATCCTGCCCCAGCGGATTTGATCGGATGCAGCGGTCGAGGGAGATGCCGGCTCTCTGAATCGCCGGGGCCATGGTCTCGATCTCGTCGTCGATCCAGAACCATTCGCGCCCCTTCAACTTTTGCACAGCCTGTTCGAGCCAGACTACCTTGGTCTCGCAATTCGTCCAGTTGGCGTGATGAAACGGCCGCGTTTCATGATTGCTGCAGAACTTCCCACAGTACAGAACACTCAATAGCGTCTTGATCTTATCTGACTCCCAGGAGGTGAGCCAGATCACCTCGAAATGCTCATGTGCCCATGCAAGCCAGGAGTTCACCCCCGGTCTAAGCTGGAACTCCCCCGCATAGTCCCCGAACAGCACGCCGTCGATGTCATGGAACAAGATCGGTGCGGTTTTCATACGCCTCCTCATAGCCCTCATAATTCATCATACGCTTCTGCCACGCTCGCGGATTCGCTGCTCTGGAGAGCGGATGCGAGCAACCAAAAGAATATGGCAGAAGCGCTTCGAGGGCAAATTGAATTCCATTTGCCGCACTCCACCCTGGCAGGCTTTCTGCCACTTGCCAATGCGGCTTCTTATTTCACGCAAGAGCTGATGAAACATGAGCGCGACCTACGGCTTGTCGGAAGAACTGCTTGCCTCTCCCTCATCCTTGTCCGTTGAGGCCGGTGGCGTGGGAGTGCGGCTCAGATGCTGTTCATGAAACAACGCTGCCGTGATTAACAGTTGGATACCGATGAGAAGCAGAAATAGGGCGCCGATGTCATAGCCGACCTCCTCGGAACGAGCGAATCGCCGGCTTGCGAGCAAGAACGCGACTGCCGAGAGGACACCGAAGAAGATCCTCATATTCGGGACCTCGCTCTACCTTGCTTCGTCGCTCGTATCTCGTGAAGCGTATCTCGCAAGCAAGAATGACACACGCTCTGTTTCAGTCCTGCGCTTCACCAGATACGCTTCACGAGGCACGCTCACGGTGCCGGCACGCCAGCTGTGGAACCGGATTCGGCGGCTGACGTGGAGGTTGCCGATTGTGGCTCGGCCTTGAACGGCAGGTCAAGCAGCGCATAGGGATTGACCCGCGCACCGTTGAGTTTCACGCCCCAGTGCAGATGGGGGCCGGTCGCACGGCCGGTCGCGCCCACCTTCCCGACAATCTGTCCCGCCCGCACGAGATCCCCTTCTTTCACCAACACGTCGGATAGATGGAAATACATCGAATAGAATCCAAGCCCATGGTCGAGAAAGACACCTTTTCCGGAGAAGATATGATCGACCGTGAGCCGCACGGTTCCGTCGTTCGTCGCAGCCACATCCGTGCCGAGCGGCGCACCGATGTCTTCTCCATTATGCGGGTTGCGGGCTTGACCGTTCATGATTCTGACGCTGCCGAAAATCCCGGTTCGCTTCCCGCTCACCGGCTCCACGAAACTCGGCTGCCACAGCTTCATCGGTGAGTCGGCGGCAAGCGCCGCCTTGACCTGCTCCTGCTCGCCCTTCCATCGCGCCAAACCCTGCTCATCAAGATCGACCTTGTCCTTGGGCAACTTGAGGTGCTCGACGCGAAATTTCTCTTTCAGTACCAGCACACGATAGCTGAGCGATCGACCATGTTCTCCATCCGTAACCTGAATGGCCAGTTCGTGAGTTCCCGGCTCCTCTTGCATATCGATTCCAAGCAGCCCCACAAACCCTTTCGGCTCCCCCGGTCTCGTCTCCTGGAAAAAGCTGACGGCCCTTCCAAGAAATTTCCCCTGCACGTGGGCAGAGGCCTCATCCGTGGGAACTGTGATCACGATAATCTGGCCCTGCTTGCCGCTGTAGTGTCCTTCAGGACTTTGGCTACCCAGTGAGATGCCGGCACAGAGGCCGACCGGGACCAGGCCGGCCCACAGGAACATGGCAATGAATACCATCGCACCGACCCGTTGCCAAAAAGACAAGACACGTGGCTGTTTCATCGGTAAAAGCGCCCTCCTGACATTTGAGAGAGTAATTCTTCAACTCGGCGATTGACGGGGCTGAACGGATCCATGCACAGAATCGTTTCCTCCCAATAGCCGTTCAGCTTCAGATAGGTCCAGTCCACCGTATAGGAGCGATTCTTCGCTCTGGCGAACCGGATAAAATCACCGCGAACCTTGGCCCTCGTCGTCTGAGGAGGTGTAGACATCGCCCGCTGAACAGATTCTTCCTCCACCACACGCTCGATGAGCCCACGGGATTCCATGAGGTAGTACAGTCCCCGCGTCCGCTTCACGTCATGGTACTGCAAATCTAGCAACAGCACCCGCGGATCATCCCAGCCACATGACTTTCTATCCACATAGGATTGAATCAGATGTTTCTTGGTTACCCAATCAACCTGATGGATCAGCTGCATGGGATCGTCTTCCAACTGATCGAGCACCTTCTGCCATTTGACATAGACGTCATCGAGAGTCGGGTCATGCTCGTGCCGGTCCAGATACTCCCTGGCGCGCTCCAAATAGATTCGCTGAATTTCAATCGCAGTCAACTGCCGGCCATCATCAAGCCTCACTTTTTTCTTGAGGGTGCAATCGCGCGCAATCTCACGGATCGCCTTGACGGGGTCCTCCAACTCCATCCCATGGACCGCATAGCCTTCTTCGATCATCGACAACACCAGCGCCGCCGTGCCCACCTTGAGGTACGTGGCAAACTCCGACATGTTGGAGTCACCCACGATGATATGAAGGCGGCGATAGCGCTCCGCATCGGCATGCGGCTCGTCGCGGGTATTGATAATGCTGCGCGAAGACGTCGTCGATGACGACGTCTTTTCGTGAATATGCTGTGCCCGCTGGGACATGAAATACTGCGGCTTGCCGGATACTTTGAGCACTTTTCCCGCTCCGCTGAACACCTGCCGCGTGACGAAGAACGGGATCAATTGCTCCGTCACTTTCCAGAAATCGACATCGCGCCGCATCAGAAAGTTTTCGTGGCAGCCGTAGGTATTTCCCAGAGAATCGGTATTGTTTTTGAAGATATAAATCTCGCCGGACAGCCCCTCCTCGCGAAGACGTTCTTCAGCCGCCGGCAAGCAGGCTTCCAACAACCGCTCACCGGCCTTGTCATGGATCACAAGATCGAGAATGTTGTCACATTCCGGCGTGGAGTATTCCGGGTGGCAGCCGGTATCCTGATAGAATCGCGCGCCATTGACCAAAAACGCATTGGATGGCCAGCTGTTGGGAATGAGGCCTTCGAAGATATACCCCAGGACCTTTTCCATCGGGAGATAGATCCGGCCATTCGGCGAGAAAATCAGTCCGTACTCATTCTCAAGGCCGAAGATCCGCTGTTTGATGGGGCCTGGATACACCATGGTTGTGTGGAATCAGATTACACGCCCGCGCGTCGGTCTTCAACAGAAGGCACGGAATAGTGCGGCGAGAATTCAGATGGAGAGGAGCCGGCGTATATCAGCCACCGGCAAGCGGCGGAATTTCCGGCCGGCGCGGTGGCGCTCCAAGACTGCCACCTCCAGTCCTTCGGGGGGCAGTTTGAGATTTGCGGTCTGTTCGAGCGCCGAAAGGCAGCGGGCCAACGCCGTCTCCAGCGCCGGAGCTTGGTCGGAGCTTTTCTCTTTCAACACCGTCTGGACGGCATCCGATTTCCCGCCGATGACCGCGAAGTTCTTTTCATCGATGATGCTCCCATCGAATGAAATCCGGTACATTTCGTTCGGATGGCCGTTGACGTCGTTCTTGTGTATCATGTCCGTCTTACCTTCAGACAACCGCTGCGTGATCTTCTTCACGGTATCTCGGGCGGACTGGAGCCGGCTTGACCGGTCTTTATTGTCTCCCATCTTGGGGCTCAACGAACCGGAACACCGCCGATTGAACGCAAACACGTATACATGCACGGGATTCTAACACTCGACCTGGGGGTGGTCAACAGAACGAAACTATTCCGGCTCACTGCACGATCAACACTCGCGCCGGATGTTAGGACATCAGCGCCGCCATCATGGCTCGTGTTGCCGCCGCGGCATCCTCTTGATCAAGTATCGATCCAATCACCGCGATGCCATGGCTCCCTGCTCGAAGCACATCAGGCACGGACGCGCCTGTGACACCACCGATGGCAAACACCGGAATCGCCGAGAGGCGGCAAGCCTCGGCCAACTGCGCCAATCCAATCGGAGATCCGAACTGCCGTTTCGAAGGGGTGTCGAAGATCGGACCAAATACGACATAGTCTGCGCCATCCCGGTTGGCTTGTCGGACTTCCGCAAGCGAATGCGTCGAGAGTCCAATCAGCCGATCGGCGCCAACCAGCCGGCGCACGGCAGCAACCGGCAGACTATTCGCGCGCAGATGGACGCCGTCAAAATTCAGCGCCAGCATCAGATCGACACGGTCATTGATGATCAAGGGAACAGCGCGCGGCGACGTGATCCCTCGAATCTCTTCTGCTAACTGCAGCAACTCGCTCGTCGGCAGATCCCGCTCCCGCAGCTGTACAGTCGGCAACCCCGCCTCGACAGCCTGTTGGAGAATCGATGGCAGTGCGCGCCCGCGCGTCCGATGACGGTCAGTGACAAGAAGCAGGCGAAAATCAACGGATGCCATGTGAGACGCACGTACGGGGTGAAGGGTGAGGCGTGAGGGGTTTCACAAAAGTCGGCAGGATGGTCAAAAATCCCGCTGATCTCACCCGCCCAACCCCGGCGCGCCAAGACGCGCCACGCCACGGGCTCAGCCACAGCGAGCGAAGAGGCGAGGCATACACTGAGTCGTATGTTGAGCCTCTGAGCGATGCGAGAACAAAGCTGGCGGGCTTTTTCACCATCCTGCTACAGCATGCCTTCGATCGGGCTACTCGCCGTCGCATACAGCTTCCTGGGAATCCGGCCGGCCTTATAGGCCAACCGACCGGCCCAGACTGCGTACTTCATCGCTTCAGCCATCGAAAGAGGATCCTTCGCGCCGGCGATGGCGGTATTCATCAGCACCGCATCGGCGCCATATTCCATCGCCAAGGCCGCATCGGAGGCAGTCCCCACACCGGCATCGACGATCACCGGCACCTTGACGGACTCCATGAGGATTTTCAGATTGTAGGGATTGCGGATGCCCAGGCCCGATCCAATCGGCGCGGCCAGCGGCATGACAGCGGGACAGCCGATATCCTCCAGCTTCTTGGCGACAATCGGATCATCGTTCGTATAGGGCAGCACGATGAACCCTTCTTTGATGAGAATCTTAGCTGCTTCAATCAACCCCGCCGTGTCAGGCTACAGCATGCCTTCGATCGGGCTGCTCGCCGTCGCATACAGCTTCCTGGGAATCCGGCCGGCCTTGTAGGCCAATCGTCCGGCCCAGACCGCGTACTTCATCGCTTCCGCCATCGCAAGCGGATCCTGCGCACCGGCAATGGCCGTATTCATGAGCACCGCATCGGCCCCATACTCCATCGCCAGCGCCGCATCGGACGCCGTCCCCACACCGGCATCGACGATCACCGGCACCTTGACGGACTCCATGAGGATTTTCAGATTGTAGGGATTGCGGATACCCAGCCCCGATCCAATCGGCGCGGCCAGCGGCATAACGGCGGGACAACCGATATCCTCCAGTTTCTTCGCCACAATCGGATCATCGTTCGTATAGGGCAACACAATGAACCCTTCCTTGATGAGAATCTTGGCCGCTTCGATCAACCCCGCGGTATCGGGGAACAAGGTTTTCTCATTACCCAGCACTTCGAGCTTGACCAAATCAGAGACACCCGCCGCGCGGGCCAAACGGGAGTAGCGCACGGCATCCTCCACCGTGTAGCAACCGGCCGTGTTGGGCAAAATCGTGTACTTCTTAGGATCGAGATAATCGAGCAGGTTGTCCTTGGAGCGATCGGTGATGTTGACACGGCGCACCGCCACCGTCACAACATCGGCGCCGGACAATTCAATCGCCTTTTGTGTTTCAACAAAGTCCTTATACTTGCCTGTGCCCACCCACAACCGTGACTTGAACTCACGTCCCGCAATAATCAGCCGATCGTCCGCCATAGTGTCCTCTTAAAATGATCCGCCGCCGATAAAACCCAGAATCTCGACCCGGTCTCCGTCGTGGAGCGGACGGTGCGCGAACGCCGCGCGATCGAGAATTTCAAGATTCAGCTCCACTGCCACACGTTCGGGCTTGACCTCCAGCTCGCGCAACAAATCAGCCACGGTTGCGCCGCTGCGCCAGTCTCTGGCCTCGCCGTTCACATGGATTTGGATCGTCTCCTGCATCGTGGGTCATCCTATGAGACGCGAATTCACCTTGTCAATAAAGGCCCCTTGCTCAATGGACCCGACGCATCGCACAATAGACCCACGTAACTGGTGACTATGCACGAGAATAACCGACAACTGGCAGCTCTTTTCCGGTCAATGGCCGAACTCCTCGCGGCCCAACGGGCAAATCCCTATCGGGTCCGGGCCTATCGACGTGCGGCGGACGCGTTACTGGAGATTGAAGATGATGTCGCCGCCGTGGCTCAGCAGCATGGCCTGGAAGACATTGACGGTGTCGGGAAAGACCTGGCTGGGAAGATCAGGGAGTTCCTTGAAACCGGGACGATTCGGGCCTACGAAGAACTGAAGACTCCACTACCGCCGGAGGTCAAAGATTGGGCGAAGCTGCCGGGCCTCTCAGATTCGCTGGTGACCTACCTCTACTTCCGGCTCGGCATCCGCACGCTGCCGGACTTGGAGCAACTCATTCGCTCGCATCTGCTGCGCACCATGCCGGGATTTTCAGGGTCGGAGGAACGGCTCCTCGAAGCCGTCAGAGAACGATTAGGCTCCTCACCCGCGTGATCCATGAACGAGTCAAAAACAATCGTCGGACGCGGTTACATGGACTCCAGCCGTTGGAGGAATAATTCGACGATCTTGCGAAAGACAAACAATGCCGTGTCCTTGGGCGACGCCGCAATCGCGGCGGCGGCAGCAGCACGGATCGCGGTGACCGGCACGGCATGACGCCGTGCCACAAACTCCGCATCGGCGAGGTCCTGTTCGGTCCCCCGACGCAATTTACTGATCACAAAATCGGCAGGATCGAGCAACGACACCCGTAACGTGTCCTTGTGGTGCAGGAGGCGGACGCGTTCGCGATAGCCAGGCGGCAAGGACACAATCGACCAGCCGGAAATATTTTCACTGAGATTGGACGGCACATCATGGTGCTTGAGAAAGGCACCAAGTTCTTCCACATCGTGCGCCAACTCCGCATCCACATCCTCAGTGTGGGCCTCTTGAGACCCGTAGGCATACAGCGCCAGCCGACCGATCAAAATTACGTCGAGCGGCCGCCCGGTCTGGCGGACATACTGCTCCAGCAACGTCAGGATATGGTTAAGCGTCAGGGCCGACAAAGTGCAAGGCCTCGATGAAGGTGCGATACTGCCGATAGTCGAGAGGGCCGTCATTGGGCGGAAGCGGCGAGCGAGGCGCGATATAGTGGATCACACTCCGAAAGTGCGTATACCACCGACAGGCGACGTCAAAGGCTTCCCGCCCTTTTGGATGACACAACAGGGTAGCCTGGTCCAACTGATCGTTGAACAAGACTTCCAGCCACAAGATCGCCTGGCTCCGCGAATCGGCCAGCGCCTCGTCAAGCGACGTACAACCGGTATAGGCCGGCAACAGTTTGAGCGTACCATGATGAATCGTAGGACTACTCATAGCGCCTATCTTAGCAGAACAGGTCTGAGCCCGCATTATTCATGAGCGCTTCTGCTGCAATCACCGATCCGCTATTCCGACAGGCCTGCGGCCGACGAGCCACTCGTTCCGAATAACTCGCAACTCAACATTCACAACGCAACACTGATTTACCCCCTACCCCTTACCCTTCACCGTTCATGATTGCCAACTCGCGGCGAGAATGGTCTGCACCTGTTGCGGCTGCTGATCGAGCGCTTGCTCCCACGTGAGGCCCGTCTGTGCGGTGAACCCTGCCATCGCCTGAATCAATTGATCTACCTGCGTGCTCAGCACGGTCTCGCCCATTCCCGTAGCAATGGTTTCAATCTGCTGCGCCGGCGTGGTGAACCAGTCCTTCACCGTCACCATATCGGTCGAGCCATGAATGGCGACCCGGAGATCGTCCCGGAGATCGTTCGCCTGCCGACTCAGAATCAGATCGGATGACGTGATCCCCGCTCCATACTGCAGCCGATCGGCCGTGCCGCTCCGGTCGTCGATCACATTCTGCCCATCCCCGCGCGCACGATAATAGATATCGTTCCCGGCGGCACTCAGTCCGACAGAAGCACTCGTCGCCCGCGACGCCACATTGCCAGTGAGTGACGCCAACGGGCTGAGGCTAAACTGGGTCGGCGCCGCGATGATCTCGAAGTCACTCACAGTGAGCGCGCCTGGAGTATTGACGAGGGTAGCAAACTTGATCGGCCCGCCCGCTGCCGTGCCGTTGGCATCGTAATAAAGATCGCCGGTCGTCGTGTCGTAGATGATGCGATCGTCGGCATCGCCCGCCGTGGTCACCCCGGCCCCGGCGCGAAAGGCGGAGGCCTGAAGCGTCCCTAGTGGTAAGGTGGTAAAGATCCCCCGGCTCAGAATAATCAGATCGTTATTTACGTCGAAATCCAAGATCTGATCCACGTTGGTCGTCGCCGAGAGGCCCGTATAAAACACGTACCGATCCTCGCCTTCCCCACCGGCAAGAATGTCGTGACCGACACCCCCATACAGATCGTCATTTCCGTCCCCGCCCCTCAGAATGTCGTTACCCGCTCGACCTAATAGTGTGTCGGTACCCCCTCCACCCAGAATCAGGTCCCCCCCCGCTTGCCCATCGAGCACATTATCGCCATTATTGCCCTGCAATAGATTGCCATTGGCGTTGCCGGTCCCTCGGAGGTCACCGGTGCCGGTCAGGATGAGATCTTCGAGCCCGAGCCCAAGCGTGTAGCTAACGCTGGACTCAACCGTCTCGCTCCCACCCGTATCGGTGATGCGGTCGCCGACATTGTCGACCACGTAGGTGTCATTCCCCAGCCCGCCAAGCAGCCTGTCGGCTCCGATGCCGCCGTTCAGGTAATCGTCGCCCGCATTGCCGATGAGGCTGTCCGTGCCGGTACCGCCTAACAGAATATCCGCACTCGCGCCGCCGGTCAGGGTGTCGTTGCCGCCCGCCCCATCCACCGTGAGTAGCTGGTGTGTCCCAATGTTCAGCCGCTCATCGCCAGCCGTGCCGGTCACTACGAGGCCCACGGCCTCCCCTGCCGCGTTGTACCGCTGCACGTAAATGCCGTAGCCGTCCCCATCTTGTCCTGAAGATTCCCACGTCACGGCATATCCCCCATCGGCCAACGCGGTCACCGCACTGTCCTGCTGATCGCCAACCGTTGTGCGGTTGACCCGCACTTCACCCCCTACCTGGTCCCCATCGGCATCGTATCGCTGCAAATAGGTCCCCTCATTGTCCCCATCTTGCCCATCAGACTCCCAGGTCACGACATAGCCACCATCAGCTAACGCTGCCACCGCGCTGTCCTCCTGATCACCAGCCGTCGTACTGTTGACCAACACCTCCCCACCAACGGCACTCCCCGCCATATCATATCGCTGAAGGGCGATACTCCCATGCTCCCCATCAAGTTCCTCAGAGGTCCAGGTCACCACATAGCCCCCATCGGCCAACGCGGTCACTGCGCTTTGGTTCTGATCCCCAGCTATCGTACTGTGGACC
>JABMDE010000037.1:19677-25099 GCA_015904055.1 Nitrospira sp. | reverse complement strand
GAAGGGGCCGATCAGGATACCGGCGAACAAGACAAAGGCGAACAGGTCGCCGGGGGTGACCGTACCCTCGATGACTTGGCGGCCTCCGTACCACATGACAGCGGTTGCAGCCGAGAATGTGAGCAGGCTGATCGCCGGAATGAACAGCGCCATGATGCCGGCCCGCCGCATCGTGAGTTCCAGCGTGCGGTCTACCTGGCTGGAGAAACGAGCGTCTTCTCGTGCGGTCTGGACGAATGATTTGACAATGCGGATGCCGGAGATCACTTCTTCCGCTAACGTACTGAGAGCGGCGGTATGGTCTTGAAGCGAGGTCGAGAGCGCCTTGAGCTTACGCCCGAACATTTTTGCCACCAACACCAGCACGGGGAGAATGATGAGGATCAGGAGACAGAGACGCCAATTCATGGTGAGAAGAAACGCGATGCCACCGACAAGTGTGACGAGTTGTTTTGCGCTGTCGATGGGTGTTTCCGTCACGACCGATTGAATAACCGTGACGTCGCTCATGATACGGGACAGCAATTCGCCGGTGCGGCGGCGGGCGAAAAATCCGATGTCCAATGTTTGCAAGTGGCGAAACAGATATCGGCGAAAATCGGCGACGATTCGCTGAGACACCCAGGCGGTCAGATAGCTGTGCCCCATGGCGCAGAGACCTTGGAGAATAACCAGACCGAGGAATACGCCGATCAATTCCGTCATTCTGGCGCCGTCATGTTGGACGGTGATGATGTCCCACAGCATGCCGGCGAGCCGGAGCAAGGCCAGATTGATAGCGGCTACGCCCATGACGAGCAGGCCTGCCAGCAGCATGCGCGACAGATAGGGTTGAATGAACGGGAGGAAGCGTTTGAAGATCAGCATGGCAGGTCACGAGGCATGAGGAAGGCGGCAAAATCCGCTGTTCGAGTGTCCATCACAGTCTGAAGAGTGAGACGTAGCCTGGCAAGAACGGCACTGGACGAGGATCAGAGTTGGGCAACTGATTCGATGAGATTCTTATTGATCGCGATGAAGTCAGTCCGATCCTTATCGCCAACGACGACATCAGTCAGGCTGATGAACATGCGCGTCTCTTCGTTAAGCGCGTCAGAGATGCGATTGCGCATCGGAGGAACCAAGAAATCACCTACGTACGTGCAGTTTACTGTCCGAACGCGAATCCGAACCCTTCTGCCATCGGCCAAGGTGCCCTCCTGCATTGTAGACGGCAATTAGCTTTTACGGCGAAGGAATTTTTGGCGCTGGCGCAGCTTCTTGTACTTGTGCTTACGCATTTTCTTCCGGCGCTTTTTCAACACACTCGACATGCTTTGTATCTCCCAGGGGCCGGAGTCTAGAGGCTTTCTGTCCAAAATGCAAGCCTGCCGCCGCATTATCGTCTTATGCAGCATTTCGTCTGTAGACGTGTAAGAGCGTCCCTTGACCCTCTGTTCGTTGCCTTCTTATACTGCGCAGTATGAATCTGAGAAGAGTATGTTTTGCTGGTTCGAGTCTATCGCTTGCCGGGTGGGTTGTGCTGTGTGCCCTCGCTGCGGGTAGCTGTTCGTCGAAGACACTTCAGTACCCTGCGGATCATGAACGGATGCAGCGTATCGATCGGGCGGTGGAATCGTTACGGGATGCGTATCAGAAGAAAAATCATTCCGAGTTTCGAGCCGTGATGGCGCCGTCGGACCACCTCGAATCGTTGCAGCATCAAGTCGAGGCGGACTTCCAGGCTTTTCACACGATCTCACTCGAATTCAAAGTCGAGCGGGTCATCATCGAAGGCGACAATGTCGACGTGTATGTTCGTTGGCAAGGCGTGTGGAAAAAGCATGCTGAGGATTCAGGTATGCGGCAGCGAGGCCATACACGGCTACAGTGGGCCGGAACCCAGTCGGTTCTCCTGCGCGATATTCAAGGCGATCTGCCGTTCGGCATGAAAACGAAGCAGGCGCTGTCCGAGACTCCACCACCCAAGCCTGCTCCGCGATAGCACCCCATGCGGCGGTCTACTCCACCACAAGCGGATTTTCTTGTCATCGGGAGCGGAGTCGCCGGACTCCGCGCAGCGCTCGACCTCAGCCGAGAAGGCCGGGTGATTATGCTCACCAAGGGCCATCCTTTACAGAGCGCCTCCATTTTTGCGCAAGGGGGCGTGGCAGTGGCACTCAGTGAAGAAGACGACGTGGCGATCCATTTGACGGATACGGTGAAAGCGGGACACGGGCTATGCCGGCGAGAGGCGGTACGGGTTCTCGTCGAGGAAGGGCCGGATCGTATTCAGGAACTGATTCGATGGGGAGCAAAATTCGATAAAGCAGGGGGCAAGTTCGCGTTCGCTCGGGAAGCAGCGCATAGCCGTAGCCGGATTCTCCGTGCCCGAGGCGATGCGACGGGGAATGAAATGGTGCGCGTATTGATGGCGCAAGCCCATCGGCAGAAACGGATCCATCGGATGCACGGCATGAGGATCGAATCCCGATTCAGCTTTGATGACGGCTCGAATGAGCGCCGGGTGCAGTTGATGCTGGCGTGAAAACCGGCTGATCATCGGCTCTAATTCTTGCTCGGAGATCGTGGCGTGGAGGCGATTCGAAAGGGTATCGATTCGGCGGTACCGCATATCGGACGGGACGTTTGTGAGAGAAATGGTCCCATTGGCATCGACATACTGATACATCTCTGCACGGGCAGTGGGCGCTGCGGTCAGAAGGGAGCTCGTGACCAGAAGGCCCATCGTGATGGGGAGTGTGGCAAGGCGGAAAGGTTTTTTGGGTTTCAGCATGGTCAAACGATAACAGTCTTCAATCACCTGTCAAGGAGAATGCAGATCTCGTGCCTCTTGGGTAGAATGAAAATGGGAGTGAAAACAAGAAGTTTGAAGTCTAGCGAGGCGAAGTCTTCTCCAAAAAATGTTCTCGCGCTCCAATAAACAGTGCGTGCAGCTTCTGAGTGAGGGGGCCCGGTTTCCCCGTGCCGATCGGTTTGCCATCGACAGCAATCACCGGCATGAGTTCCATACTGGTGTTAGTCAAAAAGCACTCGCCGGCTTGGTACAACTGTGTGGGAGTGAAACGGCCCTCTTGGGTTGGAATGTGCTGTTCTCTTGCCAATTGGATCACGATGGATCGAGTGATGCCGTCCAGGAGACCGCACTCAACGGAGGGCGTGTGCAGGCATCCGCCAGCTACGAAGAACAGATTGCTGACGGTGCATTCTGTCAGGTGATGTTCCCAGTTCAGCAAGATGCTGTCGAATGCTTTGGCCGCGATGGCTTCCCGTTTGGCAAGAATGTTGTTGAGAAAGTTTGTGGCTTTGATCTGGGGAGAAAGGGCGCTGGGCAGGTTGCGTCTTGTTTCAGCGACGATCAGTGTCACGCCGTTCCGGTACAGTTCGGGGGAGGGGAGATGAAGCGGTTTGGCCATAATGACGACGGTGGGCGTGCGGCATAGGGCTGGATCGAGACCGATGTCTCCAGCTCCTCGTGACATCGTAATCCTCAGATACGCATCGTGTTGGGTGTTGCCGACTTGATTACGTTCCATCGACTCATGGAGAAGGTCCGGCCAGTTGAGGTCGGGCATGGATAGTCCAATTGCATCGGCAGATCGTCGGAGCCTGGCAAGATGGTGGTCCCGCATGAAGATGCGGCTCCCGTACGAGCGGATCGTTTCATAGACCCCGTCGCCATAGAGAAACCCGTGATCGAAGACGGAGACGACGGCGTCCGCATCCTTCACAAACCGGTTGTTGAGGTAGATCCACATGGCGGTAGGTATTACGCGAATGCGCTCAAAAAGGCTTGGGCTTTGTGGAGGGTCTCTTCGTATTCACGCGCCGGATCGGAGTCGGCCACAATGCCGGCGCCGACCTGGAGGTACCCTATATCGTTCCTTCTGACGAGAGTTCTGATCAAGATGTTGAAGTCCAAATCGCCGCTCCAACTGAGATAGCCCATCGAGCCGGTATAGGGGCCACGGCGAACCGGTTCCAGTTCTTCAATGATTTCCATGCAGCGGATCTTTGGCACGCCGGTGATGGTTCCACCCGGGAATAAGGCTCTCAGCAAATCAAACCCCGTGGCGTTGCTTCTCAGGGTCCCGCCGACATGAGAGACCAGATGGCTTACGTGGGAATACCGTTCCAGCGTCATCAGTTCATCGACCCGGACGCTTCCGAAATCACAGACCCGACCGAGATCATTCCGTTCGAGATCAACCAGCATGATATGTTCCGCGCATTCTTTTTCATTCGAGCGCAACTCGTCTTCGAGCCGCAGATCGGCGGCAACATTCTCTCCGCGGGGTCTCGTGCCGGCGATCGGCCTGGTATCCGCCCGGCGTCCGTTGAGACGGACGAGGCGTTCAGGCGATGAACTGATGAGGCTGGTGTGATCGAAACGGAGGAGTCCGGAGAATGGTGAAGGATTCAGGGTACGCACACGGCTGTACGCACGGAGATCCGGCTGCAATCCGGACTGAGGTGGAAAGGCATCTCCCGTCACAGTAAAACGATGAGAAAGGTTGGCCTGATAGATATCACCGGCTGCGATATAGTCCTGACACCGGTGGACACGATCGATATAGGAAGACCGTTGTTGTTCCGGTGAGAATGCGAGGCCGCCTCGTGTGTCGGTATCGGTTTCGGTGCAGGCAGGGCTGGACAGCCGCGCTTCCAGTGCCGCCAGGCGATCGCGCCCTTCTCGGAATAGTTTCTCACGAGGCTCACCCTGAAAACGCTCGAGTGGCGGGCAGAACATGAGCATCAGGCAGTCTCGCTCATGGTCAAGTGCCGCGACGAGATCGAAGAATGCAAACTCAAGATCGGGGGTGGCGAGATCATCGAGCGCGGCAGACGGGAGCCGTTCGAATTGGCGGACGAGATCATAACTGAAATAACCAACCGCTCCTCCGAAAAAGGGCGGGACATCGAGGGGCCGCATGATGTGGGAGCTGCCGACGAGTCTGGCGAGATGCTGGAAGGGAGCCTGTCCGGACTTTTCGTGGCCCTGTGCCGGTTGCTGCAGGTACTGATCAGCTTTTCCACTCAATGTTTGATAGGGGTCACTGGCAAAGAATGAATAGCGTCCTGTTGTCGCGCGTCCGTTGCCGCTCTCAAAAAGAAAGGAAGGGCGTTGCGCTGAGGCTATTCTTGTGTAGAGGTCAAAGGGACTTGCCGGCGGGCACGGCAGCGTCACCACAAGAGGCGACGGAGGGCCTTGTAGGAAGCGAGTCGATGAAAGCATCGGCGTTGACCTGGTGGCGACAATTCTACAGGAAGAAGGTACGTCACTATACCGCAGCGACTGCTACAGAAACAGGCCTATGTATGCTTGACATTCTGAAGTGAGTTCTGCTTGAATTGCGGACCCATTCTCGGCAGAGTTCTGCTCATGTGTTGCATGTGCACTTGCCGCCTGTGGGTATAAGTA
>JABMDE010000037.1:8666-19557 GCA_015904055.1 Nitrospira sp. | reverse complement strand
GAATCTCACTTTTTTTCTTCCCTGATTTTCTGGGAAGTGGTGTCGTTCGCGATTCTCTTTTTCGTGCTCTACAAGTTTGCGTTTCCCGGTATCTTAAGCATGCTGGAAGAACGGGAAAAGAAGATTAAGGACAGCCTTGATCAAGCAGAGCATCACCGGTCTGAGGCTGAACGGAAATTCAAAGAGTACGAGGCCAAGCTGAATTCCGCTGCAAAAGAGGCGGAAGGAGTTCTGGCTGCAGCCAAGGAACGGGCGCAGCGGCTCATGGAAGAAAATGAGCAGCGGATGACGGCGGAAGCCGAACGAATCAAGGGCGATGCAACGCGCGAAATCGACCGTGAGCGTCGCAAGGCGATTCAGGATATTCGCGCCCAGACCACCGACTTGGCCCTGCTTGTTGCGGAGAAGGTTGTCCAGAGAAGCCTGAATGAAGCGGACAACAGGAAGTTCACAGACGACGCGCTCGAAGCGTTGTCAAAATCCTACCAGCGGTAGTGAGTGATTGGGTCGCGCGGGATCAACCAAGGCTGATCCCGCCCGGCCTGTATCCCTCCAGATCCACACAGACGAAGCGAAACCCGGATTTGCGGAGACACGCACTGATGTGTGCGCGCAAGTCCGGTTCATTCAGCCGAGCGAATTCTTCCGGTCCAACCTCGATGCGCGCGACATCTCCGTGCTCCCGCACACGCACATGACGAAATCCTGCTGCCTGCAGGATATCTTCAGCCTCTTCCACGCGACGGAGGCTTGCGATTGTGATTGGGGTGCCGCGCGGGATTCTCGATGAGAGACAGGCGGCCGCCGGTTTGTCCCAATTCGAGAGCCCAAATTCATTCGCAAGCACGCGGATGTCGGCTTTCGACAGCTCGGCTTCGACCAACGGGCTGCGCACACCCCATTCCCGCGCCGCCTTGATGCCGGGCCTGTCATCACCGAGGTCATCCAAATTCGTTCCATCCACCACATGAGCGCCACCGCTGGATTGCCGTATGGTTTCGAGGAGTTGGTACAAATCGGTCTTGCAGTGAAAGCAGCGGGCCGCATCGTTTCTGACGAATTCGTGAATCTCCAGCTGATCCGTCCGCACAATGTCATGGCGCGCCCCGATTTCCTGGGCGACACGTGTAGCGATTTCCAGTTCGATTGACGGAAACGTCGGAGAGACAGCCGTGACGCCGACGGCGTTTTCCCGGAGCTGCTCATGCGCCACCTTCAGCACGAAGGTGCTGTCGATGCCTCCGGAATAGGCAACTAGGACGGAGCCCATCTCGGAGAGCAGGGTGCGGAGGCGATCGAGCTTGTGTTGGAGCAGTGCGGTTGGCATGGCAGTAGGCGTCTCGTATAGGAGCGTACTAGTGACGAATCTTTGCTTTTGCGATGTTGCCGACGACGACGAGGGCATAATGTTGCGGGTTAAGATATTGCTTAGCGACCCGCTGCACATCTTCTTTCGTGACCTGTTCGATCCATTTGGGATACTGGACGAAGTAGTCGAATCCCAATCCGAAAAACTCCACTTGCGCCAGCACCTTCGCCAGTTTGGCGGTTGAGTCCAGCCGTAACGGAAAGCTGCCCATCAAGAACGATTTAGCTTCAGCGATCTCCTGGTCGGTGACCGGAGCCTCGCGGATGGCCTTCATTTCGGCCAGCACTCCATTGATCGCTTGGTTGGTGGTTTCCGTCTTTGTCTGGAGATTCACCCAGAACGAGCCCGGCATGGCGCGTGCTTCGTAATGGCTCATAATGCCGTAGGCGAGTCCCTGTTTGTCTCGGATGGAGTCCATCAAGCGCGACGAAAATCCGCCGGCGCCGAGGATATGATTCATGACGGTCACGGCGTAAAAGTCTGGGTTCGTCCGGCTGATGCCGCTATGGCCCAATACGATGGTGGATTGGGTCAGGTCTTTTTCGATGAATTGCACGGCTTTCTTGCCGATAGCCGTGGGTTTCTTAACCGCTCTGGCCGGCGCCGGGCCCTTCTTCCAGGCTTTGAAATGTGTTTGGACCAAGACCGTGGCTTGCTCCACCGTGATATCACCGACGATGGCAAGAATGACTTGGTTCGGCAGGTACTCCTTCGCGTAGAAAGCTTGGACGTCGGCCAACGTGAGTTTGTTCAGGGTTTCTTCAGTCCCATTCGCTGGCCACCGATAGGGGTGGTTGTGGAAGACCAATTGGTTGAACGCTTTCATGGCCACATGGCCGGGGTCGTCGTTACCGCTGATGATTTCTCCAAGAACCTGTGCCCGCACCCGATCGAATTCCTGTGGGGGGAATGTCGGGTGTAAGAGGATATCCGCCAGCAGTGTGAAGCCGAGGTCGAGGTCTTTCTTGAGCACTCGCGCCGACGCAGTGGTGTAATCTTCGTGAGCGCTGACTTCCAACGCCCCGCCGACAAAGTCGATCTGCTCGGCCAATTGTTTCGAGGACCTGGTTGTCGTGCCTTCTTCCAGGAGGCTCGCCGTCAGATTTGCCAGGCCGGCTTTTTCCGGCGGATCGTAAGCCGACCCGGTTTTGATGAGCGCATGGATTTCGACGATGGGCAGAAAGTGTTGTTCGACTACCAGCAGGGTGATCCCATTGGGCGTCGTGATTTTAGCCGGGGAGATATCGGCGGCAAGTCCCGGTTCGGAAAAGCCGGTCATTGCGGTGAGGACCCCCCACGCGACCAAGGCCACACCAGCGCGTAAAGACCGCAAGGGGCGATGGCGTGAATGCCGATGGGTGCTGTCTGTCATTCTGTGAGGCATGGGTAGTGTGCTATGGCTTTCCCTGTTGCGACGACGGAAGAGAGGCTTCCTGCTTCTTGGGAGGCAGAGGAATGAGAATTCCCACCGTTCGGTTGTCCTGGGTCAAGTACTGCTTGGCAACGCGTTGAATGTCTTTGGCCGTGACGGCCTGAATACGTTCTAGAAAGTGATCGATCCGATGCCAGCCCGCGCCGATGGACTCTAATTGTCCGAGCAGCATGGCATGGCGAAAATTTGAATCCTGCTCGAAGATGCGGGAAGCTTCCACCTGATTTTTGGCCCGCTGGAGATCCAGGTCGGACAGCAGTTCATTGTGGAGTTTGGCGATCTCGCGATGCAGCGCGTCTTCCACCGCCTCAACCTTCGCGCCTGGGCTGACGAGGGAGTAGAAATAAAACAAGCCGGAATCTGTTTGCAGCAGGCTGTATTCCGCGCCGACCATTTTCTGGGAAGTGGTGTCGTTTGCGATTCTCTTTTTCGTGCTCTACAAGTTTGCGTTTCCCGGCATCTTAAGCATGCTGGAAGAACGGGAAAAGAAAATTAAGGACAGCCTTGACCAGGCAGAACATCACCGGTCTGAGGCTGAGCGGAAATTCAAAGAGTACGAGGCCAAGCTGAATTCCGCTGCAAAAGAGGCGGAAGGAATCCTGGCTGCGGCCAAGGAACGGGCGCAGCGGCTCATGGAAGAAAATGAGCAGCGGATGACGGTGGAAGCCGAACGGATCAAAGGCGACGCAACGCGCGAAATCGACCGTGAGCGTCGCAAGGCGATTCAGGATATTCGCGCTCAAACCACGGATTTAGCCCTGCTTGTTGCGGAGAAGGTTGTCCAGAGAAGCCTGAATGAAGCGGACAACAGGAAGTTCGCAGACGACGCACTCGAAGCGCTGTCAAAATCCTACCAGCAGTAGCGTAATGATTGGGTCGCGCGGGATCAACGAAGACTGATCCCGCCCGGCCTGTATCCCTCCAAATCCACACAGACGAAGCGAAACCCGGATTTGCGGAGACAGGCACTGATATGTGCGCGCAAGTCTGGCTCATTGAGCCGAGCGAATTCCTCCGGCCCGACCTCGATGCGCGCAATGTCTCCGTGCTCCCGCACACGTACATGACGAAATCCTGCCGCCTGCAGGACATCTTCAGCCTCTTCCACGCGATGGAGGCTTTCGATTGTGATCGGGGTGCCGCGCGGGATTCTCGATGAGAGGCAGGCGGCCGCCGGTTTGTCCCAGTTCGAGAGCCCAAACTCCTTCGCGAGAACGCGGATATCGGCTTTCGACAGCTCGGCTTCGACTAACGGGCTGCGCACTCCCCATTCCCGTGCCGCCTTGATGCCGGGCCTGTCATCACCCAGGTCGTCCAAATTCGTTCCGTCCACCACATGAGTGCTGCTGCCGGATTGCCGTATGGTTTCGAGGAGTTGGTACAAATCGGTCTTGCAGTGAAAGCAACGGGCCGCATCGTTTCTGACGAATTCGGGTATCTCAAGCTGATCTGTCCGCACAATGTCGTGGCGTGCTCCGATTTCCTGGGCGACACGTGTGGCAATGTCCAGTTCGATCGACGGAAACGTCGGAGAGACAGCCGTGACACCGACGGCGTTGTCCCGGAGCTGTTCATGGGCCACCTTCAGAACGAAGGTACTGTCGATTCCTCCGGAGTAGGCAACGAGGACGGAGCCCATCTCGGAAAGCAGGGTACGGAGGCGATCGAGTTTCTGTTGGAGCAGTGTGGTTGGCATGGCAGTAGGCGTCTCGTATATGCGCGTATTAGTGACGAATTTTTGCTTTTGCAATGTTGCCGACGACGACGAGGGCGTAATGTTGTGGGTTAAGGTACTGTTTGGCGACCCGCTGCACGTCTTCTTTTGTGACCCGTTCGATCCATTTGGGATACTGGACGAAGTAGTCGAATCCCAATCCGAAAAACTCCACCTGCGCCAACACTGTTGCCAGTTTGGCGGTCGAGTCCAACCGTAACGGAAAGCTGCCCATCAAGAACGATTTGGCTTCGGCGAGCTCCTGGTCCGTGACCGGAGCCTCGCGGATGGCCTTCATTTCGGCCAACACTCCGTTGATTGCTTGGTTGGTGGTTTCCGTCTTCGTCTGGAGGTTCACCCAGAACGAGCCCGGCATGGCGCGTGCGTCGTAATGGCTCATGATGCCGTAGGCGAGCCCTTGTTTGTCTCGGATAGAGTCCATCAGGCGCGACGAAAATCCGCCGGCGCCGAGGACATGATTCATGACGGTCACGGCATAAAAGTCCGGGTTCGTCCGGCTGATGCCACTATGGCCTAATACAATGGTGGATTGGGTCAGGTCTTTTTCGATGAATTGCACGGTTTTCTTGCCGATAGCAACGGGTTTCTTGACCACCCTGGCCGGTGCCGGACCTTTCTTCCAGGCTCCGAAATGCGTTTGGACCAAGACCGTAGCGTGCTCCACCGTAATATCGCCGACGATGGCAAGAATGACCTGGTTCGGTACGTACTCCTTCGCGTAGAAAGCTTGGACGTCGGCCAACGTGAGTTTGTTCAGGGTTTCTTCGGTCCCATTCGCCGGCCATCGATAGGGGTGATTGTAGAAGACCTGTTGGTTGAATGCTTTCATGGCCACATGGCCGGGGTCGTCGTTGTCGCTAATGATCTCTCCAAGAATCTGCGACCGTACCCGATCGAATTCCTGCGGGGGGAATGCCGGGTGTATGAGGATGTCTGCCAGCAGTGTGAAACCAAGGTCGAGGTCTTTTTTGAGCACGCGCGCTGCCGCAGTGGTGTAATCTTCGTGAGCCGTGACGTCCAGTGCCCCGCCGACGAAGTCGATCTGCTCAGCCAATTGTTTCGATGATCTGGTCGTCGTGCCTTCTTCCAGGAGGCTCGCCGTCAGATTTGCCAGACCGGCTTTCTCCGGTGGATCATAAGCCGACCCGGTTTTGATGAGCGCATGGATTTCAACAATGGGCAGAAAGTGTTGCTCAATCACCAGCACGGTTATCCCATTGGGCGTCGTAATTTTAGCCGGGGAGATATCGGCGGCAAGTCCAGGATCTGAAAAACCGGTCACGGCAGTGAGGACCGCCCACGCGACTAAGGCCGCACTCGCGTGTAAGGACCGCAAGGGGCGATGGCGTGAATGCCGAGGGGTGTGGTCTGTCATTCGGTGAGGCATGGGCAGTGCGCTATGGCTTTCCCTGTTGCGACGGCGGAAGAGACGCCTCCTGCTCCTTGGGAGGCAGGGGAATGAGAATCCCCACCGTTCGGTTGTCCTGGGTCAAGTACTGCTTAGCGACGCGTTGAATATCTTTGGCGGTGACGGCTCGAATGTGTTCCAGAAATTGATCTGCCCGGTGCCAGCCCGCACCGATAGATTCCAATTGTCCAAGCAGCATGGCATGGCGAAAATTTGAATCTTGCTCGAAAATGCGGGAGGCTTCCACCTGATTTTTGGCCCGCTGGAGTTCCAGGTCGGACAGCAATTCATTGTGAAGCTTGGCGATCTCGCGATGTAGTGCGTCTTCCACCGCGTCAACTTTCGCGCCCGGGCTGACGAGGGAGTAGAAATAAAACAAGCCGGAATCTGTTTGCAGCAGGCTGTATTCCGCGCCGACCGACAGGGAGTTCTTCTGGTCATGGACCAGGCTCTGATAGAGCCGGGAGCTTTTCCCATTAGACAGAATCGATTCGAGGAGGCCAAGAGCATAGGCATCGTCGCTCGAATAATTGGGGACGCGGAATCCCATCATGACAGAAGGAACCTGGGCTTCGCGTTTCAGAACGATACGTCGTTCGCCCCGTTGATCCGGCTCTGGCGAGATGGTCTGTTTGGGAGAGGGCCCTTTGGGAATCGGCTCGAAGAGGCGTTTGATCGTCGGGAGCAGAGCGTCTGCTTTGATGTCTCCCACAACGACCAGAGTGGCATTATTGGGAGAGTAAAATGTGTCGTAGTGGCGTTGCAAGTCGTCGAGCGACATCGCATCGAGATCGGCAAACCAGCCGATGACCGGCCAATGATAGGGATGGCTCAGGAAGGTCTGTGCAAACAAGGCTTCGACCAGCGCGCCTTGTGGATCGTCCTCGCTTCTCAATCGCCGCTCTTCTTTGACGACCTCGCGTTCGGTCGTAAATTCGTTGTTGTCGAGAATCAAACCCTGCATGCGGTCAGCCTCAAGCTCCAGAGCCAGTTCGACGCGGTCGGCCGAAAGGTTTTCGAAATAGGCGGTGAAGTCTTGTCCGGTAAACGCGTTGTCGACTCCGCCGTTTTTGCGAATGATGCGTGAAAATGAGCCTTTGGGATACTTCGCCGTGCCTTTGAACATCATATGCTCGAGCATATGGGAGAGTCCGGCGCGTCCCATCACTTCATTTCTGGAACCGACTCTGTACCACACCTGCACGGTCGCCACCGGGGCTTTCGGGACCTCAACCAGCAACACTTTCATGCCGTTGGACAGCACATGTTCAAGAGGTTCGAGGGCCATTGACGATGCGGCATCAGAGAACGCCAGCAGCGTTGCAAGGAGGCACGTCGTCGAATAGTGATGGAGAGCCGACCGCTTCATGATGGGATAAGCAACACAGGGCATGCTAACAACGGGATTCGATAGGTGTCAAGGTAATGGATCCTTGGTCTGTGGGAAGATTTCCGAGTTGTCCGCATGCGCCGAGCACGTCGCGTCCCCTGCTTTTACGGATGAATACGTCGATCCCGGCTTGGCGGAGTGTAGATTGAAACCTGAGCACGTCGCGATCCGGCGGGCGATGGAACCGGCTTCCGGGAAATTCGTTGAACGGGATCAGGTTCACTTTGCACTTCATGCCTCGAAGCAGAGTTGTCAAACGCTGGGCGTCTACGGGTTGATCGTTGACATTTGCCAGCAGGACATACTCAAAAGTCAGCCGCCGGGTCGGCGCCAGGGGGTACCGGCGGCAGGCCGCCAGCAATGATTTGAGGGATGCAATTTCGCTGGCAGCGGGCATGAGTTCCCGGCGCTGTTCTTCCGTGGTGGCATTGAGAGAGATGGCCAGGTTGACGCCAAGGGCCGCAACTCGTTTCAAGCGGGACGCGAGGCCTGCCGTCGATACGACGATCCGTCTGGGCGACCATCCGAGGCCCCACGATGTATCGGTCAAGCAGGTAATAGCTGCTTCGAGCGCATCCACATTGGCCAAGGGTTCTCCCATGCCCATAAAGACCAGATTGGTAATACGCTCACCGGTCTTCAGCTGGTCCTGGGCAGTCAAGACTTGGTCGACGATTTCGTGAGTTTTGAGATTGCGTTTCAGACCCATGGTACCGGTCAGGCAGAAGCCACAGTCCAACATGCAGCCGACTTGCGTGGAGACACACAGTGTCAGCCGGTCGTCGTCGGGGATGAGTACGGCTTCAATCGTCAGTCCATCGTCGAGCGTCAACAGTAATTTTCTCGTGCCATCCTGAGACGGCAACACGGTACAGTGGGGGGCGCGCCCGACCATTGCGATCTCGGCCAATGCCGATCGATCACGGGAAGGCAGGTCAGTCAGCTGGGCGATGGCGCGTGCGCGCCGGCGGTACAGCCAGCGGAGGATTTGTCCGGCCCGATAATTCGGCCAGCCCTGTGCACGAACAAACTTCACCATCTGCGGTTCAGTGAGGGCCAATAAATTGGTTGGAACAAGCAGCGCCGGCATACAGGGTACTCCCGACTCGTTGTCTGACGAAGAGCCTACCATAAGTGAGAATGAACCGACACCATGAGGAGCGCCGAGTCATGAGGCGGTTGTAAAACTTCTTCCATTGCGGCTCATGCTGTATATAATGAGCGGCGATGAAACGACCGACCATCAGTCCTCGATCTGTTGCAAGCCTTGGCCGAAGCGTTGTGCCGGTTTCGCTGGCATTGTCTCTCATCGTCGCCGGCGGCCTCTTTTTTTATGATGCACAGTCTGCACCGGTTTTGGATTCGGAAAAGCTGCAAGCAGATGGGTGTGGGACGGCTGAGGAGTGCTTCACCGCCGCGGCATGGCCAAAAGAGCGGTTCGGCCATGCGTTGACAAAAGATCAGGTCGCAACGCTGAAACTGGAACGGCTTCGACGAGTGATGGAGCTATTCCCGGCTTCGATTTGGGCCAAGCGGGCAGGGTTGTTGTCGGGAGTGATGCTGGTTCAGCGGAATCCGACCGAAGCGCTCACTTACCTCCGCTCGGCCCAACAAGAGTTTTCAGTCCTCGATGATTACATCCGGCTCTGGATCGGTGAATCATTGCTTCATCTGGGGGAGACGAGAGAGGCAGCCAGGGCATTCGAATCAGTGCTACAAGCAGTCCCCGATTCCAATCTGCTTGATCAAGTGGCTCTTCGTGCGGGGGAAGCCTGGTACCAAGCCTCCAGTTGTCCTGAAGCGATGGTGTGGCTCACCAAGGCCGTCGGGACCAACGACAAAGAGCCGCGAGTGCCCCAGGCGTGGCTGCGGCTGGCCGATTGCTATCTTCGAGCCAATCAGCCGGCTGAAGGCAGGGAGGCGCTGAAAAAATTATGGATGAAGTTCCCGCAGACGAAGGAAGCCAAGGAGGCGGAGGTTCTGCTTGCGACCAATATCGGTGGTGAGTCCTGGGCCCCTCAGCCCGATGACTTGTACACCAGGGCCCAGGCGTTTCTTGGGCAGGCCTTGCACGCGGAAGCGATCGACGAACTGAAAAAATTTCTTACAAAAGACCCGTCTTCCTCCCGCCGTGGGGACGCCAAACTGAAATTGGGCATTGCGCAAGTCAGATTGAAACTCTATGAACACGCACGTGAGACCTTTCAGGAACTTGCTGGGGCTCAGACCGTTCAGTCCGATGAAGCTGTGGTCTGGCTGGCCCGTGTCTATCTTCGACAGGGAATGGGTGCAAAGTTGTTGGAGGTGAGCCGGGGATTACCCAAGCGGTCCTTGTCTCCCGAACAAAAAGGGCAGATTAATTTATTTGCCGGGATTTGGCTGGAAGATCAGGCCCAGTTTGATGAGGCGATCGCGAAGTACCGGCATGTCGTCAAGTCCGGAGAGCCGGCATCCCAGCGGGCTGAAGCCCAATGGCGTGAAGGGTGGGTGTTGTATCGAACGGGTCGCTACCAGGATGCGATTGCCGTGTGGCAACCAATCGTTGATCAGCGGGACGGCGAATGGGAACCGCAAGCGCTCTATTGGATCGCGCGGTCTCAGAGTCACGCCAAAGAGTCCAAAACGAAAGAGACCTTCCATCTCCTCTGCAAGCGCTACCCGCTGACGTACTATTGTCAATTGGCGCAGGGGCGGACTGACATCCCCACCGTGGCGCCTGTAGAGCAGGAAAAGACTCAGCGGGATTCTTCGGGTGCGGTCATTACCGACCCACTTGCTACGGATATGGTTCAGACGCCTGTTCAGCGCAGCAATGGCCGGGCGGAAATTGAACAACAGCCGACCTATCGGCGGGCGATCGAACTCAGAACGCTTGGTCTTGAGCAGGATGCCGCGAGAGAACTCGCGGTGCTGACAGACCACTACAGCCGAGATCCCAAGGTGTTGGCGGCGCTGCCTGTGATGTTGAATGAAGTCGGGGCGTACCATCATGCGCTGCGCCTTGTGCGGGCTCGATTTCGAGACCGCCTGGAGCGGACCGGGGGGGCTGTGGCGGACGATTTGTGGAATGTTGCCTACCCGACGGGATTGATTCACACGATCAAAACACAGGGAGTCACCGGGGTGGACCCGTTTCTCATTGCGGCGATCATCAGGGAAGAAAGCCAATACGATTGGCGCGCCGTGTCCCGTGTCGGAGCCATCGGTCTCATGCAAATCATGCCTGCAACGGCCAATGCGGTGGCCCAGCGGCACCGTCTTCCCGGCGTGGTGCGGGAGGATTTGTTCGATCAGGACACGAACATTCAGATCGGGGTTCGGTATGTGGAGCAGTTGCTCGCGCAGTTTTCCGGCAACGTGGCGCAGACCATCGCAGCGTACAATGCGGGTCCGATCGCCGTCGAGAGTTGGGCGACGACCTATCGAGGCCGGAGCGAAGACGAGTTTGTCGAGTTGATTCCGTTCCAGGAAACCAGGCACTATGTGAAGCGCGTCCTCCGCAGCTACAAGGAATATCTCCGCCTCGCCGGTGCGACAAAGTCCGTTTCTTGACAAGA
>JABMDE010000037.1:0-8546 GCA_015904055.1 Nitrospira sp. | reverse complement strand
GCCGCCGGCATCGCCAAGCGGACGATCGAAGAGGCGCGTGAAAATGCCGAACGGGAAGCACGTGAAATCATCACCAGCTCCATTCAGCGGGTGGTGCGCGACTACGTGTCGGAATCCACGATTTCGGTGGTCCAGATTCCAAACGACGCAATGAAGGGCCGGATCATTGGCCGGGAAGGGCGAAATATCCGTGCGATTGAGGCGGCCACAGGGATTGATTTGATCATCGATGAGACGCCGGAGGCGGTGATCATTTCTGGATTCGATCCCTTGCGGCGGGAGATCGCCAAAGTGTCGCTTGAGCGGTTGATGCACGACGGCCGGATTCATCCCACCCGCATCGAAGAGATTGTTGAAAAGGTGAAGGTTGATATCGACAAGCTGATGTATGAAGAGGCTGAAAAGATCATCTTCGAGCTGGGGCTGTCTGATTTTCATCCTGAGTTGATCAAAGTGTTGGGGCGGCTCAAGTATCGGACGAGTTACGGGCAGAATAATTTGTACCATGCGCGGGAAGCGTCGTACATTTGCGGCATCATGGCGTCGGAATTGGGCCTCGACGTCAAGTTGGCGCGGCGCGGTGCCTTGCTTCACGACATCGGAAAAGCGGTCAGCCATGAGGAAGAGGGGCCGCACGCCATGCTGGGAGCTGAGATCGCCAAAAAATACGGAGAGTCTCCCAAAATCGTCAATGCGATTGCCGCACACCATGAACAGGTGGAGCCGCTGTGTCCGGAGAGCGTATTGGTGGCTGCGGCGGAGGCCCTCTCGGCTGCCCGGCCGGGAGCCAGGCGAGAAGCGCTGGAGTCCTATGTGAAACGGTTGGAGAAACTTGAGTCTTTGGCCACGGGACTAAAGGGAGTGCAAAAGGCCTATGCAATCCAAGCGGGGCGTGAAATTCGTGTGATCCTGCGACAGGAAGACATCACCGATGCCGAATCGTTCCAGCTTTCCCGCGATTTGGCGAAGAAAATCGAGCAGGAACTGACGTATCCGGGACAAATCAAAGTGACGGTCATTCGGGAGAGCCGGTACGTGGAATACGCCCGATGAAGGTACTGTGTATCGGCGATATCATGGGCGAGCCTGGGCGGCGAGCCGTAGCCCGTGCCCTCCCGCGCCTTGTTGCGCAGCGCCAAATCGACGCCGTGGTCGGAAATGGAGAGAATGTCGCGGGCGGGTTCGGCATTACGCCGGAATTGGCCGAAGAGTTGTTTGAATTGGGCCTTTCGGTCATCACCACGGGCAATCATGCCTGGGATAAGAAAGAAGTGCTTGATTATTTCCCGCGCGAATCCCGCCTGCTGCGGCCTTCGAACTATCCGCCCGGAGTACCCGGCAAAGGCAGTGTGGTCATTGAAACTGCAGGCGGCGAACGGCTGGCGGTGCTGCAGCTGATGGGCCGGGCCTACATGCCGACGATCGATTGCCCGTTTCAAACGGCCAAACGAGAATTGTCACGATTGAAACAGGAAACATCGGCGGTGATCGTCGATATGCACGCAGAAGCCACGTCTGAAAAAATGGCCATGGGCCACTATTTGGACGGTGAGGTCACGGCGGTGGTCGGTACGCATACCCATGTGCAAACAGCCGACGATCAAATTCTGCCCAAGGGGACGGCCTACATTACTGATATCGGGATGACCGGTCCGTTGCATTCGGTCATTGGCGTGAAAAAGGAACTGGCGATTGAAAAGTTTCTGACCGGCATGCCGCGACGCTTTGAAGTGGCATCAGGCCCGTCGGTGTTCTGTGCGGTGTTGCTGGAGCTTGACGCGCGCTTGGGCAAGGCTATTGCGTTTGAGCGGATCCGCATCATCGATTGAAGGAGGCTGCCACGAGTCGTCTCCGCTCCCTCCCATCGTCCAGTGATTCCCCGTCGAAGCGTATTTTTACCGTATCGGAACTGACAGGTCTGGTTCGAGCATCTCTTGAAACCGATTTCTCGGAGGTATGGCTCGAGGGAGAAATTTCCAATCTTCGCGCGCCCGGGTCCGGGCATCTCTACTGTACGCTCAAAGACGATTCCAGTCAGATGCGAGCCGTCATCTTCCGGTCGACCGCGCTTCGATTGCGGTTCGGTTTGGAGGATGGGTTGCAGGTTGTTGCGCGGGGACGGGTCACAGTATATGAGCCGCGCGGGGAGTATCAGGTCGTTCTTGAGTATGTCGAACCGAAGGGGCGCGGCGCGCAGCAGGTGGCGTTTGAGCAACTCAAAACTCGCCTGGCTGCGGAGGGGCTCTTCGATCTGGATCGAAAAAGGCCCTTGCCGGCGTTTCCTCGAACTGTCGGTATCGTGACGTCGCTGTCGGGGGCGGCCGTGAGAGATATGATGACGGTGCTGCATCGCCGTTGTCCTGTACTCCGTATCATCATCGCTCCGGTATCGGTACAGGGAGAGGACTCTGCAGAGCAGATTGCCTCTGCCATTCGATCATTGAATGCAGTAGACCGTGTCGATGTCATCATTGTGGGGCGGGGCGGCGGCTCATCGGAAGATCTTTGGAGTTTCAACGATGAGCGGGTTGTGCGCGCGATTGCCGCATCGCCTATTCCGGTCGTATCAGCCGTGGGTCATGAAACGGATGTCACGCTTGCCGATTTTGTCGCGGATCTGCGCGCGCCGACGCCCTCGGCCGCCGCAGAGGCCGTCGCTCCGGTGTTGAGTGAAGTTGTCGATCGCCTCGGTGAATTGACGGCCCGTTCCCGGCAGGCGATGAACCGCCGTTGCGAAGTCGATCGACAACAGCTTGATCTCATCGTCACCCACATCGCGAACGTCCGGTATCGCGTGTTGGAGGACATTCAGCAGGTCGACGGAGCGGTTGCTCAAATGCGACGGGCCGTGCAGGGTCTTCTGAGGCAGAGATGGGACCGGGCGCATTCGTTCAAACACGAATTGATCGGTAACAGCCCGGACGCGCAGGTGCGCCAGGGGCTCACCCTGGTGCCTCAGTTAGGCTCGCGTCTTGAACAAGTGATGCGATATGGACTGAGCCGGAGGACGCAAGCGGCGCAGGCGTGTCTCGTGAATTTGCATGCGTTGAGTCCGCTGGGGATCCTTGACCGCGGGTATAGTATTCTAGAGTCGGTGTCGCCTCGTCGTGTGATCCGGGACGTTTGCGAAGTCGCTGTGGGGCAAGAGGTGTTAGCCCGTCTTGCGAAAGGGCAACTGCGCTGTGTGGTGACGAATGTGATGCCCGATAGTTTCAAAGCCGGGTCGGCCCCGCTATAATGGCCCATTTGTTGATGAAGAGGAGATGACGGTGGCTGGTGTGAAGTTTGAGCAGGCGATGGCCAGATTGGAAGCCATCGTGGCCGAATTAGAAAAAGGGGATTTGCCCCTGGATGAGTCGTTGAGGATCTTTGAAGAGGGGATTCGTCTCTCGAAGAACTGCTTGAAGGTGTTGGAAGAAGCTGAACGGAAGATCGAAGTGTTGGTACAGGACACAAACGGCAAGAAGCACCTTCGCGCATTTTCTTCCGACGGCGACGAGAAACGGGATTCCGACGCCGACGCGTAGCGCCGCAGTGGTCCGACTGCCTTGTTGAGGTCTTGATAGAGTCCGTTTTCCATGGGCGCCAAAGCATACCCTCAAAAAGATCGTCTTGATCAGCGGCTGGTCGCGCAGGGGTTGGCGCCAAGCCGGGAAGCCGCGGCGCGAATGATCCTCGCCGGAGAGGTCAGAGTCAACGGCGCCATGATCGACAAGCCCGCCAAAGCGGTGTCTGCGGAGGCGGCGATCGATGTTGTTTCACACGGCTCTCGATTTGTCAGTCGCGGCGGGGACAAGCTTGTGGCCGCTCTGGACGCGTGCGGGATCGATCCGCGTGGTCTTGTCTGTCTCGATGTGGGATGCTCAACGGGAGGGTTCACGGACTGTCTCTTGCAACACGGCGCGACGCGGATTTATGCGGTCGATGTCGGCTACGGCCAATTCGACTGGCGGCTTCGGCAGGATCCTCGTGTCGTACTCATCGAACGGACCAACATCCGCTATATCGAACGGTCAGCCGTTCCTGAATCGATCGCGCTCACCGTCATCGATGTGTCGTTTATCTCATTGACGAACGTGCTCCCGTCAATCCTCCCATTCTTAGCGCCGACCGCTCGCGTCATTGCGCTTGTCAAACCGCAGTTCGAAGTCGGGAAGGGACAGGTCGGGCGAGGCGGAATCGTTCGTGATGAGACGCAACGGCAGGACGTACTTCAGCGGATTGTGCGGCATGCGGACGAATTGGGATTGCGGGTGCTGAAGACATTGGATTGTCCCGTGAAGGGGAAAAAGGGGAATCATGAAATGTTGGCAATTTTTGAGCTTGCGACGCGGTTTCATGGTATGTAAAAGGGCAAAGCGGTTTTTAGAGGATACTCATTTATCGGAGGGATGATGAAGGTACTCGTAACGGGCGGCGCAGGATTCATCGGCTCTCATGTGGTCGATCGGCTTGTGGAGGAGGGGCACCAAGTCGTCATTGTTGATGACTTGTCTTCCGGAACGAGAAAAAATGTCAATCGTGCTGCCAGCTTGTACAAGCTGGATATCCAAAGCGGGCGATTGGAACGAGTATTTCGCAATGAACGGCCTAACATCGTCATTCATTTGGCTGCGCAAGTCAGCGTGAGGGTCTCAGTTGAAAATCCAGTATTCGATGCGCAGGTCAACGTGCTGGGGACGATGAATGTCCTGCATCAAGCGGTGCATCATGGGGTGAGAAAGGTCATCTTTTCCTCTTCCGGAGGCGCAATTTACGGAGAACAGGAGACGTTTCCAGCGCCGGAATCTCATGTGACCAAACCGCTCTCCCCCTATGGCATCAGCAAGCTCTGCGCCGAACATTACTTGTCTTATTTTCAGCGCATCAGCGGAATTCAGGTCGTGAGCCTGCGGTATGGGAACGTCTATGGACCTCGACAAGATCCTGAAGGGGAAGCCGGTGTCGTGGCCATTTTCATTCGAAAGATGCTGAACAACGAGCAGCCGATTATCAATGGGAATGGCCGTCAAACCAGGGATTTCGTGTTCGTCGACGATGTGGCGGAGGCCAACTTGGTTGCGATGAGACAGGATTCACAGGGTGTCTATAACGTAGGGACCGGCATCGAAACGTCGATCAATGAACTGTTCCGGTTACTCGTGGGACTCACCGGCTCTTCCTGCAAGGAAGTGCATGGCCCGGCTAAGCTGGGAGAGCAGCTGCGCAGTGTAATCGACCCCTCAAAACTCAAGCAAGAGCTGGGCTGGGAACTGGAGGCCGATCTTACCAAGGGTCTTGAGAAAACCGTCGCGTATTTCCGTGAACTAATGGGCTAGCCCGCTCCGCTGATGATGTGAGGGGAGCGGGCACCGGGGTTCTATTGGTTCACCGGATCAGTATCGTGGAACCTTCCCGTCTATTTGGAGAGACCAGGCATCGATCCCGCCGATCAGATTCTTGACGTTTGAGAAGCCTTGCTGGAGTAGAAATCCCGTCGCGTCTCCGCTTCTCATCCCATGATGGCAAGACCAGGCATCGATCCCGCCGATCAGATTCTTGACGTTTGAGAAGCCTTGCTGGAGTAGAAATCCCGTCGCGTCTCCGCTTCTCATCCCATGATGGCAATACGCGATAATTTCGGTATTCTTGTCCAGTTTTGAAAGCGACTGGGGCAAGGTGCCCAGCGGGATCAGCAGGGAGTTGTCCAGCTTCGCCAGCGAATTCTCCCAGGGTTCCCGAACATCCAACAGTACCAGGTTGTCCCCCTTCTCCAGGCGGGTTTTCAATTCTTTCGGCGTAATCGTGAAACTCATAGGATGCCCTCCTCTTAAAGAAAACGAATCATAAGTGAGAGGGGAAAAGCCTGTCAAATTTCCGGTCATATGGCGGGAATATGAGTAAACGTCCATTTCCCCTTGCGATTGGATCGGCTGGTGGCTTCGGACAGGCAGGCGATGAATTCGCGCCGCGGGATTTCTTCGGCGCCGAAGCGACTGACGTGTGGCGAGGATTGCTGGCAGTCGATGATGGAAAACTCCCAAGCCTGTAACTGCTGTACGAGTGCGACCAACGCGGTCTTTGAAGCGTCGTCTACTTTTGTGAACATGGATTCGGCGAAGAAAGCTGTCCCGAGGGCCAGGCCATACAGGCCGCCGACCAAGTCTTTCCCGATCCAGGTTTCTACAGAATGGGCGTAACCGAGTTCGTGCAGTGTTCCATAGGCCTCGATCATCGCGGGTGTGATCCAGGTGCCGCCATCGGGATATTGTGGCCGGGGGCCGGCGCATTGGATCATGACTTCTCGAAAACAGCGGTCGAGCGTGACCGTGAAGAAATCGCGGCGCATCGTCCGTTCCAGGCTGCGCGGGACATGGAGCTTGGAGGGAAAGAGCACGGCGCGTGGATCGGGCGACCACCATAAAATCGGCTGGCTCTCGTTGTACCAGGGAAAGATGCCGTGGCGGTAGGCTTCGAGGAGCCGCTCAGGGCGGAGATCCCCGCCGACTGCGAGTAACCCGTCTGCGTCAGCCTGTTCAACCGGCGGAAAGTTCAGATTCTTTCCACTCGCGCTCAGAACGAACATATCGAAAGAGACCGATCGATTCTTGGGCGGGTCGTTTTATCCGTCCCTCTTCTCTGTGGACGCCAAGATCGGTTGGAAGGCCGGATCAGCATCGAGCACCGCTTTCAGCAGTTCGCTGTGAAGAAAGTAGCGCCAGACCGCGTCGTCTTTTCCCGGGATTTCGTTGAACCAGCGTTTGGCCTCGGTCAGGTGCCGCAGCATCTTCGGCTTGTCTCCGTAATCCGGCATGAAAATCATGCTGTAGGCCATGGTGTATTCCGCAAGAAACTTGTCGATCGGTAGCTCGGCCAGGGCCGATGACTTTTCGGCATCGGCATAGGCCTGCAGGCTGTCCGGATCGTGCAAAATCCGGTTCCAGGCAACTTTGTTGATGCGGGACCAGGCTAGCTGGAGGAGGGCTTCGGCCTTGGGTGTTTTCCGGTTGTCCGGAATGTCGCGGACCAAAGCTTCAAAGGTTTCGGTCATCGGAAGCTGGTCGTTGTTCCATCGGTAGGCCATGCCGAGACGGAAGCGGTTATCCAGCTGTTCGGGGCGGATCTTGGCGAGCGTCTCCATGGCTGGTACCATCCGGTAGAGAAAATCTGCCGGTGCCGGTTGCGACAGGCCGCCCATCTCCATCGCGTTAGAGAGATCCAGGCGGGCTGCCCCGGCATAGATATTCCAGTAGAATTCGTTGATGGTAAGCGAGAGTGCCGGGTCGTTCACTGTTAGGCCGTGCCCCTTGGCGGCTTCCCGGAGCAGCACGATGTATAGGTGTTTGGTGAGGACCTGCAGGGCGTCAACCTGGTTTGGATCGATGATCAAGATGCGGTTGAGCAGTGCGACCCGATCGCGCAAATCGGGGAAGCTCGCGGCTTGTGCTGCGGCGGCTGTGAATGTGCCCGGTTGATCCTTCGGTCCCCACCAGACCAGCGATTCAGGCAGAGCCCGGCTGATTTCTGTCGTGAACGGAATTCGCTCGGCCACCATGCCTGGCGCTTCAGGGGTGGTGTCCACCGGCCTGTGAACCACCGCGGTATCGTTCGGGAATCCGTGTCGTTTGAGCCCGGTGAACACGACCCATTGGGTGACGACGGATTTGACCGCGCGCCGCGGGCGTTTAACCGTGCTCGTCCATTGCACAGTGCCGGGTGCATAGGTAACCGGTGCGGCTAACGGATCCTGGTATACCACCGTGATTGTGACCAACGTAGTTGGGACGCCGATGACCTTGCCGTTTGGCTTGAGTCGAAATGACCCATCGGGGATTCGGCGACTGTTCGTGACGAGCAATTGCAGGCCGCCTCCCGGCGGTGCGGTCCCGATCGTATCCATGACGAAAGCCGAGGCCGGCGTGTCGGACAGTTCATCCCCATAGAATACCAGTGGGCCTGTGCTGGGCCAGAGGACATCCATGCCGACGTCCGTCCGCTTCAGGGACGGCGTATGGCCGGCGGTCAGCTCTTTCCAGCACAGCTCATACGAAGGGTCAGCTGCTTCGGGGGAAGGCTTACGACCGGGCGGCGAAGCCGTCACAAGCCGATATTGGCAAGCGAAGTCCAACTGTCCAACAGTGAGACGATCGCCCTTTGAGATGGCATCGGCGTATCGGCGAGCAGTCTCGGTGGCTGGGCTTTTGACCGTCGCAGATGCGTGTGGCTGGTGGGAAGCTGCTGCTGCAGCAAGCATTGCCGAACTGGCGTCGCAAATCGTGAACAGTCCCCCGACAAGCAACGCCGCTGTAAGTGGTCTGCATCGAGTCATGAATAGTGCCTGCATTGAAAGAAGTCTCACTCCGGATCAGATGGTCAATTTAGCACGGAGGCCGGCGGGTTTGACAGAGTGGATCACCGGGATCGGGCTGCATTCAGAATTTTCTCGCGCATCAGGGCCCGCTCGTTCGCTGACAGGGCCGGAGTGGGATTCCGGCGGCAGAGCGACACGGTCTGGCGAAGAGAGGCTACGAACTCTTCACAGTGAGGGCAGTCGCCCAGGTGCCGAC
>JABMDE010000036.1 GCA_015904055.1 Nitrospira sp. | reverse complement strand
CGTAAAGCCGATTGTCGCTTGATCGACCGGCCAGCGAGGGAGTCGTTTATCGCCTCCCAATTGGAGCGTGGGGCTGTCGAATGCGCGAGTCAGCGTATGAGTATACTGCCCTCGCACCTCCAATCCTTGCAATACGATCAATTTGAAAGCGAATTCCCACCCCTGCGTCTTCGCATCGGCAACGTTAATCGGACAGAATCCAAACGAACCTGGCGGGCATAAGGGGCCGCCGGAAGCAAATTGGATCAGGTTCTGAAACCGATTCCAAAAATAACCCGCGCTGAGTTGGAGACGATCACTGAACAGGCTCTGCGCGATCCCAAGATCCATGCTCAGACTTTTCTCAGGCTTGAGATTGGGATTACCGAATCCTTGAAAATACAAATCGTTCATCGTCGGAGCCTTGAACCCCGTGGCGTAGCTTCCTCGAAATTTCGTACCGGTTTCTTTGACACTATAGCCGCCGGTCACCCGATAGGTCGTCGCATCTTCAAAGTTATTGTAACTATCGTGTCGCCCCCCTGCCGTCATGAACAAGCGATCCCATAAATTCACCTGAGCCTGGGCAAAACCGGCGTTTGACGAAATGACTTTTGTGGGCGCCGTTGCCCCAAAGAATCCCGCAGAGTCGCCTTCTTCTCTCCGCAACTGATATCCCGCCGTGAGAAGCACCCATTCACCGACTCGAACGTTGTTTTGCCACTCCAAGCGGCGGTTGAGGACCTCCAGATCGGTCGCAAATGGAGTAAAGCATGCGTCAAAGTTAGGAAAGCAGGAATTGGGATTTGCCGCAATAAATTGTCTGGTAGTGAGGTTGTACCCGGCATTTCCGCTGTTACTCCGTAATCGCTCATTGGCCTGTGACAAAGTCAGCTTCGTGGTCCACCATGATGTCAGTGGCTGTTCATAGGTCCCGTTGAGAATGAGGTTTCGGTTCATCGATCTCGCGCCGAATACATCTGCCGGCGCGCCGCTGTCTGCGAATCCATCGAAGCTGGTCCGCGAATCGTACCAGCGCATATTAAACTCTACCCGACCATCGTTGGGTAGTGCCGCACCCACCTTTGCCGACACCTGCGTATTGTGGAAGCCGTCTCCCTCGAACCCTCCCCGCCTGTAATTGATCGCCGAAAAGCTGCTGGTGTCCCAACGGGACACCGAAGCTGAAAAATCAAATGGGCCTTTTGCGCCAGAGATATTGCCTCCTTCACGAAAGGTGGCAAAGGATCCATACTCCATGAATGCTCCCACTCGAGGCGCCCCGGTTCCCTTCTTGGTGTAGATACTGATCACTCCTCCGATGGCATCAGACCCATAGAGCATGCTCTGTGCCCCGCGGAGAATTTCGATGCGCTCGATATTTTCTGCCGTCAAATTTGCGAAGTTGTACGCGCCATCCGTAGGGCTGTTGACGATGACCCCGTCGATCAGCACAAGAGTATGCCGGGCAAAGGCCCCGCGCATTTTTACAGTAGCCTCTGTGCCGGGCCCGCCGCTCGACGTTGCAAACACGCCTTGCGCAAGACGCAATCCGTCGATGACGGTCTTGATTTTCTTTCGCTCGAGTTCTTCGCCGGTGATCACCTCCACCGCACTCGTAACTTGTTTGGCTGGGATTGGGGTTTTCGTTGCACTCACAACGACGTCCGGCACTTCGATGATTTCCGAAGAGTCTGCCTTCGCAATTTCCTGGGCAGTGGCGGGATGGGAAAGAAAGACTATTGAAACAATCAGTGCAACGACACGGAACGGACCACACCTGGCATACCACAACATAACGACCTCCCTTGTGCTCGAAGGGTTGAGTTGAATCGACTACCGGCTGGGTCTCCTGACTTGCGGATCGTCGCCTCTCTGCGCCTTCCCATGCGCCGAAGCGCACAGTGGCATGATGCAGAGTTACTCCCCGCTTACAGTGGCGGCACCGTGATGGACTTGCACCATCTTCCCCGTCACCCGCGTCGCTTCTCCAAAACGCCCTTTCCTAAATGAATATGAACTATCCCCCATCGGTTTCCACAGCCGGGCTGGGGACATGGCCCTGGCTGTATCATGTCTTCAAGTTTTTCAGCTCACCCTTTCGCATACTCCGCATGGAAGCCGGACGCCAGCGGCATCATGCTGGTGAAATTCCAGTCGATGGTCAGAATCGCCGACCGATCCGACGTATGCGAGAGCAATCGCTCTCCATTCTTCACAACAAGACTCGGAGCCTTCCAAAAGTCGAGCGTCTGTTCGGCGCCTGTCCGGTTACAGACAATCAACGGGAGGCCTGTTTCACGACTCCGATCCTCCCACTCTCCATTCGGACCATGAATGCCCGGTCCCCATGAAGAGGGTGAGAGCACTATCTGTGCGCCGTTGAACTTCAACACCCTTGTAATATCCGGCGTATAGGCGTCGCTGCATACCAGCAGCCCGGCCTTGATCCCATCGCACTCGATCGGCATGGCATCGTGACCGGGGCTGGACCATGACAATGAATCGCTCGCCACATTGATCTTGCGATGTGTGCCGACGATCTCTCCGTTAGAATCGATGACGAACACGGAATTATAGAGCCTGCGTCCGTCCCGTTCAGGACACCCAAGAAATAGCGTTCGCTTTAAATCTTTCAGGAGTCCGCACAGTCGCTGCATCCATCGATCAGGCTGCGGCAGTATCCAGTCCAGCCCGATGATTCGAGGAAATTGCAGTCCGCACACCGCCAGTTCAGGAGTCACGATCCACTCTGCGCCGCCTGATGCGGCTTGCTTGATCGCTTCGACAATGACGTAGCGATTACGCTCAATATCCCCAGGAATCGTCTCAAGATGCAACAGCGCTATTCGTCCAATTTTCATATCACTGTGGACTCATCGGCATCGTCACACGCGGTTTTCCTGTCTGCGGGTGAGCATCGACCACCACCTCACATCCATAGACAGCCTGTAATACATCAGGCTTGATCGTCTCGGCAGGCGATCCAATATGGCTGAGCCGTCCGGCTTTCAACATCAGCACACGATCACAATATTGGCTCGCGATATTTAGGTCATGGGACACCAGCACAACCGTCAATTGCCGTTCATCGCGAAGCCGACTGATCAGGCTGCAGATGTCGAGTTGATGATTGATATCCAGAAACGCGGTTGGTTCATCCAACAGGAGAATGGCCGGCTCTTGCGCCAAAGCTCGCGCAATCATGACTCGCTGCAATTCACCGCCGGAGAGTTCCGACGATCTGCGGCATATTCTTGAATGTCTGCCCAGGCGCCGTAGCCAGGATGCTGCCGACATCGAACAATTTATTCTGCGCCCATCGCAGCTCTTCTTCGAGCTGACTGGCCGCCAGATTCCCGCTCTGCACATCTGCATTCATGACCCGCACCACGCCGACCACCGCGTTCAATTCGTCGATCGTTCCATAGGCTTCGACACGGAGGCTGTCTTTCCAAACCTGTTGCCCTCCGGCCAATCGCGTTTTTCCCGCATCGCCCGTTCTCGTATACACCTTGGTAATGCGCATTACGGTCTCCCCTCGTGCCGCCCTCGTCTATTGCCCCAGGATTCGTAGTGAATGAGATTATCCACAGGAATCCGCTTGCGCCACCCGGCACGCTCCAGGTCCGGCTGTGTCGCAAAATCAGACACATATCCGAGACAGAGATAGGCCAGCATTGTGACAGGCTTCGGCACACCGAGTACTCGCTTCAACTCCCCATGATCGAGAATGCTGACCCACCCCACTCCGATGCCCTCCGCGCGTGCTGCAAGCCAGAGATTTTGAATGGCACAGCACGTACTATATAAATCCGTATCACGCACGGTAGAACGGCCCAACACATGAGGACCGCCCCGTCGGCGACTGCAGGTCACCGCGATATTGATCGGGGCTTCCTCAATCCCTTCCAGCTTGAGGCCCCGATAGAGCGCGGCGCGCGCCCCTCGATAACGCGCCGCCGCCTCAGCATTAGCTTGCAGAAACAACTCTTTCACAGCACCTTTGGTTGCATGATCGCGGATGACCACAAAATCCCACGGCTGCATGAACCCGACCGACCCCGCATGATGCGCTGCTGTCAGCAGGCGAATCATCACCTCATCCGAAATCGCTGTCGGCAGGAAATTTCGACGCACATCGCGGCGTTCAAAAATAGCGCGATAGACGGCCTTGCGCTCGACCAAGGTGAATGCGTGGCCAGCACCGTTAGGGTGCCGAGATGCCTCAGGCTTGGAAACCGTCTCATTGCGAAGGGACCGTACTTCTTTGATGACACGGGATTTACCCAGCATACCATTCCTTATCCCAGTACCCATGCAATTGGCAACCAGTCCGTAGTGGGCTGGTTACGGGTAGGCGTTCACTCAATTTGCCAACGTCCTTGACCGGTTGCTCTGTGCCGTCAAGACACCGGCCACGCTAAATAGCGAATGCATGACACTAGCGATACCTGTATAAAACACCACTGCCGAGAAGGACCCTGAGAAGTACTTCACGAAGCGTGAATCGAACAGTGTCAGATTTGTCTGTTCGAACCGTCCTGAGAAAAAGTAAAAACTCCCGCTTGAGATCAATTCACAGAGCGCTGTGCCCATGAATAGGCTCAGTGCCAGCGGAATCAGCGTGACCACACTCTCCGAATGACGCCCGGCATACCAGCGACCGGCACCCCATAACATGCCGTAGGCCGGCAGCAAGAAGCCGTAGGCGGGGCTCACGCAGAAGTCGTCCACTCCTGCCCAGGTGATGGCTGCGAAGTCAAGTAGCGCAGCTTCGGCCAGCAACGCTGGAAAGACCCACGGCGAACGAAGGTAGATGCCGGAGAGAAAGAAGACCGCCCAGGAGGCGGTCGGCACATATTCGAGCGCGCCAAGGTGGTGACCTCGCGTTGCTGCCATCAGAGCGGCAAACGTGATCCCCAATACGATCTGCACTCGTGGTGAATCTGTAATCATATTGTCCTGCCTCTTGTGTGGTTAGGGAACAACCGACACCGTTCGTGTGTCATCAGGAAGTACGTTGATCAATCTGTGGCACCTGCGATCCCGGCTCGCCCCTTGCGATCTTCCCCAAGCAGGCAGGACAAAGACAATCCTTATACCGTGCCGCAATCCAATCCATTTGTTGTTCGGTCACCCCAAGGCTGCCGCACCAGCACTGATATCCTCCGCACTGAAACACCTGCCCGCAATGCTCGCAGGTTTTCTGAACCGGGCCTCTCAAAACTCAACTCCAGGTTGGGCCTTAATGCCCTTGCGAAAAGGATGTTTCACCTGCTTCATCTCCGTCACCAGATCGGCCTCTTCAATCAAGGCAGCCGGAGCTCCCCGCCCCGTTATCACAACGTGCTGCATTGGCGGACGAGCACCCAGCATCGGCAACACCTCGTCCAGGTTCACGTACTTGTGCTGGAGTGCGATATTGAACTCGTCGAGAATCACCATCGCATAGGAGGGGTCACGCAGAAACTCACAGGCCTTCGCCCAGGCCTGTTGCGCGAATCGAGTATCCTGTTCACGATCCTGCGTCTCCCAGGTGTAGCCTTCACCCATCCGGAGAAACGTCACCCGCTCCCCGAACGACTTCAACATCCGCTCTTCCGCCGTGTCGATTGCGCCCTTGATGAACTGCACCACTGCCACCTTCCTGCCATGCCCAACCGTGCGCAGAGCCATCCCCAGAGCCGCGGTCGTCTTGCCTTTGCCGGCGCCGGTGTAGACGATCACGAGCCCCTTCTCTTCTTGCGCCGCCTCGATGCGCCGATCCACCGACGCTTTCAGCCGCTGCATCTTTGCTTTGTGTTCGTCCTGCTCCGTCATCGTACTTATTCGAAGTTCACTGTGGATCATGCCTTCGTGCGGCGAGCCGATTCCACCAGCGACGCCGAGACGCGAGGCTGGCTGGCAAAATGAAGGTGCGTGTAGAGCGCCACCACATTGTCGATCGACAACCCATCAACACCCGTTCCGTTCCCAAGCGCATCGGTGAGCGCACAGGCATAGGCCAGCGGTCCCTTGGGAACCACTGTGGAATAATGAAACTCATGGCCGCGGGCCGTCACGCCGCATGAGCCAAGAATGCAGGATCGAGTGATCTCCACCATCCGATATCCCAACGTCAGGCCTGGCGTCCGCATCACTGCTTCCGCCTGAAACAGCCCGACCATCTCATGCGCGGCGCCGGAGAAATCGCGGATGGCTTGCGTAAGGTACATCATGCCGCCGCATTCCGCATAGATCGTCCCTCCACTGGCCGAAAATTTCCTGATGGCCGTTCGCATGGGCACATTTCCCGCCAACATTGCCCCATGCAATTCGGGGTAGCCTCCACCGAGATACACCATCGCCACATCGTCCGGAAGCGACTGATCCCTGAGCGGAGAAAACGGGATCAACTCTGCGCCCTCCGCTTCCAACAATTCAAGGTTCTCAGGGTAGTAAAAACAAAAGGCCTGATCCTGCGCCACACCGATCCGAATCGTCCGCCCGTCGCGTTTCATGACGGGCCCGGGCGACGCCGGTGTCAACGCGTTGCATGAGCGGGCCAGCGTCTCGACTCGACCCAGATCGATGGTCTCAGCAGCCGCCTTGCCCAACCGAACATAGAGTTCGTCGGTTCCCCCCTCCATCGCCGTCACCAAACCAAGATGCCGATCCGGTATCCCGACGGCTGGATCAGGCTTCAGATAGCCAACGACCACCACATCGGTTTCAGCTTCGACTGCCTCCTTGAACAGCCTATAATGCCCCTCACTACCAACACGGTTGAAGATCACACCGGCCACGCGCACAGCCGGATCAAACTGCGCATACCCGGACACCATGGCTGCAGCGGACCGCGCCATCGCGCTACCGTCGATGACGAGCAGCACCGGCGCCTCCAATTGCTTCGCCAGTTCAGCCGTGCTGCCCACTTCGTTCACCGGCGAGCTGCCGTCGAACAATCCCATCATCCCCTCTATAATGGAGAGGTCTGCGTCGGCAGCCGCCCGTGAAAAGATCTCCCGATTGAGGGCCTCCCCCAACATCCACCCGTCCAAATTTCTGGAAAGCCGGCCGGTCACAGCCTTGTGATGCCCGGGATCAATAAAATCCGGCCCGGCTTTGAATGGCTGGACCTGGCGGCCCCGCTTGCGCAGAGCCGCCAGAATCGCCAGTGTCACAGTTGTCTTGCCGACACCGCTGTGCGTTCCGGCTATGACAAGTCGTGGAAAATGCGCCATGTGCAACTACAGTGGGATTTCAAAATTCGCTCTCACGCCGCCGTAGACCGAGCGGGTCGGCGTTCCAAAGAGAAAGATCTCTTCGTACTTTTCGTTAAAGAGATTATCAACGCGAATATACGCCTGCCAATTCTTAGTCACATCATATGATGCGGAAAGATTGACGACGTTGAAGACGCCAAGCTTTTGGCTGGACGAATTGGATAAATTGTTGTTCCTGGATCCCACGAACCGATAGTCGACGTTGAGCCGTAGCGCATCAATCGGTGAATACGTAAAACCGACTGTCGCTTGATCGACCGGCCAGCGAGGGAGTCTCTTGTCGCCGCCCAATGGATTGTCAGGGGTATCGAATGCGCGGGTCAGTGTATGGGTGTATTGCCCTCGCAAATCCAACCCTTTGAACACGTTCAACTTAAACGCGAATTCCCAGCCTTGCGTCTTTGCATCCGCGACATTGATGGGACAGAATCCGAACGACCCAGACGGACATAAGGAACCGCCGGAAGCAAACTGGATCAAGTTCTGAAACCGATTCCAAAAATAACCCGCGCTGAGTTGGAGACGATCGCTGAACAGACTCTGCTCGATCCCAAGATCCATACTCAAGCTTTTCTCAGGTTTCAGATTGGGATTGCCGAATCCTTGAAAAAACAAATCGTTCATCGTCGGGGCCTTGAACCCTGTGGCGTAGCTCCCCCGAAATTTCGTGCCTGTTTCTTTAACACTATAGCCACCGGTCACCCGATAAGTCGTCGCGTTGTCAAAGTTGTTGTAACTATCGTGCCGCCCCCCCGCCGTCATGAACAAGCGATCCCATAAGTTCACCTGTGCCTGGGCGAAGCCGGCGTTGGACGAAATGACTTTCGCAGGCGCAGTTGGCCCGAAGAATCCGGCGGAATCTCCTTCTTCTCGTCTCAATTGATAACCCGCCGTGAGAAGCACCCACTCACCGACCCGAACGTTGTTTTGCCACTCCAGGCGACGATTCAGGATTTCCAGATCGCTCGCAAATGGCGTAAAACATGTGTCGAAGTTGGGAAAGCAAGAGTTAGGATTCGCTGCAATAAACTGTCTGGTATTCAGGTTGAACCCCACATTCCCACTCTCACTCCGCAATCGCTCATTGGCCTGTGACAACGTCAGCTTCGTGGTTAACCATGATGTCAGGGGTTGTTCATAGGTCCCGTTGAGAATGAGATTGCGGTTCATCGATCTCGCGCCGAACACATCCGCAGGCGCGCCGCTGTCTGCAAATCCGTCGAAGCTGGTCCGCGAGTCGTACCAGCGCATATTGAACTCGACTCGACCGTCTTTGGGGAGTGCCGCACCCGCCTTTGCTGATACCTGTGTGTTGTGGAACCCGTCTCCTTCAAACGCCCCTCGGCGGTAATTGATCGCCGAAAAGCTGCTGGTATCCCAGCGGGATGCCGACACTGAAAAGTCGAAGGGCCCCTTTGCACCGGACAGCGACCCGCCTTCACGAAACGTGGCAAAAGACCCATACTCCATATAACCATTCACGGTCGGCGTGCCGGTTCCTTTTTTGGTGTAGATGTTGATCACTCCCCCGATGGCATCGGAACCATAGAGCATGCTCTGCGCCCCTCGGAGAATCTCGATACGATCGATGTTCTCAGCTGTCAGGTTCGCAAAGTTGTATGAACCAGTGGTAGGGCTATTGACAATGACCCCATCAATCAGCACAAGGGTATGCCGGGCAAAGGCTCCGCGCATTTTTACAGTTGCTTCTGTGCCGGGACCGCCGCTCGAAGTTGCAAACACGCCTTGCGCAAGACGCAATCCATCGATGACGGTCTTGATTTTCTTCCGTTCTAATTCTTCTCCCGTAATCACCTCGACGGCACTCGTGACTTGTTTGGCGGGAATTGCCGTCTTCGTTGCGCTCACGACGGTATCCGGCACTTCGACGATTTCTGAGGAGTCTGCCTTGGCAATTTCCTGGGCAGAGGCGGGATGGGGAAGAAAGACCATCGAGAAAACCAGTACAACTACACAAAACAAACCACGCCAGACAAACCACAACATGACGACCTCCCTTATGCTCGAAGGGTTGAGTTGAATCGACTGCCGGCTGGGTCTCCTGACTTGCGGATCGTCGCGTCTCTGCGCCTTCCCATCTACGGAAGTGAATAGTGCGAAGTGATGAGTGCTGTGCCGGAACTCCATCGGTTCCGACTCTTCACCCTTCACCGATCACTCCTCACTGCCTTCAAGACAGTGGCATGATGCAGAGTTACTCCCCGCTTACAGTGGCGGCACCGTGATGGACTTGCACCATCTTCCCCGTTACCCGCGTCGTTTCTCCAAAACGCCCTTTCCTGAATGAAAATGAACAATCCCCCGTTGGTTTCCACAGCCGGGCTGGGGACATGGCCCTGGCTGCATCATGTCTTCAAGTTTTATGGATTATTATCGATGGCGCCTGCTTACCCGTCGCAGCCCCCATCTGGTCACGCTTTCGCATACTCGGCATGGAAGCCGGACGACAGCGGCATCATGCTGGTAAAATTCCAGTCGACCGTCAGGATCGCCGACCGAT
>JABMDE010000035.1 GCA_015904055.1 Nitrospira sp. | reverse complement strand
GTCGGCCTTGGCAGCCAGATAGAAGTCGCTTTCCGTCAGGCCATTGATCTTGTGCGTCCAAATTTCAACTTTGCACTTCCCCCAGGCGAGATACAGATCAGGATGATGTCCCTCGGCCTCGGCAATGGCACTCACCTTGTTCACATAAGCCAAAGCCTGCGCAAAATCCTTGAACGTGTAGAGCCGCTCAAGATGACCCTGTCCATTGAGCAACCACCCTCGACCCAGTTCTTTCAGCAAAGCCTCGGCACGATCATTCGGCACCGGCGGGACTCCGCCACGACAGGGAATACATTTATTGTCGGCGAGACTCATCGCACAACCTCCTCACACTCTGGAACGAGAGGGTATTGTAAAGGGGCCCTCGCCCGAGAAACAAGACAGATCGGGCCTCGCTATTCAGCGTCGTCAGAAATTCCGCCGGACTTTGCCAGATCATCCAACTTGATCTTGTCGGGGTTGAACTTCTGTGCAGCCTGAGCCATGCGACCCAACGCATCAGCAAACGACAAAGGCGGTGCATCCTTAGGGCGGAACCGAACAGGGTTCACACGAGCCACAATGAAACTCTTCAGGTAGGGGCTGGTCAGCCCTTTCGCCTTAAGCGCTTCAAACGTGTTTCACGATCAGATCGTCAAGCTCCAAGAGAGTGTTCGCCTGCTGCTGCCGAATGTCCAAGGCTGCCTGCAACGGCTTCTTCAGAAACTCCTCCACTCGTTTCAGCACTGGGTGGTAGGCACCGCCGCTAAATCGGGGGCGATCTTCATAACAGAGCCCCAGCGTAATCAATGCCGGCTCTTCGAACTCAAGCGCGTACGTATCCTCTGTCACGCTATCGAGTTGTGCCAGCTCTCGATACATTCGAATCACCTCCAGCGATTTTTCACGGAGGTTATGGGCCTTCTCAGTATTCAGCGCCAGAATCTGATAGGCCGCTGATGGTTCCGGCACCACGATCGCCACAATACTCTTCGCCCCAAGCGTCCGCATGGCGGATAAGCGATGGTTGCCGTTCGGTGTCCAATACTTCGCTTCATAACCTGATTTCGCCATTCGCACGGCGATAATCGGGTCGAGAAACCGGCCGATCTTGCCAATCACTGCTTCCAATTTTCTGACATGGGTATCGGAAAGATTCCGTTGATAGGGCGTCGGCTCCACAAGGCCGATTGGGAGTGCGGCCATGACGAGCCAGCGACCGCCGTAGGGCTCACGATAGACCGCCAGCACCTTTCCGCCGTCATCAACGACGGCGTGATGAAGCGCTGCGACCTCACCAGGCGGCACAGCGGATTGCAGATCCATCGCTCCAAGTCCAGTGGAAGCGCCGGCAGGCTTTCTCCGCCGTTTCCCAGTGAAAGTCGCACGCACTGTCCTTGGTTTCGCCTCTGCCATACAATCTCCGACACAAGATACACCACGGGCGGCCTTGCACTAGGTGGGAGGCCGCCCGTAGGGTGGCGCTTAGGACGCCGTATGCTGTTCAATTGTCGCGGCCGTTAGACCCGTCCGATGTCGATCGTACAGGGTTCCAATCGGGGGAGACTTCGTCGATCCCGGGTTCTGAGATTCCTCATGCTGCCGAGCGATCCCCACTCACAACATGGCTTTCATCCGGTTGGCCTGAGGTGCCGATACGGCACAGCCAGTGGAGCATCGGCTAGCACGACCGACGAGAAACCCGCTCCTGCATCGGCGGGCCTGACGGACCAGGTGGCGTTGAGTCGTCCATGTCCACCCTCCTTTCCTAGTGAAGTCATCGAGAGACCTGGATAACAGCCGCGCGGTCTGTCCGATCTCCCGCTCTCCAAGAAAACCATAGGCCGCACTTGTCCTCGTACGCCTATTAGAAAGAGGTGTCAATGGGTCTCCCTGCGTTTCTCGCAGACAACCATACGGCATAACACATGCCAGCCAACACCAGGTCTTCCAGCGGCGAATACCATCGAAGTGGTTGCGGGAAGAACACGCCGTAGCAGCCACAATTGGGAAAATCGAGCCCGCGAAGCAGGGTGATGACAAGACCGGCTGCATATAATCCGTACAAAATCAGCGCGATGAACGCACCACGCTCAATGCGCCAGCCGGAAAGAATCCACAGCGCGAGCACCCATTCGAGACCGGTCATCCCAATCGCAACCAGCCAGAGTCCCCCATCAGGAAAGAATCGGTAGGAACTCAGTATCTCGACAAACCCTTGGAAATCCATCGACTTCCCAAGAGCGGATGCCAAACATACCACCCCGACGACGAAGCGACATGCCCAGAAAAGGATAGGCCAGCCATACTCCCTTTTCACAGTCGACACGAGGTATCGGGTGGTGAGCCCGCCTCTCTACAGGGGGGTTGGCACCAATTCGCGCTGCACCTCGCCGTTCAACGCCTGACACCCCCCTTCCGATCCATCAACCGGCGATCGTCTGGCAGCCGGGGGGAAATTACACGATTCGCAATTTGCTGAAATCCACGCCTTGGGGTTCAGGTGGCCGCTTTAACTTCAAACCATTCATCGCTTCGACGATCGTCTCCGCCACCACAAGATTTCGATACCACTTTCGATTGGCCGGCACAACATACCAGGGCGCATGATCCGTGCTCGTTGCGCCCAACACGGCTTCAAAGGCACGCATATAATCTTCCCAGCGTTTACGCTCTTCCAGATCGCCTTCGTTGAACTTCCACCGTTTTTCAGGATCACGAATCCGTTCTTCGAGCCGTTCCTTCTGTTCGTCTTTGGAAATATGGAGAAAGAACTTGAGAATGGTCGTCCCATTTTCATACAGCAGCTTTTCAAACTGCTTCAGGGACACTTTTCCCGACATACTTACTTCGCCCCAGAAGGATTTCGCGTGATTGGTCGGTCACATCCATGACCGGAAGAGGACGGACACCTTTGGAGTCATCCGTGATCAGTTGCGTAGAAAGACTGGCAAGCTTGGCTTTATCAGCCTCGACTCGATAGAGCGTTTCTGCAAGCTCAAGATACTTCTTAATAGTGGCAATCTCGTCGTCGAGACGACGACGCTTTTTTTCGAGTTCCTGGAAGCGATTCTTGTAGGCGCTGATCCGTTGCTCAAGGCCAACAAGGATGTCGGTTAACTCTTCCACATTCATGCTCCAAAAAGCATGCTTGCTTTATAGCATTGCTTGTGAACTATGTCAAGATATTATTATTGAATAATTAATCTGTTTTATAGAAACACTTTATTCTCGCAAGTAATCATTGCATAGCATGTAGATAGAAGCCTTGTTGGCACATAGCATATTTTATAATTCCATTATTTACAATGACTTGCGAATCTGGCTTCCAATAGAATGATCTCGGCCGTTCCCTGCAGCATCCGAACAACCTGATTTCAAACCATGCTCACTCTCCCGCTCAACATGCTATGATCCGGCATGCTATCTTCTGCAGACCATGTTCCCGTGAGCGTTCTGTTGGATGTTGCGGTCGCGGCGGGGAAAAAAGCCGGAGCGATTCTGCAGGATTACACCAGATCTGGGTTCCACATTGAACATAAGAACCCGATCAATCTCGTCACAGACGCAGACCATGCAGCAGAGCGATGCGTCATCGACCATATCCATGCACGATTCCCAACCCACAGCGTCCTGGCTGAAGAGCAAGGCCGGATTGAACAGGCGCCATCGCCTTATCTCTGGATTATCGATCCACTTGACGGCACCACGAATTTTGCTCATGGCTACCCAGCCTACTGCGTTTCTATCGGGCTGGAGTATCGAGGGCGCTGCGTGCTTGGTGTAGTCTTCGATCCCTCGCGGGATGATCTCTTTACTGCAACAGAAGGATGCGGTGCCCAGTTGAATGGACATCCCATCCATGTGTCGAATACAAGCACCCTGGATAACAGCCTCCTCGTTACAGGATTTGCGTATGACATCAGAGAGTCTCCACGAAACAATCTCGATCACTTCGCCAAGTTTGCCCTTAGGGCGCAGGGCATGAGACGAACGGGATCTGCAGCACTAGACTTGTGCTACGTAGCGGCCGGGCGCTTCGATGGATTTTGGGAAGTAAAACTCAACCCGTGGGATATGGCCGCCGGATCTATCCTGGTGAAAGAAGCCGGAGGTCAGCTGACAGACTTCCTCGGGCGCGACCTCTCACTCTATGGGCAAGAATTAGTTGCAAGTAACGGGCACATCCATCACGCCATGCTCACCGTGTTGAACGAATCACCGATTCAGGAAAATTCATCATCGTAATGAATCCGGAAATGCACGGCCCCTTCTCGCGTCACAAATAGCCCGATATACAATCTGACCGTAGTTGGGGTATTCTTCTGCAACTGTGCTGGGAGCATAATCATGGCACGCACAACACCACCTTCAGGCCAAACAAGCGGAACCCCTTCCGATGAACACATCCCCGACGCATCTACCTGGGACATCGAATTGCTCCGCGTTCTTGTCAGCAGAAAAGAGACTCGGATCGACGCCCAATGGGCAGTTCATCCCCAACTTAAACAAGACCTGCTGCCGGACGAATGGAGAGAAGTGACGGGTCTTATGGCCAAGGTCACCGGCATCGTCGGCCATCGGTTTTCTGAAGTGCTTTCGAAGGCTGAGCCGACATCTTCCGGTCATGCCTGATTCCTTCTAAGGTCCGCATCATTTTCTTCACCCCGTTACAGGAGGCTGGTATGGACTCGTACTACCATTCACATGATCTCGGCAAGTTTGCCGACATGGGGAAAGGGAATAAAGAACTGTGGGACAAGTTCATGGGGTACTACAGCGCGGTATTCGCCGAGGGCGCGCTATCCGAGCGTGAAAAAGCATTGATTGCGCTGGCGGTGGCTCATACCGTCCAATGTCCCTACTGCATCGATGCCTACACACAGGCGTCGCTCGAAAAGGGGTCGAATCTCGAAGAAATGACGGAAGCCGTACATGTGGCCTGCGCAATCCGCGGGGGTGCATCGCTGGTCCACGGTGTACAGATGCGCAACGTGGCCGAGAAGCTATCGATGTAAGGCAGGATCTACAAGTACGGATTTTCCGGAATGGCTAGCGTCACGTACTTGCCACGTTCTTCATAGAGAACACGTTGATTCGTGAGCTCATTCAGGACTGGCTTTAGCGCGACCTCGTTACAATCCATTCGTCCTGCTACTGCGGCACAAATCTGTGCCACGCTCTTTGCCGCTTCGTTACAGATCTCGATCACTGATGCCGCCAACCCCTCATACCGCCTGCGCATCGATGCGTTGGGGTTCCGCCCGTCATAGATCGTCACATAATTCGGCGCTTTAGAATAATACAGAAACGGCCGGTCTCCGGACTTGTGGAGCCGCTGCCACCCTTCAATCACGTCGACCAACTCTTGATAGCGATGTGGATCCACCCGCCAGTCGTCGAGTGCATACTCAAAATCGTAGGCGATCTTTTTTAGATCGACCTGTCGCGTATCGTACACATATTCATAGGCTATCCCAGGCCCGGTGATGCGAACCCCATACTCGTGTGGTCTAGTGAAGTAGGGGCTAAACCGCTGCAACCAGAATTTGCCTGTGGCTTCCGGTGGTTGAAAGTGAAGCAGTGACGGGATCAGATCCAGCTGCCGCTGGTAGTCCTCGTTCGTCTCTCCAGGGAACCCCAGCAAGATATTCCAGAGCACTGTCACGTGATAGTAGAGGCTCCACTTGAGGCAGATGATGTTCTGCATCGGCGTAGCACCCTTGTCCATCGCACGCAATTGATTGAGACTTAGGCTTTCCAGTCCTGGCTGCATGCATTTCACACCACCGGCAGCCAAAGTCTTGATCTGATGCTTCTGGAGATTACTCTTCGTCTCAATAAACACTTCCAAATCGCAATGGTCAGCAGCCAGCTTGCCAAAAAGGCCTTCGATATAGGCCATGTCGATGATGTTATCGACGAGACGAAACCGCACAGCATCGTAGCGACTGGAGAGGTCTGCGATCTCCGCTAACACCTGCTCGGGCTTTTTTGCCCGGAACTTCATGCTCTGCGCATTGAGGCCGCAAAATGTACAGTGGTGTTTCTCGCCCCACCAACAACCTCGTGAGCCTTCGTACAAAAGAATACGCTCAAGCCCTTGTGCCTTGTGGCCCAGCTCTGCAAGCAGATGGTAATAATCGTCATAATCAGGTGGTCCCGTCTTGGCAAAATCGGAAAAGAGCGACGCATTCGGCGTGAGTACGACCTTCTCGCCTTCCCGATAGATCACCCCGTTCGGATAATCCTCTGTCTTGCCGTCCAGAATCCGACGGACTAACGGCAAGAAGCTTTCCTCCCCCTCCCCAACCACGACATGATCGATGAAGGGAAATGCCCGAAAGTGCTCAAGTCCCATCTCCCCGTCGAAGTTGGCCCCGCCGAAGACGATCGTTACCTCCGGATACAGATCCTTAATAAGCTTGGCCATCGTGAGACTTGCGACATTCTGATCGAAGGTCGAAGTAAACCCGACCAACTTGTATTGTCCCCAGTCGATGGCCGTGAGAGCCCAGGTCAAAAACTGCGGAGCGATCCGTGTCGCCATCTCCTCGAAGTACCCGGCTGGCTTCCCACTCTCTTGCGCAATCTGCTCGAAGACCGGCTTAAAGACGTGCGGATACTCCATGCGTTTCGGGTTGTCTCGAAACAGAAGAGAGGAGAAGAGCCACTCGCCGAAGAGCGCCCGTTTCTCGCAAATGCTCTCGTGCAACTCAACGCCGATCAGGTGGGCAAACCGGACATTCAGATGGTGGCAGTCAACAGGAATTGCGTTCGATTTCAAGAGGGCAGAAAGTGTACCCAGTTGAATGGATGGATACTTGGCATAGCTGAACGGCATATTGACGAGCGCCACCCGGGCTTGGTCACTCATCTGCTGCCTCGTTGGTTCATGGCAGGACGTTGAATTCGGGTTAGCTGGTGGCAACTCTGAACGGCTCAAACTCCCGGTCGGCCTTGGCAGCCAGATAGAAGTCGCTTTCCGTCAGGCCATTGATCTTGTGCGTCCAAATTTCAACTTTGCACTTCCCCCAGGCGAGATACAGATCCTCCGATACCCACCCATGCACACGGGTAATGAGGACGTCTTCATAATGAGACCGATTGAAAATTCCGATGTGCCCTTTCGGTGGAGCTTCATAATGGACCCGCCAGAGAAAATCGTGGGCACGTTCACGGTCCGAGGGAACCTTAAACGAAGCCACCCGGCACCCCTGCGGATTGACGCCTGACATCACGCTTTTAATCGTCCCGTCTTTTCCACTGGTATCCATCCCTTGCAACACGACCAGCACTGATCGTTCGCCGTTGGCATACAGCCTTTCCTGCAATGCTCCGAGACGTCCGATCAGCTGAGACGTCATCGCCTTGGCCTGCTCTTTCCCTTGTTCGGTCTTTTTATGGTCGCCGGTATCATCCGGGTCCATCTTGTCTAAGTGCACTGTGATGCCCTGTGGAATTCGATACCGCTTCATGGTCTGTCCCCTCCTATGCTGGATCATAAGAGTATCCAACTCCGTCGGCTATCAGTGAACGAGATGACAACAGATGTGGGCTAATGAGGCTTCGGAACATCTTGCGCGCAGCGAAACCCGACGTTCGGGTCTTGTTCAGCAGGCTCGCCTTTTGTACGAAAGGATGACCGCAAACGATAGGGACTGTTGATATACGATCCGCCGCGTTGCACCTTGACCGAACCCTCGGCAGGGCCTCGAGGATTGACCGCCGGATTGGCCGCAAAGCTCATGTAATAGTCTTCGGCATACCAATCCATTACCCATTCAAGCAGATTGCCGGCCAGATCGTGCGCTCCGTAAGGGCTCCGTCCTTTGTCTCGCGCGCCAATTTCTGAGATGGTCTCTTCTCCCCCTTCCTTCAAGCCGTACACTGCATGCACCGGAGTCGGCGGATCATTTCCCCACGGATACATCCGTCCATCAGTCCCGCGCGCCGCCTTTTCCCATTCTGCTTCCGTCGGAAGCCGCTTGCCGGCCCACAGACAATAGCCCATCGCATCCATCCAACTGACCCAGCGTACCGGCCGGTCAGCATAGATCACCGGTGTATCCCTGTCCGCGAAGCCCCAAGGAGGCTCGCTCTGAATCGCATCCACGAACTTGGCAAACCGTCCATTGGTCACTTCGAACTTATCGATGTACACCGCATTCAGAATCACACGATGGACGGGGATTTCATCTTCATCGCCCTTGTCGCTTCCCATAGCAAATTCTCCCGCGGGCACCAACACCATCGGAGCGCCATCCTTTCCGGTCATTTCATGAGGAACGTGCGCCGATGGGCCTGAGTGGTGGGACGCACCGCCGCTGGCGACCGATTTGACCTTGTTGCCGGCCCTGGAGTCTCCATCGGCCCCATGCGATGCATTCGTTTTATGTGGAGCAGCGAGCAGATCAGATTTCCCCATTCTCGTCGAGGCAGCCGGTACAAACTCGTGTCTGGCTAGGCGACTCTCCCCTGCGAATGCGAAATGAGGAGAAGAAAAAGCAAACTCAAGAAACATACTGGTAACCGCCACGCAGATTATGAACCGAGCATCTACATCCATACCGGATTCACTCCTACGATAACCGCGCCTGAAGAGGTATGCAGTCTCTCAAGGTACCGAAAACTTGATGGACAAATCCAGCCTTTGTTATTCAGGTCGATCAGGACTCTAGCAGGATGCTGAAAAGTCCGCCAGCGGCGTTCCCTGCCTTCGCCAAAGCGCTTCGCGCAGGCAGATCGCATCACTCCAAGGCTCAACGTATATGCCCAACGAAGGCAAGGAACCTATCCGCTCGCATCTGATTGAAGCAAGCGGTTCAAGCGAAACTTGGTATGTACCTCCTCGACTCTTCGCTCGCTGCAGCCTTGCCTGTGGAACGGTGCGTCTTGGCGCACCGGGGTGGGCGGGTGAGAATAGGGGACTTTTTGAGCATCCTGCTAGAAGAACAACGTGCATATGGCGTGAACAGAGCTGTGCGGTAAGCAGGGCCAGTGTGGCGCACGCTTCGTTTCACATCCGAACGAGACAGCTCGTGTGACGATATCCCGCCCCCAGATCGCGGACGATCCCGGATCGAGCGGGCGATTTTCTCCGCTCTCTTCCTGAGATAGTGCTGCACCTTGATGCCGGACAAGACTCTCATCAACCGGACACATAAAGAAGGGCTCCCCCCGACCGACGGTCGAAGGAAGCCCTTCCATGCAGATCGTGCAATAGAGTCGTGCCGACTATCTTATTTCGGGAACGACTTAGGCGCTGAGACGTGCTGCCATCCCTCGCCGTTCAGCGTGTGGAGGAATTCCACCAGATCGTGCTTTTCCTGGTCCGTCAGGTCGAGCGGAATGATGAGATTGTCCTGGTGAGGATTCTTGACGCCACCCTTGTTGTAGAAACTCACGACTTCTTCAAGGGTTTTGAAACGGCCATCATGCATATACGGCGCGCTTCGAGCGATTTCGCGTAAGGTCGGGGTCTTGAAGGCACCGATCTCTTCCGCATTGCCGGTTACCATGTAGCGGCCGAGATCGACCTTGTTGTCATCCCAGCCGAGGCCGAGATTATGAAATTTTTCGTCGGTGAAGTTGAACCCGGAATGGCACTTGGTACACCGCGCTTTTTCCCTGAACAGGATGAGACCCTTTTGCGCCGCGTCTGAAATGGCCCCTGCTTCTCCTCCCTGATCGAACCGATCTGCCGGACTATTACCGGAGAGGACCGTACGCTGGAAGCTGGCAATGGCCATGCCCACCCTTTCCGTTGTGACGGTATCATCGCCGAAAACTTGCTTGAAGAGTTTCCGGTAGCCTTGCATTTTCATTATCTTCGCATTCATCACATCGTAGTTCGCAAAGCCATGCTCGAT
>JABMDE010000034.1:28699-33931 GCA_015904055.1 Nitrospira sp. | reverse complement strand
AGTCTGTGGTTGTCGGGTCAGGTGAATCTATATAGATCCGAACCTGTTTTGATTCAGTGCCACGATAGAAGCCGCTCCTCGATCTTCAGAACATAGTGTGTACCCGGTCCGGAAGTTTCCTGCGCACTCACGTCAAATTGGAAACGCCGCTGCTGCACTGAATTTTGAGCGTTCATGATCGCGGACATGGTGTGTCATGGCATGAATGACAATGAGCAATGACTTCTGGAATGGAACTGGCATTGCAGCCCATGTGTCACCTGTGGGTGCGGTTGTACTGGAAACCTGGCCGGCGAGATTTGTGAAGGACGGATGCGAGCGTGGATAGGTCATTGTGGATGCAGGGACGGGGGTAGGGAGAGTCAATCCTCTTGCAATGAATATTTCTTCACCCTCTGGAAAAGAAACAGATGGGAGGCCATATGAAATCCTACATGATCATGAGCATAGCCGCCGGTCTCGTACTGTCGTTGCCAGGGATACCCCTGGCGGAGGAGAAACCACATGGAGATACCCCAACGACCATCGTGCAGTCTGGAGTGGAGGGCATCGCAAAACCAATAATGTATACCCCGCCAAGAAAGGGGGCTCCAGCGCCAGGCTCCCGAAGAGGAGGCGGCACACGTGGCATGAATAAGAGCGTCCCTGTGATCAGCGTGCTAGCGCCTGATCATGTGGGGTGGACGCTTCAGACGCAGCCGGTCCTCTATTGGTTTGCGTCAACCGAACAGAACCTGCCCTATGAGTTCGTGCTCATTGTGGATAACGCTGAGGAGCCGGTTGTGGAGACAAGGCTTCCACAACCCGTACACCCGGGCATCCAGCGGATCAGATTGTCCGACCATAACGTGACGCTCTCACCCGGCAAGCGCTATTACTGGTCGGTCGCTTTGGTTTTAGACGCGGATGAGCCATCAGGCAACATCGTAGCAAAGGGAATCATTGAACGGGTCGATCAGGACACACTTGAACCGCCGCTCCCACGCGTTATTGCAACAGCCGATATGCCGAGGCGCTTTGCTGAATCGGGGGTTTGGTACGACGCGGTTGCGGCAATTTCAGATCTGATTCAATCCAATCCGCATGCGGGTGAATTGCTGCGGCAACGGACATTGTTACTCGAACAAGGCGGGCTTGGAGAGGTCGCCGCGAGGGTGTTGGCCATGCAGGCCTCGTCGGCGAAGTGATGGTACCAGGCATACGGTTACCGGGTGACACCTGCAGGCCACTATGCCGCCGGTACAGATACGCTGAGACGGTGAGTGAGGTCGTATGAATGTAAAGGGATTTCTCATGGAAGATGACCATGGACAGGAGTTCGTTGTGGTTTGCGAACAGCCGCATGGGCAGCCCGGGCAAGCCTTTGCCCTCAGGGGGTGGCAACGACGGCGTCTGGTGCCGATCCAGTGTACAGGGTCTGACCTCCGCCGAATCACAGGGGGCGTATTGAGCACGTTGCAGGACTTATTTCAACGCCTGCCGAAAGTGTCTGGAAAGCATGAGTCCTGATGAAGCCAGAAACCTGCCCCATCGACCCTGAGAGGGGCGGGGAGACAAGAGACGCTCGCTGGTGCGTCTGTCTAGAGCCCTATCAATCATAGATTTCCCTGTATTCCAGTAGAGCGCGAACGAGGGAGGACCGTATGGTCACACGGATAAGCCAGTTGGTCGAGTCAGTAAAGGAGGCGATAACGTGTGTCCTCATTCTTGGCATGCTATCGATAATCTGGCCCATCATTGTCTGCATTATGGGTGCATTCCTGTTCCTGTACTCTTGGAGCGCTGAAGAGGAGTTTGTGGTGTTGTTCTGGCCCAAGGTCGGTAATTTGTCGTTTGTATTCGTCTCTCTTCGGAAGCTCGGCCTTCTGACAATGCTGTTGTGATGAGGTCGGGCAGTGGGTGTACAGGCGAGGGCACTTCCCCGGAAAGGGATGGGTTCCAGGTGAGTATCAGTGCTGACGTGGAGGCCAACTTGTACAAGAAGGTTGAGATGGGTGAGGCGAGAGTGACGGTCAGCCGCCGGCGGTTGTCGAGCAGGGGTAACCGATTAGTCAAGAACCGGTTCAGACAATTGATGCTACGTCGGCACGGCCGACCCTGTCAGGTTTTAGGATGCAAGGGGTTCTACCTGATGCCACGGACAGGTGAGGTAAGAGTTTCTGTCGCTGCGCCTGAACCACTCGTCTCCGGGGTTGTCGTGGATTGTCCAAGCGGTCGAGGCAGGAGGCGGCGATGAGTGATCGGTTGTCGAAGAGAGAGCATGAGGTACTGAGATTGCTCCAGCACGGCCTGTCGAATAAGGAAATTGGCCTGGCCCTCAGCATCAGTCCCCGGACAGTCCAGAAGCATCTGCAGCGTGTCTATCAGCATATGGGCGTGCAGACCAGGGTTGAAGCCCTCGTCCAAACGTATCGGCAGGAAAGGGCTCTCAGTGCATGATGCGTCGAACCTCCCGGTGAGTCGCAACCACGGTTTCGTGCGCAGGTAAACACTGCATTGATACCAACGATGGCGCTCACCCGATCCGAATGACGAACCGGGCTGACCCACATCAGAGTCAGATTGCCGACGACAGGAAATCGTCTTGAAGGTCGACAGCGGCGCTACGAAGCGCATCCAATATCCGGTGGTACCGTTCACCGGCCCAGCGGTTGAATGACTCGGCGTCCGGAAAAACGAGGTCCCAGGCTTTGACGGCGTCCAGGAGGAGCAGTTGCTGAGGTCTGTTGTCTCCGGGAGATGTCGGTAAAAATATGCAGGGTTGCGGAGGAAGGGAGGGTTGCCTTGCGTGATGCCGCTTCAACGAGAGGCTGGTAGAGACGGCAAAGAAACTGTGAGGTCACTTCGTGCGGGTTGACAGGGGTCAATAAGCGCGGGTTTGGCTTCTCGCCGAAGAGGTTTTCCGTGAGGTAGGTGGCGGCTTCCCATGTCGGCATGGCGCCTGAAGTCACGAGCGCTTCACAGAGATAGGCGATCCAGTTTCTCTGTTCCGCCCGATGTCGAACCACGATCGGCTTCTTTGCCATCACCGGCAATCCTTTCTTCTTCCAGTCTTCATCGTGTCATGGCGCGTCAACGCGCTGCTCCGTTTGTCGTCGTTCACGCGGCGCAGGCATGCAGCCGATGCGGCGATGAACCGTCATGAATCATGGAGTAGGGCGCTAGGAGTCGAGGAGTTTTTCGGAAGATGTAGAGTCGGCATATTGGTCGCGGATTCGCACGAGTTCGTCTGTCGATGAAAAGAAGATGTCCAGCAATTCGGGATCGAAGTGCTCCCCACGGTGTTTCAGCATGAGCTCAATGGCGTGGCCGATCTCAAACGCTGGTTTGTAGACGCGCTGGGTGGTAAGCGCATCGAATGCATCGGCGATCGATGCGATGCGGCCTTCAATGGGAATCGCGTCCCCTTTGAGACCTCGTGGATAGCCGGTGCCATCAAACCGCTCGTGGTGCGTATAGGCGATGACGGCTGCGACTTTGAGCAGTTCCGCATCTGACCCGCTGAGGATGCGATAGCCGATCTCCGCATGCTGCGCAATCACTCCGAATTCTTCCTGGGTGAACTTTCCGGGCTTCAATAAGACATGGTCCGGCGTGCCGATCTTGCCGATGTCGTGCATGGGTCGGTTCTTCATCATCGACAATCAGGATATTGCGGTTGTCGAGCGAGGCTTGGTGCGCGTTTCGATCCAGAGGTGTTTGCATGGGTGCCGGTGCCGAACGGAATATGAAGGTTGCTGTTATTGGTCTTATCTGTCTATCGGTTGATTCGGTCCTATCTGAAGGACTGAAAAGGATCTATAACTCGAATGCACCTTTTGTGCCATTGAAAAAACATTTGGTGCGACGAGGTGTTTGAGGGAAAAATCATTTTCTGAAAGCAGCAGGTAAGATGAATCGCTATGCCTGTGGTGCTGTTTGTCGCATTGAACATCATGGATGAAGTGAGGCAGTGATCGACAACGTCTCAATCCACGAAGAGATTGGTGTACAGAATTATCCGTGATGGTCTCCGAATTTTGTACAAGTCGGCTCGATTTTCACGATCACGCCAATGGGATCACCGTAATCTTTGTCACAATGCCAGAAGCAGCCGCTCGTTTGCGCTTTCTTCAGGCCTTCACTATAATCGCCACCATATTGGAGAAAGGGATTTAGAATGAGTGGAATTACAGGTTTGGTACGGGTTGATGGGCGGAAAAAAGATCAAGTTCGCCCGGTGAAGGTGACAAGAAATTTCATCAAGCATGCCGAGGGGGCTGTTCTTATTGAGATGGGGGATACCAAAGTCATTTGCACTGCCTCGGTGGAAGAAAAGGTGCCGCCGTTTCTGAAGGGGAAAGGGACCGGGTGGGTGACGGCCGAGTACTCGATGCTGCCGCGTGCAACCCATGAACGGTCGTCGCGGGAAGCAGCAAAGGGAAAACAGAGCGGGAGAACCCTGGAAATTCAACGGTTAGTGGGCCGGTCCTTGCGCTCGGTCACCGATCTGTCTCAATTGGGTGAACGGTCGATTTGGCTCGACTGCGATGTGATCCAGGCGGATGGAGGGACCAGAACGGCATCGATTACCGGTGCGTTTATCGCCTTGGCTGATGCCTGTCTCGCGCTCAAGAAGAAGGGGCTGATCAAGCGGCTGCCGCTGCTCGACTACCTGGCGGCTGTGAGCGTGGGGAAAGTGGGCGGCGAAGTCATGGTGGATTTGGCCTATACCGAAGATTCGATGGCGGAAGTGGACATGAATGTTGTGATGACCGGCCAGGGCCGCTATGTCGAAGTACAGGGAACTGCAGAACGCACGCCCTTTGCAAAGCAGGACATGGACGAATTCCTGGCGCTCGGATGGCAGGCGATTCAACAGTTGACGATCATTCAGAAGGAATTCATTGGCGAGCTCAATTGACGTGCCGGTGGTAAAGGAAATCGTATTGGCAACCCGCAACCGGCATAAGGGTGCGGAGTTAGCTGCCCTCTTGGGTGATCTGGGCATCCGGATCAGGACATTGGACGAATTTCCTCATGTGCCGGAGGTCGTGGAAGATGGAGCCACCTGTGAGGCCAATGCCATTAAGAAAGCGCGGGAGGTTGCATCAGCAACCGGCCTTCCTGCAGTCGCCGATGATACGGGCTTGGAAGTCGATGCATTGAACGGGCGTCCGGGGGTCTACGCCGCGCGTTATGCCGGAGAGCATGCGACATACGAGGATAATTGCCGGAAGCTGATCCAGGAAT
>JABMDE010000034.1:0-28579 GCA_015904055.1 Nitrospira sp. | reverse complement strand
CGTCCGGGGGTCTACGCCGCGCGTTATGCCGGAGAGCATGCGACATACGAGGATAATTGCCGGAAGCTGATCCAGGAATTGCACGGAGTCCCGCCCACCCGACGGACCGCCAGATTCATTACCGTGGCGGCGCTTGTACTATCGTCCGGGGGTGGGGTGCAAGTCGCAGCCGGGGAATTGAGTGGGACCATTACAGAAACGTCAGTTGGTTCGAAGGGTTTCGGGTATGATCCGGTGTTCTTCGTGCCCGAGTTGGGAAAGACGCTGGCTGAGTTGACTCCGGAAGAGAAAAATTGTGTCAGTCATCGCGCGAAGGCGTTCTTGAAGTTGCGAGAGCTGTTGTAAGAGCGGAATGCCGAATAATCAGTGCGAAGCGGTCGTGATCAGGTGATTGCTGAATGGACTGAGGATTCGATCCTCAGCGCGTCGGACATGTCGGGGCGTAGCGCAGCCCGGTAGCGCGCCTGCTTTGGGAGCAGGATGTCGGAGGTTCAAATCCTCTCGCCCCGACCACACCGCACGTTATGTGCGGCCGTGCGCTATCCATTGTCGTATCGGTAGTGTCGCGCGCAGATACACCCCGCCAGTGCGGCAGGTTCTTGTTCTTGGCTCGAGCCAGTACCTCGGTCTTGCAGTCACAATCTCAACCAGAACACCGTGAATCGTTTCTGGCGCGGCGGAGTGATTCGTGCCGGTTCTGTTGCTGTGTAGCACGAGCCGGGCGAGGGGATTGATCTCATCACGGCTCGTGCTCAATCCAGCAGGTCACGTTCATAACCGTTAGGGTGATAGATAACGGCTGCACTGCGATTACTCTTGATCATAGCCGATCGTGATATACATCAACCCTATTGTCGCGCTGACCATGAGCGCTCCTATAATCAATACCACCATAGCGTTGTACCCCCTCCCATCTGCTGAGTTCGTAGCCATGCGCTCCTCATTTTCAGGTCTTGCGCAAGAACATTGCCAATACAATAATTGTGACGCTCATCGCCAACGTGATGGTCAACATCGTCAGGTCGCTCGGCATATTTCTACCCTTCCTTTCTCTGTCTCCATCGTGATGGAGTCACGTGGAGGGTGAGTTGTGTGTTCGAAATCCGATGATAGAGTCCGCCTTCTCCGGTGAAGAGGTCCACATCAAGGATCCTCCTGAGCTTCGTTACGAGACATACCTAGCATTTATTGGGCCAGACAGAATCGTCGCCTAACTCATTGTATTTCAATGGTTAGCGCGGGGGCGTCTCGTTTCACGGCTTGCGCCTGAATCGGATTGGATTCCAAACTGGATCTAGTTAGATGCAGATCATCTGGGCAGGCAGGGCTGATGTGGTCCGTCGCTGTTCTGAGAGACCGAACGACGAGGCGGAAACATTGTCAGAGGTTTCGCCCAGCCTTTCAGTCTGAGGGCGTCGTAGGGGGTTTGCCGGGAATCTGCTTCTGCCGGAGCAATTTGGTCAAGTAGGTCCGTTGCAGACCGAGTTCGGCTGCGGCCTTCGTCTGATTCCACCCGTTCCGACGCAAGGCCGTCTCAATGAGTTTCTGACTATACGCGTCCATGTTCTTATGATAGGAGCGAAATAGCATGTCAGGGGTCGGTTCCTGATCCACTGAGGGTGTGGAGGGGGCTGAAGGAGTTGCCTCAGTCAATGCAAGGTGTTTGAGCCCGATCGTGTCGCCGGGGCATAAAATGAGCGCACGAGTGAGCACATTTTCCAATTCACGCACATTGCCAGGCCAAGGGTACCGGTGCAGCGCCTGGAATGCCTCGTCGCTGAGCGTCAAGCGTCTACGCAAACCCACATTGCTGGGTCGATTGAGGACATGATTGATGAGCGTGGCCAGGTCCTCTCTGCGTTCACGCAGCGGGGGCAGGGCGATGGTAATCACGGCAAGGCGAAAGTACAGGTCTTCACGGAATGTTCCTTGACGAATCGCCTGTTTCAGGTCCTTATTCGTGGCGGCGATAAAGCGGACATCGGTTCGTACTGCGTGCGTTCCGCCGACGCGGTAGAAGGTCTGATCCTGAAGGACTCGCAAGAGATGGCTTTGCATCGTGAGGGGCATGTCGCCGATCTCGTCAAGAAACAGCGTCCCGCCATCGGCGATCTCAATTTTTCCGGGCTCCCGCTTCATAGCTCCGGTGAACGCGCCCTTCTCGTGGCCAAAGAGTTCATTTTCCAATAGATTTTCAGGAAAGGCGGCGCAATTGACGGCAATAAATGGTTTTGTGGAGCGTGGACTCCAGCGATGAATGGCACGAGCGACCACTTCCTTCCCCGTCCCTGTTTCGCCGAGTAACAAGACCGTCACGGAGGAATCGGCTGCCTGTTTGGCCATCGTCAGTTGTTCGTTCATCTGCGTACTGGTCGAGACGATCGGTTCGAACTGATCATTGACCTCCTTGCGGAGCGTATCGACTTGACGGTGGAGGGCGACGGTGGCCAAGGCCTTGTTGATGACGACGGTGAGGTGGTCTGCGGTAAACGGCTTCGGCACAAAATCAAAGGCGCCGAGTTGCATGGCCTCCACGGCACGTTCAATGGTTCCGTAGGCGGTGAGGATGACGATGAGCGGGGTTGGCTGCGTTCCCGGTGTCTGCGGCGTCTCCTTGCCCGGAGAGTCGTGCTGGGTAACGGTGTCCCGGACGTGCCTGAGCACATCCAGCCCGGAGAGGAGTGGAAGCTCCAAGTCCAGCAGGACAAGATCCGGCTCCTCTTCCTGGATGAGGCGAAGCGCCTCTTTCCCGTCCGTTGCGGTTACCGGGTCGTGTCCCATAAAACTGATACGATTTTGCAAGCTGAGGCGGATATCAGGGTCATCATCGACGACGAGGATTTTAGCGCGCATCGTATGTGTGTCCTTTCTAACCGTGTGTGACGCTGCTCCATGCAACGCCACGCACATCCCGTGAAACGCTCAGGCCATCCGGCCGGAGGCGGGGTGCGACCCATTCGCCGGAAGTGTAAAGTAAAAACGTGACCCGCTGCCTGGCGTACTCTCTACCCAAATGTCTCCGTGATGCATCGTGACGAGTGTCTTTGTGATACAGAGTCCCAGCTGCGCGCCTTGTGAGGCGGGCATGGCTGACGGTACCCGGGAAAACTCATCAAAAATGTGTGAACGATGGAGTGGATCAATCCCACAACCGGTATCGGCAATACAGGTCTGTACGAATCCTGATGGAGCGAGGTAACACTCGACGGTGACCCGTCCGCCTGGCGGGGTGAACTTAATTGCATTGCCGATGAGATTCCACAGCACCTGTTCCAGTTTGTCACGGTCGCCTTGAACGCGTGGAAGCGAGTCGGCAGATGCCACGGCGAGGGATACCTGTTTTGCTGCGGCGACCGTCTGTAAATGTTCAGCCGTGGTCGTGGCGATCTGATGGATAGAGACGTCCTCCATGCAAAGTTGAACGGTCTTGGTGTCAAGGCGCGACCAATCAAGCAATTGCACGATGATTCTCCCGAGCCGGGCGACATTGTGCTGAATGCGTGCGAGATAGGTATGTTGCAGCTCGGTCAGCGGTCCCGTCACACCGTCCAGCATATTATCCGCAAAGCTCCCGATCGCCGTCATGGGGGTCCGGAGTTCGTGTGACACGACAGAAAGAAACGCCGACCGCCGCCGATCATGGTCGTGGAGTTGTGTGTTGGCGCGCGACAGCTCGTCGGTCCGTTGCTCGATGCGCTCTTCAAGGTGCTGGGTCAATTCGGCCAGATCAGCATAGGTCCCGGCATTATCGATGGCGGCGGCCACATGCCCGGCGATGGTGAGCAGGATATGAAGATCATCGTCAGTACAGGGCTGCTGGCCTCGATCGCCGGCCAGGAATCCGAGGGTCTTCCCATGACTCTGGAGCGGTACGGCGACGAACGACTGCACGCCGGCCCAGCGCGCCATCTCAAGGATCGGCGGGTTGAGGTGTGGAGTGAGGGGTTCAATATCGTGGACCAGTAACGGCTTACCTTGCAAGAGCAGATCGGCTGTGCCCTCGCCGTTGGCAACGACCGGAATGTCGATCTGACGAATTGCCGCCTCAATTTCATGCGACACGCCCATAATTCTGGCGAGGGAGGCGCAGTGTCGAGCCGGATGGTGAAGGAAGACCGCCATCCGTGAAAATCTGAGGTTGTCGATAAACAAGGCGAGCACCGAGTCGAGCAGGTGGTCCATGTTGAGTATGTTGGCACTCGCGATGGCCGCGCTGGCTTGATGCGCCGTCTTCAACTGCCGGACTTGCCGCTTGATGGTGTCGAGGTTGCTGGCGATTGCCCGATTGCGATCATGTAAGGACTGCGACATCACATTGAACGCATGGGTCAGTTCACCGACTTCATCGGTCGTGGAGACCATGAGCGGAACCGGTGTGTCGTTCCCTTTCGCGAGTTGCCGCGTTGCGCTGGCGAGACTTCGCAGAGGCGTCGTAATGCGTGATGTCAGGAGGAGAGCACCAAGGATCCCTGCTGCAATAATAAGGACGGTGAGGATTGCGGCATTTCTGGCAATGATCAGCAGCGCTTCTTTAGCCTGTGCGTCGGTGATCCCGATGCGCACAAAACCGACCACCGGAGATGTTGTGCTCGAGAGGGCAGCACTCCGGTTCTCTTCCAGCTCGATCGACAGCTGAGATAAGGGCGTGTGTGCCGAAGGTGTCCGGAGGACGGGCATGGCGAAATCATACAGCGTTTCTTCCCGGAGCAGGAAGGGGAGGAGCCAGTTCGACCATTCATCTTCGGGAACAAGCGTGTCCGTTGAAGAACGCACAAGTTTGGTCATGAGAGGAGTCGTCCGCGGAGTCTGCAGGAGTGTGGCTGAGAGGTGGTCGTCCGGATAGACGGGCTGCTCTGAGGTATGAGATGAGCTGATTGGCGATGGCCGGGTGCGTTTGCTGCGTTGCTCCAGGATCCGGCCGTCGGAGGTGGTGATGACCACGTAGACGACATGATCAATGGCCATCAGGCTCTGCATGAAATGACCGAGCGTGATGCGATCTTCGAGCACGACTCCGGCGATACGAAAATGCTCATTCCGGATCGTGTTGGTTACCAAGATCGTTCCGAGTTCTTCCAGATTGTCGGTCATGGCCTGGCGTCGTGTTCCGATGAAATACCAGCTCAAGGACGAACAGGCCATGATGAAGATGACGCTGAACAGAATCGCAAACTTCAGGCGAAGGCCGAAGAATCGCGTCGTCGGTTGTGAGCCGACGTCATGACCAGCGTGGAGGGGTGACGTGTCCATGGAACGGTGTACTCAATACGTTTCGTCGATCATGCCGTCGAGCTCTTTGGGAATCGTGATACCCAAGTACCGTGCGGTCTTCTGATTGACCGTGATCTTGATCCGTTGGACGGCGACAGGCTTCAGCGGTAGCGGGAGGTCACCGTTGAGAATACGTTTGGCAAGGAGGCCGGTTTCGCGACCGACCTCGCCGTAATCAATCGACAGGCTGAGCAGTGCGCCTAACCGCGTCAGCTCCGGTGAAAACCCGATGACCGGAACCTGTTTGGCCACCGAGGATTCAAGGATGAAGCGGATGGATTCGTCCGTGAGCACCGTTGAGTCTGGAACGAGCCATAAGGCGTCAGATTCGGACAAGAGCATCCGCAGTTGCTGTGGGACATCCTTCTCGTTTCCGACTGCAAACCCGCGCAGCTTGAACTCATGGACGGCCGCGTATGACTCCGCCTCTTTCAGCTTGGGAGTCGTCTTGTCAGGGTCGTAGAGGATGCCGATCCGATGCAGGGAGGGAAGAAACGCGCGCATGACCTTCAGCTGCCGGTCTGTCGGAATGTCCAACAGGACACCGGTCATATTGGCAGCGGTGAGGTGATGTTTCAAGGGATCCAGAATCATCATGTAGAGAACCGGGACATCCATGATCTCGATCTTGGCTGCCAGCGCGGCTTTTAGCCCGACCGCAACCACAAGCGAAGCATCCGACGCGCGAATCTTTCTGGCAAGCTGCTTCCCCTGGTCGAGATCGCCTCGCACTTCGTACTCAACATAGGTTGCACTGCCGGGTGCCGTCGCTTTAAAGCCTTCGATGGCGTCACTGTAGGCTTTGAGGTCCGAGGATTTGAGGATGGCGATCTCAGGTCCGGCTGCCTGAGTGAGATCAGAGAAGAGGCATGTGAGTGCCATGAGCGCGAGAAGCGTCAACCAGGCGCGAGAAGCGCGCGGCACTGTCTTCTTTCGGGCTATTAGAAGAGTGATCATGAATAATGTTCGGACAGGGTATAATAGCTCCGCAGTCGTCTATGGTGCTAGGGTAACGAAATACGATTCATGCCAGCACATGTTCCCGGTTACATTAGTACCGTACCGTCAGCCATCCCATCACACGACTGCCGATGAGATCGCCTAAGGGATGTTCTTTGTGTGTGTCGTTCAAGGCATTAAAGGCCGAAACCGCTACTTCGGCATCTCGTAAGTATCCGGTTCCAGCCGGCTGTTGCCAGAACCGATACGCGCCACGTAAATTCAAGAGATGGTAGCTCCCCACCTGGGTAGCAGGCGGTATGACCCCAAAGGGCTGAAAGTCGAAAAACCCATTACTCAACGGGTAGGTGGCTGCTCCGATCCAGTGATAGGTGATCTCACCGCTGAGACCGTTCTCCCACTGGGTTCTGAGTCCTGCGTTATACTTGAAGCGGGGACCAGCCCGTTGCGCGGTTCCTTGGAGAGTCTGGCCGATCTCCTGGTAGGCAAAGTTGCCGAATCCGCTGAGCCACTTCGTTGCGAGGAATTCGAAGCTGGCTTCGCCTCCATAGATGTCCGCCACACCCGTCTGCATGGCACCAAAGCGACCAAACGTAATCAGGCCGGAGATGTGGTTGTAAAAGGCAGCGGTGCGAAGTCTGAGACGATGATTCAGATACCAGCCTTGGTACTCGATTTCATAGGAGACAATCTTCTCGGGATCGAGGCTCCCACTGCCTCGGCTGAAGAACGGTGCCGGTGATGGGGTGGGCGAGGGGAGTGTAATGAAGACAAGACTCTCTCCGTAGGTCTCAAATAGTGTCGGAGGGCGATGTCCTACCGAGATTGTGGCCCGGAAGGTGTGGTCCAAGAATGGTGTAAAGAGGAGAGACCCGCGCGGGCTAATCGTTGGATTGATGAAGGTATCCAGATCATAGCGTGCGCCGCCGACCACTTGGATTATTGTTGAAGGTTTCCATTCCCCCTGCACGTAGAGCCCCAGCCGATCCTCTGTGCGAAAGCGATCAATCCGGCTGAATGATAGGGTGTTATGTCGATAGTTGAACCCGTAAGAGAACCGCGTGGTGGATCCCAACTCGATCCCGTGCTGGGCTTCGATATTGTAGATGTTGCCCCACACCTTCGTATCCGAATTGAAGTTGCGATCAGTGGTGCGCAGGAACGAAGCGATCAAGGGATTGGTGATAATGGGACCTCTGACATCGTAGCCATTCCAAAAGGCCCGGATAAAAAAATTAGGTCGCTCATAGCCCATCTGGGCATAGCCAAGAGCTGGTACCCCAGATTGGATGATCACATCGGAAATCCGGCCATCATAGCGAGTCACATCGACGAGACCGCCTGAGAACGTGAGCTTTGCTTCATCTGCCAAGGCATATTCCGTCTGGATATTGAACTTATTATCGCGATAGGCCAGATCGCTGCCGCTACGCCACTGTTGGTTCTGGTCGTGACCGTACGAGAGACGTAAGCCAAAGTTTTTATATCTATTGGCATACACGGCGGCGCTGCTGAGGGTGCCGTAGGCTCCGCCTCCGACCTGCACTGTTGTTCCCTTCATTTCATCGGGCGACTTCGTGATGATGTTGATGATCCCGTCGAAGGCGTTGAAGCCATAGAGAACGGAAGCCGGTCCTTTTTGGACCTCGATGCGTTTGATTTCTGGCAGGGTCACCGGAATGGCTTTCCAGTACACGGCGCCTTGGGCGTCCAGATAAATGGAGCGGCCATCGACCAGGACCCAAAGTTTGTTACTGGTCAGTTGGTTATTCCCCCGCATGCTCACATTGAAGTCGGCACCCGTGACTTGCATCACTTCGAGACCAGGCACCCGGCGGAGGATCGTCGGCAGGTCTGTCGCACCTGAATGGCGGATGTCCTCGTCGGTAATCACGTACACATTTGATGGAGCCTGAGAAATTGGCTGCTCATAACGCGAGGCAATGCTGACGGTTTCTTCTTCCTTGAGCAGCTGAAGTTCAGTGGGAATGCCAGGAGCAGGAGGTGTGCCCAATTTGTTCTTGGTTTCTTCTGTCCAGGCGATAATGGGGAATATGAGCAACAAGGCGATAGCGACACAGGCAGGGCAAGTAAAAGAGAGGATTTGTCGATAGTGCATCAAGCTGCCTGCCCAACTCCGGCGCGCCGATACGCGCCTCTCTACGTGAGTTCTGTTTCATAGGGCAAGCAGTGTGCCATCAGCATCCCGATTTTCCATGGGTACAATAAGGGAGGCTATGCATACAGGATGTGGCGAATCATGATCGTAGATGATGTTTCAGCTACAGGTCTGAGAAGAGAAGTGAATCAGAATGAATTCATGGTGGATCGAAATAGGTTCAGTCGGCTGGATCAATCTTGGCATAGTGAAAGGCCTCAAGCGGTTACTTGGCATGACTCTGGATCGAACGCAAATCCCAGTCTGCCACCCCGTTAAGTCCCACCTGCCTCAGGAGGGCTGCGCGCAGTCTTCGAAGTGACGGGTCTGTTGGCTCCTTCTCGATCAATGAGCACACACAGCCCATCGCATCGTACCAGAATCCGACGAGGGCATTCGTGCGCACGCTGTCACGATCGCACGTCACATTTACGGAGGTGACGGTCAAACATTCGCTGAACTCACATCGCTCAATCATGCCCCCTGCCACGATATCTCGTGAAGGGGAGTCGGGGTTGGGGATGGCTGACACAAACCAGCGGTACTGCACATTGGGTTCAAGCGCGAGCCCCAGGCTTTTGAGATCGATGGATTGGACCCCTGCCTTGGTCGGAGCAGGAAGAGGACCTTCAAAGAGCGGCACAATTTTTTGGGTATCAGTCAGTGTAAAGCGCAAGGGATAGGCCGTCAGTTTTGAGAGATACCAATTCAGGGTTGGGGTTTGCTTCATCGTCAAACCCACGTGATCAGGAACCAAGGCGACGAGTTCCGGTTCAGTGCCCTCCGTTCCACGTAACGAACCGCCGACGCGTGCGCGTGGAGTCAGCTTCTTGGGCGGTGTGTACACAGGACGGGTCTGGTCCTCCTGTACGGCGGACTGTGTTGTGGGTGCGGTATCGGTGGCGGTGAGGATGGGCACTCCCGCGAGGGTCAGGAACAGGCTCAATCCTACGATCACGACGTGCCTCATGGGGGAGCTCCTTTTTACAGCCAATTATTGAGCAAGAGAAAGGGCGACCAGTATGCCGGATGTTCGTAAATATGATCGCCCAATAGTTTTACCTGCGCCTGCTGGAGCGCGACCGCTTTTGACACAGTGGGATTGCGTAATTGACGATAGAATTCAGAAATCAGCTCTGCCGACGCTTCATCGTTGATGAACCAGAGTGTTGCCACCGCGCTCCGTGCACCGGCCTTCAGTGCCACGCCGGCAAGGCCAAGCGCCGCACGATCGTCGCCGATACCGGTCTGGCAGGCGCTCAAGGTTAAGAGTTCGAGCGGCTCTTGCCGGAATCGATAGAGACCCACCAGTTGGTCCAGGGTCTGCATTGTCAGTTTCCCATCGAATGTGAGGAGGAATGAATCGTTCACGTTGGTCGAAAACTTGCCATGTGTCGCGATATGCAAGGCGCCATACCGTCCTTCACGCAATTCCTGTTCCAACTTAGACGTCTGAAAGACGTTGTTGAGCAGCTGGTCACTCTTATAGAGCTGGCGAATGGACTCCACCTCCTCGGTCACATAGGGCAGGGGGGGAAACCCCTGCACAGATATGGTGAGGCCGACTGTGAGGAACCGGAGTTGTTCGCGGTTCAACGGGCGTGGATCGGTCAACGTCAAACCGGGTGTCATGGCAAGCGCATACTTCTGGATCAGGAACGACGAGCCGTCATGCAGTGCTGCCAGAGGAATCGTTCGCAATGCGCTGTCCGGGACGAATACCAACGTGGTGATGTGCGACTGCGCGAGACTGGGTTCCAAGGGGCGCACCAGCCAGTCATACAGTTGCTGGGCATGAGGCAGGTATTCACGGGTGGTACGTTTTTCCACCACCCGGCGGAAGGCCCGAACTTCCTTCGTCAGCCGGTCAGCCGTTACAGGGACGGACACGCGTGTGAGTCCGGACGGGAGGCTGATCAGCAATTCAAGTCGGGAGGGAAAGAGGATGGGATAGATCACCGCGGTATCCGGCGACAACCGGTCGAACGTCGTGACCTTCGACCGTACGGCATCGACACAATCGTCCTTGAAGTAGTCACGCAACTCTGCGGCCTTGTAGGACTCAATCGCATCGCGAACAGCGAGCAGATAGTCTCCGGCGGCCGCGTTGTCCTCAGTGAGCGAGGCTCGCTGGAGCAACAGGTCGGCCAGCTCAAAGAACAAGGGTTTCACCGTGTCCTGTCCACCGACTGTGCCTTCGGAAGAAGCCTGTGCCACCTCGATCCGAAGGGGTTGGAGTGTCAGGGCTGCTTGCCGGTATGCCGTGATCGCCTGATCCAGCTGGCCGGTCGCGGCCAGCTGGCGCCCCAATTGCCATTGCCAACGATAGAGTGATTCGGGCGCATCCGCCGATTGTGCGGTGAAGAGCGCCCGCCTGGTGAGTTGCAAGGCCTCGTCCATGCGGAACTCTATTTCGTAGAGATGCCCAAGATACCCGAGGGCATAGGACAGGGTTCTGCTGTCGCCCTGTTGCTCAGCGACCGTGGCCGCTTCCTGGAGCGTGCCCGCGGTTCTCAACACGAGCGGACTATGTTCCTGAGGGAGGAGCGGAAGCAGTCGCTGGTAGACCAGTGCAATGCCAATGAGTCCGAACGATTTATTTCTGGATGCTGGAACATCTTTTAAGAGCTCGATCGCGACGTCGAGCGCCAGACGGCTGTTGACTGGCTGGCCGAGCCGCAGCAGGGCTCGTGCGGCATTGGTGCGGGCTGTTGCCGCGAGGAGTGGCAGCGTGGCGCGTTGTGCATGAACCACACTGTTTTCAAACGCGTTCAGCGCCTCCTGATCCTGCTGTTGTAACGCCAACAGAATGCCGAGGTCATTTGTCGTCGTTGCGATGAGAGGGGACGACCGCTGCGTATTCGCCAAGGCTGACGCCTGCCGGAGATATTCCGATGCTTCGTTCAACTTCCCCAGCGTCAAGTAGGCTCGTCCGAGATGGCCGAGGACGGAGGCTGTCGGGAGAGGATCGTTACTCTTCTGAGCAAGTACGAGCGCCAGTTCTAAGGACTGAAGCGCCTGCGTGGATTGTCCCAGGCCCATCGACGCCTGAGCAGAGAGGACCAGCGCCTCGACCTGTGCGGGAGCGTTTCCCGAAGCCTTGAAGAGATCCGCTGCCTGCTTCCAGGCCACAAGCGCCTGATCGAACGAGCCCCGTTGGTAGGCCTGCCGTCCCTGCTGCATGAAACTCTCCGGAGAGGGCTCCGCGGCGGCAACCGCGACGGACGCCGTGGGCAGCAGGAAACCGATTGCGAGGAGGATGAGTAGGAGGAGCCGGAGTAAAGGCTGAAGGCCGAAGGCTGAGGGCTGAAGGCTAGAGCCCGAAGGCTGACGGCTGAAGGTTGAAGAATGGAGGTTATTCATCATTGCGCAATGCTCGGATCAAGCCGTTCAACACCTTCTCAGTTTCGACGAGCTGTGATTCAATCAGTGACCAATCCTGGCTGCCTAAGAACTCCAACCGCTTCGACAAATCTAGCTGATAATGCAGTTCCCTCAGTGACCCGAACGCCATATGGAGGAATCGAAGGTAATCTGCCTGGCTGTCACGTGCACAACCCTCCACGATGTTAGAGGGAACCGAAACTGCTGCCCGCCTGATTTGAGACGTTAATCCATACATCTCTTCTCTCGGAAACCCTGCGGTGATTTGATAGACCAGCAGGGCGACCTCGTCAGCCATCTCGAACGCCCGAAGTTTTCTGTGATCCCGCACGTTTCTCCCCTAACGGTCTTCAGTCTTCAGCCTATCGACCTGAGCATTAGAACAGATTCACCACAAATCCTAGATGAACGCCATGATCCTGAATCGTGTTCCGGCTACTTGGCACATGGTTGAGCTGCTGTCCCCAATAGACTTCGAAGCTGGCCCTGTCGTCCGGCAGGATATTCCAGCGGAGACCGACGCCCACGCTGGCGAGCGTGTCGGGGAATGTGCTGACCGGTTGCGTCGGGGCTCCACGGTTGCCGCCCCGGTTCCACCCATGCGCAAGGTCCACGAAGGGGGCCAATTGGAGCATCGGTTCCCCGTTGCCCCACCGCCATAAGGGAAAGCGTGGCTCCAGCGACGCGATGAATGAGTTGTCGCGCAGGAGCGTCACCTCGCGGTAGCCGCGCACGGTGTACCGGCCCCCAGCGGCCACCTGTTCAACCGGGAACAGCGGCGAGTCGGTGAGTTGTAGATTTATATGGCCATGGAGCTGCATGCCGAGCAGTGGCTCGCCGAACTGCTTGATCATCTGGACCTGGCCCAGCCAGGAGAAGAACTGACCGTCCGGTATGTCCGGGTGTGCATTGATCGTTGCGCCCAGGATATTCAGGCCCACGCTGAATCGCGAACGGACCGCCAGCACCGTATCGAGCGTGCGATGGGTCCAGTCCTGCGCGAAGCGGAGCGCAGACACGGTGGCCACGCCGTTTTGATAGCCGGGGAACGTATCGAATGGCATCTGGCTGGGCGTATCGTGGAAGAGAAAGCTTTGGGTGAAGAGATGTTCTCCGATGATCGACAGGGCCACCTCATCGGTCACGGTCTTATAAATCGGATGACGGAGGCTCATGCCGATGATCTCTGAATTAGTCTTGATGTTCAGCGGGCCGAAGGGTGGTTCGATCAGTCGAAAGCCGTAGCGCCGGTAGTAGGGCGAAAAGGTCGAGCCGTACCGGTTGAAGGGGAGGGCGTAGGAGACGTCGATGATTGGATAGGCTCCGCTCGACTGGCCGTAGCCCAGGATGAGTTGGTCCCCGCGGCCTGTCAGATTGTTATCAATCAGTTTGCCGATCCCGCGGATTTCTCCGACCAGCGGCGTCTGGTAGTTGTTGACCTCCATCGTGGCGCGAAACGGGCGTTTGTCTGCGACGCGCACATGCAACACGCTCTCGCCCTTCTGCTCGCCGGGCCGTAGCTCCGCATTGATGCGCGCGATCCGGCGATCCTGCTGCAACAGTTGCAGCTGTTCTTGGAGTGGGGCAAGCGTGACCGGCGTCCGGATGCCGAGCGACAGACGATCACCCAGGTAGGACGAGCTGAACCAGCGGTTCCCTTCGACGTCGATCCTGGTCAGCCGGCCTTCGACGATGTGTACCTTGATGATCCCGGAGACGACGTCCTGGTCCGGGATGATCGCGCCGGAGGTCAGATAGCCGTGGTTGACGTAGAGAAGCGTCAGGGCCAGTCGGAGTCGCTCCAGATCCTCAGTCAGCAAGGTCCGGTTCGTGAATGGTGCTGTTACCTCGGCGAGCTCGGCATCAGAAAACACGCTGTTGCCGATGACTTCTATCTCACGGACGAACACCCGTACCGTGTCCGGCTGTTTTGGCTCCCTGCCCTCCGGCTGGAGTGGAACGATGGGCAGGACGGGACTCGGAGGCGGTAAGGGCCGCTGAAACTCTTCCTTCAGGGGCCCTTGCGGTTGGCCGGAGCGTCCCGTCGGGTCGATCGTTGTCTGAGCGAAGGCTGAATAGGCCACCGGAAGGATCACCATGAGAAGACCAATGCAGAGTATGCATTGCCGAGGAAGCCGCTCAGCGCAGATTGGTCCCAATCCCTTCACACAACGAATCACGAGGTGCAGCCTGCGGACCGATCGACTGCGAAGGCCCGGGTCAGGAACCCTGCCGGTGCGATCTGCCGCAATGACACAGGGGATTGGTCTGTCTTGTCTATCTGGTCTGTTTGGTTTATCTGGTGCGCAGCCAACCCTGCTCGAACGACATCCGACACACCAGACAGACGAGATAGACCTTCCGCCTTCCCCCCTTCGACCTTCAGCCTTGGCTCCATGCCGTCGGCATCGAGCGGGCTCATGAGCCAGCTTCCCGGTTCAGTCGGCACACTGTCCCGACCTGCCACCGTGAAGCTGCTGAACTGCCCACCGGCCACTGATGCACATTGTTGGTGGAGCAGCGACGTCGCGAGCAACGGCGTTTTCCCCAGCGGGTGAATCTGGCCACTGATGGGGGCGTTCGGAGTTTGAATTGTGACGGTGCCGCTCTGGCCAAATTGCGAGGAGGCGGAGATCGTACTATTTCCATCGAGCAAGAGAAGATTCGTGGTGATGAAGATATTCCCGCCCGCTCCCTGGATCGCAGTCCCGAGAATGTGGCTATTCACCAGAATGACGAATTGCGGATCAATGTTCACACTGCCGCCACCGCCCGTGCCGTTGAGGACCGAGGCGCTGATCGTGCTGTTGGTGAGCTGGACTGTGCCACTTGGATCGGTGGTAATCTTGATGGTACCGCCGCCCGATTGGGTCGCTTCTGTCGTCACGGTGCTATCAGTGGCGGTGAAGTTCTGACCGGCATCGATCTCGATATTGCCGGCGTTGCCAGTACCGGTGCTGGTGCTTTCGATGCGTGAGTTGGCAGTCACGTGGACGGAATCTGATGCGCGGAGTTCGATGGATCCACCTTCTGTGGCTCCCGCGGTGCTGGCGGCGATGAGGCTATTGTTCGAGATGGTAAGGTCGCCGGTAGTCGCTGTGGCCCTAATGGTCCCCCCGACGTTGTCTGGGTTACTTCCGCCGATACGTGTGCTGAGCGTACTCTGATTGATTGCGATTGTGGGTGCGGACAATTCAAGAGATGTACCGGTCCCCTCAGAGGTCGAGCTGCGTATGGTACTGTTGCCCGATAGATTGATGGATTGCGTAGCGGTAATAGTCACGGTTCCGCCTTGCTGGCTCGCCGTATCGCCATCAATTGTGGCGTGATCAGCCAGTACGAACTGGCCTGTTGTGATAGCAATATTCGCAGGCGTTGTGTGGCTGCTGTTCTCGATGGTGCTGATGTTGCCTGATGCGGATTGACCAGAGATGACTACCGAATCGTTTGCGCTGATTATAATTGTGCCGGATAATCCAAACGAACTTCCCGTCTTGACCGCGCCTCCGTCGGTGACCTGTAGAACGTCAGAATTCATCGTGATGTTGCCCGCACGGCCGGTGTTTGATTGAGTCACGATGAAAGCGTTATCTTGAATCGACAGCGTGGACCCAGCAGAATCGATGGTTACGTTTCCTCCTTCCACGCTGGATTGTGCGGTTGTGGAAATGCCGCTGCCCTCTGTTTCGGAGAAGGGATCGAGCCCCGCTAGGGTCAGAGACTGAGTTGCTGAAATAGTAATATCTCCGGGGGCTGCTGGGCCGTCACTGGTAGAGGTCAGGGAGGAGCCGCTAAGAATCGCAACATTTTCTGCGCTGACATCGAGGTTGCCGGACCGACCGAGACCTGTACCTGTCCCAACCGAAATCATGCTCAGATTAGTCAGCCGTACATCATGATCGACCGTGACACTGACGCCAGAATTGGCCCCAGCTGTATTTCCCTTTGTCATATTGAGGATCAGGGACAGGTTGTCCATCACGAACTGGCCGCCCCTGATACGGACGGCCCCACCTGCCTCAGTCCCTTCACCTGTGATTCCGCTGACATCGAGAAGGGAGAAGTCGGAGATTGAGACGGTGCCCTTCGCCGTGACGGTTTGTCCGTGGATATTTGGACCTGTCTGGAGGCTGGGATAGAGTATTTCTCCAGGAGAAGCGACGCTCACGAGATCGATCGTTCCACTGGGAGCTGAGATGAAGGTAGGAGTGCCTGTTGCTTGGTCTGCACCGATGGAAACATCTCCGCCAATGAGTGAGAGGCCGGTCCCGTTTGCCAGGATAAGTTGACTGCCTGCGACTTGAATAGCTGCCGGATACGAACCGATGAATCCAAACGCAGCGACCGGTGCCGTCGTCAAGATGCTCGCTTCCGCCAAGTCTGCGTGGAATATGCTTGCGCTGCCACCGCCTGGGCCGCTCAATCGCAAGTAGTCTGCGGTTGTGAAGTGAGCCATGCCACCGATATTGATTGTGGCGCCAGGCCCAAACAAGAACCCGTTCGGATTCATCAAGAAGAGGTTGACGTTTCCAAAGCCCGTCGTTTGAATGGTGCCATAGATGTCCGACCGGGCTTCTCCCGTGACGCGAGCCAGGATGGTGGAGGTCGATAAGCCGGCAGCAAGAGGATTGCCATCAAGATCGTACGAGACCCCATTGAGGAAGTTGGCAATATTGTCGGCAGGAACTCCGAACGTATCGAAGCTGTGAAACAGGGTAGTTCCACTTTCGCCACCAGGTCTAGTCCCGCCTGTGATGTCGTATTGGGTTTGTCCATCGACAGCAATCGGGTCGCTCACCTGGGTGTTCAGGCCAGCCGGGGTGATGGGTGCAGTTTGGGCGATAGCTATGCTGGGGCTATTTAGTAGGCCCCATGCGAGGAGGGCAAGAGGAATCGTGATGCAGCGGTTGAATACTTGAGAAAAGCCAAGCGCACCGTACATTCTTCGCATGACAAGTCCACACAACCCTGTCAGTATTGGGCCATATCCTGCACTATGAGATGGAGAATCCGCAACTAGCGTGCCGAACACTGGTCGCGTGGTCTCCGTCAGCAGCTGTGCACTACTATTCGGTTGATACTGGTAGTTGCTAATGTCTGTTAGAGTTCTGGCGTAAGAGACATTCGTCAGATCAGATAGGTCGGAAAGGTGGATCGGATCTGATCCAGACTGCATCAAATCCGATCCACCTGGTTGTATCAAAAAGTAATCTCGTATTAGCTCTCAGGGCTTCCGACTCTCACTTGGGGTTTTTCTCATTCTTTTTAGGGCAGTCCTTACCGGTACAACTCACCTTGTCCTTACAATTGTTCCCTTTGCACTTGCACCGGCCTGTATCATCGTCCCAGATGTCGGTATAGCCCACGGATGAGAGATCCGAGTCATCGGCTGGGTTGATGGATTCCACTGTGACTTCCGTGAGCCGAAGGAAATCGTTTGCGACGGGGAGGTAAAAGCTAAACTCTCCTTTGAGTGTCCGCGAGCCGGTCAACGACCCCATAGTTTCATTCTTGGTAAAGGTCGTCAGTTTAATCTCACCATAGGGCCATGCTAGGCCCGCCACCACTTTCGATGACCCGGCTGTGTCCCCGCCGGACGCGATCCCGTCGATCGACTCGGCGTTGGGAGTCATGGAGGTACTGGTGACCACTCCATCTACGATAAACTGACCACGATTCGTGGAACTAGTATAGGGAGATGAGGTGCTCTCTACGCGCCCGAGCCAACCGCTGGCCTTTCTCCGCATCTTCGGTCCGTTTCTCCCTGCTGTCGGCGTCACTGAGAAGGTCACCGGTACGGTGAGTGCATTGGCCGTCGTCGAGAACTTTGCATTGACCAGTTTCAGAACAGGCAGGAGTGCGTCATCCACCGCGATGACCTGAGCCGTCATTCCGCTTGGATAGCTCGTAACTGTTACATTTCCATAGTTGCCGGCTATGTTGCACGTGGTCGTGATCCCAGTGTCCGTACAATTACCGCTGGGGACCGTAGTCCCGTTGATCACAATGGTCACGGGCGGCAAGGCCTGCGCCACTGCCGGGATGATCGTGAATGGAAGCAAGTACAGCAGGATCCTCGGTAGTCGTGCCAGTCTCATGGACATTCCCTCCTTGAATGTAGGTTGCGACTGATCAATAGGACTCGTTCTTCTCTTCGCCATGGTCTTCCATCTGTGGTGGGACGCTTGATTCAATGTTATGAGAGGAGGTCCCGGTCATTGCCATTGCACTTGTGCAATCCAGCTCCTCTGAGACGGGGGGGATTATCGAGAATCGGAATATGCATTACAAGGTATCCCACCTCCGTTCTGTTCGCACAGTTAGCAATTCTGGTGCCATTGCCCGTTATCATTTTTGCGGGAGGCGAAGACTGTTGTGTGAGGGAATAGTATCAAGGCGTTGTTCTCCTTATGTTGAATCATTCTGCTCTTACTCTGTCGAAGGTACAAATGCAGATGAATGGTTTGACAGGATCGTGCCGCCGGCATATAAGGTGCACCGGATCAGGAGCGATGGTCTGATCTGTCTAAGTCTTGCCAGAAAGAAAAGGTTTTGGCGTGGGTATCTTCCTTGGCCGATTGTTTCCGCTGAAGATTGTCCTTGCCACTTTGGGTCTGACCTTGGGATTGGGTCTTCCGGTATTGGCACAACCGGTACTAGACGCTTCAAGACCTACAGCCGCTGCATTGGCATCGGTCTTACAGACACCCAAGAATGTTGCCCCTCCAAGAATCCGGCCGCCCGCAATACCGGAGAATCCAATCACGTTCAACATCACGTTCCACCCCTCTAAGTTTGTCGGGTTGCTCCCTCAATTCGACGGGGATGGGTTTGCGTTCGCAATCCCAAGCAGAACGGAAGCAAACTTAAAGTCATGGTCTTCAAAGGCAGTATTTGAGCAGGTCGTTTCTCCCTTCTTGTCCAATATTGGGGTGAAGAATCCTGCTTCCAGGTTTCGGTTGTTCGATGATCACTATCAGGGTAGGGAATTGCCCCGGGCAGATCTTAAAAGGCTAGCCAGGATCACCTGCGATCAGTGGTGGATTAAGAGCGACAAGAACAACGATCAAACCTGCGAGTTGCTGAAAACACCATCGAAAGTGAATCCGGCTGCCGGGGCATCCTTCAAGGCCAGAACCGGCATGACGGTAGAGCAGTTTGTGAATTCTGTGGAACGTGTCACGGTTGAGTATTTTTTTACCCAGGAACATGAAGTCAAGAAGTCAGAGCATCCATCTGTCCAGGATGTTCCGGCAAAGGTGCCTCTTGAACATACAGGCATTCGCGTCGAAAGAAGGAAAGGGGCGGAGGGTCTGTTTATAACAGGGCGCGTCATCAATAACATGACTGTGTCCAACGTGGTTTCAATCAATCCTATTAAGGCGCACTCTGCCGCGGTTATGGCTTTGCAGAAGGTTAAGGGGATCCGTTCTGTGTTTGAAAAACGGCTATCGCCTGATGAACTGGTGCTACTTCCGTATGGCGGAACTGGAGGGGTAAAGAGCCGACCGGCGGTCAAGTACGCCTACCGAATGGTGTTGGAGGCTGATTTTCTTGGGCGGAACGGCACCTTCTATTTATGGCTGGATGCCGACGAGGGCGAGATTCTTCAACTGGTGCCGACCATGGAGTCTGCAGAGGCGACGGGCAAGACCTTCCGGCGCGATCCGGGTAGCCTGCCCGAAACTGGACAGGCAGTGTTCCATGTGGATGATATCGATCATCCTCCACCCGATGGAAAATTTGTCCTCAGCCTTTCAGGAGTCTTTAAGCGACTTGATAGGGCCAATGAGGTATATGGTAATGGAGAAGGAGAACTCGAGAAAAAACCGTCTGACTTCAGTCCCCCTTTGGAGCCGAACCAGTTAGCGTATCCTCCCTTTGACCGGGATCCAATGGGCATGACCGGAAGTGCGATGGATTCTGCTGCTAAGCACATTCAGAATGTATCCTGTTATGTAGGGACAAATAAAGACTTTGCACAGATCGATCTCATGGCCACGGTCAGCCGGTATCGTGATACCTTCAATGAAAACAGCCCAATAATGAACAACTACTTCCCACTGACGGAACATCAGATCGTCATGGATCAAGAGGTATGTGAAGCAAATTACAGCAGGGCCAATCGGGCGTTCTTTTTTGGGTACTGTGACGGCTATCGTGCTCTAAATTGCCCCGATAGTGACCGCCTCAATTCTGCACACGATCATACAGTCGTCGCGCATGAGTTTGGTCACGCGTTTACGCAGTACCAATATGGATATCCTGAAGGTGTTAATCCTGGCACCCATCCAAGAGGATATCGCCTGTTTTCATGGTGTCTGGAACCAACTCTAGAGGATGGCCAGCGCCCAAGCGGGACTCAATCGGATGTTTGTCCGAAGCCCATACTGCCAGATATATTTCATGACTTCGCGGATGCATGGAGCCAGGTTCTTGAAGATACGAATTGCGTTGGGGGATGGTGGGTGAAAAACAGCGGGGGAACAAATTATAGTAAGGACTGCAGATACCAGGGGGCAGGTCCTGCGCCGTATGGGCACAAACCACATGATGAGGGGGGTGGATTACCACGACTGTCAGAAGCGGTGGTAGATCACTTTCCCGAACATCGGATTGTTGGCCAACGGGGTGATTATTCCGATATGCAGATTGCCTCGGCTGCACTCTGGGAAGTGCGGGAGGGCCTTAAGCGCCGCGACCCAGTGGCGGGCGCCATGCTCTATTTGCAAAAATTTGTGCAAACACTGGGCAAGACTGGGTGGCTTGGTCAACCGGATACGTGGGATGATAACTCCGGCTACATCGATCGCGATGTTTACCGCTATCTAGTCGAGTTAGAGATCAAGCTGGTGAGTCATTGGTGGAGCGGGTCCAATAATCTCGAAGAGTCCATGGTCAATAAGGTGGTGGCCGGGTTTGCGCGGGCAGGCATCTTTATGATTCCTTCGGGTTGTCTTGCGCCCCAGTCCACCTGTAACAGCGGTGCTGATGCGGTGATTGATGTGGAGCCCGGTAAGGACTATCTCCTCACTAGCAGCGTTACCCCTAGGTTTCACATTTGGACTGGCCCGCTCTATAAGTTTGATGGATATGGTTGGGTGTTACCTTTGTCCACAACTTCTTCCGTCTGCAATACAGAGTATGAAGTAGAGATTGACAGCGATAGACGCTTTGCTTCTCCGTATAAATGGACCAGTACTCCTGTCAGTGGAGCGTGGAGACAACTTCCCTCAGGTTGCCACACGATTTTGGGGCCTGATGACAGAGCATGGGGAGATTTGAAACGCTCATCCGTTGACACTCGTGTCTATTATCGTGTGAGGACGAGAAATAGCGGAGGCGGCGATGTGAGAATCTCGACTCAGCCGGCAAGTGGCCTGTTTGGTGACTTTGACCCTCCCTATGTGGTTGTGAGTGGAAACGCTCTGATGGACGTGACCCCGCCAGCAGTGCCAGGGGGGCTTAACGTTTCTCCGTAACGTGATTATTCAGGAACGGATCAGGCGCTTTGCCGGACATATCACTTCTCGCATCGCAGGTTTCTTGCCTGAAGGCCAGCTTATTTTTGCAGAGAGTATCACGAGATAGTCCTGGCATTTGGGATAGGTCAGCGTAAGGGTGGCATGGTCGTTCCCTGCCTTTTCCTCATTAATGGTCAGGGCTGTGTCGAAAAGGATGATTGCTGTGATGCTCTCAGAGTCGGCGTCATGTTCGCATACCTGGTGAAAGTGTGTAGTCGGGCGTGTGATATTGCTAGTGCCTTCTTGGTGGATGATTGTCAGGCCCTCTAGCACGTATTGCAAACGTTGGTGAGACCCATCCAGTTGCCGTCAGGATGGAGGTCGCCGTCTTCCTCCTGATGGTCATTATGCGGATATCCAGGCTGACAGTCTCGTATCAAATTGGGTCTTTCAAGATGGTACTGCCGAGTTGCTCACCCGCTTCATTCTTGTTGTGACTTGCGTGTGGTCTACGGCAGTCAGGATACCTTGAGCTAACTGATCGACTTGGCATACTCCGTGGCCGTGTTGTTGCGGACGTATGAAATGATCATTGAATCGGCCGAGGCCACTCTACTTGACGTCGACCGGCCTTCCACTTCAGACTAGTTCGTTCCAAGAGAGTGCGGAGATCTGAGTGCTGAGTACGGTATACTGACTCGTCCTCACCAGGACTCAGCACTTCTGGATTGCGCCCGTAGCTCAGTCGGATAGAGCATCAGCCTTCTAAGCTGAGGGTCGTTGGTTCGATTCCAACCGGGCGCACCATAATAATGCAATAGGTTAGCGTTTCATTCTCAGTTGGGCGGTCTGGCCGGTGGCCATTTGTTGGCCATTATCTCGACGACCTGGCGGAGGTGAGGCTCGCTCAGGTGGGCATAGCGGGTGAGCGGTGGCGAGACATAATAGGGCAGGGTTAAGGAGCATACGCGATGTCGACGGTTTCACAATCCAGTGCGGTGCTTGTGGCGATCCAGACCCCCCAGGTCACCGGGGAGGAATTGGAAAGTTCTCTTCAAGAGCTCACACGGCTTGTGAAAACCCTTGGGTACCATGTCGTCGGCCAGGTCAGACAAAAGCGCAGTTCCGATAAATTTGCGACGGTTTTGGGCCGGGGAAAGCTTACGGAATTGGCGCTGTGGACCGGTGGTTCGGGAATCGTGGCGGATTCGTTTACACGGCCGACGCACAAAGCGGCCTGGAAGCTCGAGGCTGCGGCATCGGACGCAGTAGAGGAACCAGCAGAGGACGAATCGGACGACACGATCGAGGCCGTACCTGATTCTCGCCAGCAGGCGCAGATCGTCATCGTGGACTGCGATCTGTCGCCGTCACAATTGAAGAATCTTGAACGTGCCGCCGGAGTACCTGTCCTTGATCGTACGGGTGTCATTATCGAGATTTTCAGCCGGCATGCGCGGACCAGAGCGGCCCGACTTCAAGTAGAGCTGGCGCGGCTCAATTATCTGGCGCCACGTGTGCGTGAAACCGGCGGCGGCAACGAGCGGCAAAGCGGGGGAATCGGAGGGAAAGGGGCGGGAGAGACAAGTCTGGAGCTCGATAAGCGTCGAATTCGCGATCGTATGAAAGCGCTCCGGGCCGAATTGGCCTCGATCGGGGACGAACATCAGACGCGCCGCGCACGGCGGGATAATGAATTGACCGTCGCGCTCGTCGGGTACACGAATGCCGGCAAATCCTCGCTCATGCGCGCGATGACGGGGAGCGAGGTGCTCGTAGCCGACAAGTTGTTTGCCACACTCGATACCACGATCCTTTCTGCTGGAAACATTCGTAAGCCCAGGGTAGGCGGGTATGAATGATGTCCAGTCCTTTCACCAATACGGCGAACGACCGATCCTGGCTTAGTCTCAAATTGTGGATATCGTCCCCCTGGTCGTCGGTATAGCCTTCGATCACAAAGGACTCGACCTCATGGCCCTGCGGACCGCAGATCATGGTGGCGTAGTAGGGGATGGTGTCGGCCAGGAATGCGTCCGCCTGCGGCAACAGCGTGCTCTTGCCCAGTTCGAAATTCAGGATGGCCTCTGGAATGATGACGCGCATGACGTCGGGCTCGACAGGGTTTCGTTCAACCGTCAGGTGATGCGGTTGTTGCGGTGCGTCACGTTCGGTCGTCGTCGGATTCTTGTCACTCGTCGGCGTCGCATTCCCGTCTTCGACCTTGGTGATATAGGCCGCCAACAAGAGAATAAAGATGACCGCCAGCGAGGTCATGAGGTCGGCGATGCCACTGGCTACGGTGGATGATCCATCGGATGTGTCTTGTCCAAAGGGCGAGTTCATTCCACTCCTGCCTTGTGCTGTGCCCCTCGGGTGAAACCGGGGAGTCTCCATCTGCCGCCGGTCTTTCCTGTTCCGGAAGCCGATGCGGTGCCGGCCACGAGCTGGCCGTCATCGAGGCGGTCCATGAGCCGATCGAGCATCTTGTCCGTGTCCGCATGGGAGAGCGGTGCAGGACGGCGTTGTTTGTCGATGGAATGGGTGAGGTCTCGAATTGATTCCAGTAACGGGTTCAGCAGTGGTGTGAGGGCTCGTTTTACTTCTATGCCGATATCGGCGGCCAGATGCTCCGGCTTCAACTGGCTCTGTGTGTGGCCCAGCGTGGTCAGGGATTGGGAGATGGATGTGAGCGCGGATACGGTGGAGCCCAGACGATGGTGAACCGTTTCGACCAACTGATGTGCGGAGTCGTTTTGCAAGGAACCGCTGATCGCAACAGGCGGATGTTGTGACAGGTGGGGGTTCCGGTCTTGTACCTTCTGGGGAAACATTGTATCCAGTAGCGAGACCAGGCGGCGATGATGTTTCGCGAGCCGGTACCATAATGATTTTTCCAGAAGCATAAAGCTATTGGCGCAGGCGAGTCCGACGACGGACGTGACGAACTTTCCGGCGAGGCCGTTAATGAGTCCTTGAATCCCTTCGATCTGCGATCCGTTTGCATGCAGCTTGCTCAGGCCGATCAAAATGGCCAGGAAGGTGAACATCAAACCCACGCCGGTCAAAAACGAGGGGAGCTGCTGGTAGAACCGCACGTTGAGACGGGTCGCGCAGAGCGAGGCGAAGGAAAAATGCTCCGCGGCGGAGCGCTCGGTCGAAACCGTCGGCTCAACAAACCATGCTGGTTGCTCCACCACAAACGTCTTGCGATAGGAGAGCCAGTCGCCCGCCAGGGTCTGCTCGGCGCGCATCACACGGTCCAATTCCTTGAGATCGTCCAGGTCACGGCGAGCGCCCTGCGTTTGAGCGCGCTGTAGCTGCTTCTTACTTGCATGGGCGAGCAGGATCCATTCCTGGGAGACGTGGCCGCGCGCGGCTGCGAGGCGGGCGACGGCCGGGTGGAGGCGCGTAAGGACGTGCCGGATTTGCACCGTGCCGTGGATGAGAAAGATGCTGTGCCATAGGCACAAGAGGAGGATCCCGCCGGCGCCGAGCCAGCTCAGCAGCGGACTCTCAAGGCCACCCACCAAAGCAATATCACGGCCCAGCAGATCCCAGCCCGCACCCAACCAACTCCAGTCGCTCATATTCAGGCCCTCAGTGGACAGATAACGAGAAGGAAAGTCGAGGTGCTCTAGCTCAACATCTGTGCCAACACGTGCGGCTGGTAGAGGTGTAATAGATTGAAGCAGTTATGAGTTTTGGGGCCGTCCAGTGCGGCAGGATTTGCCGACCGGGTGATTGTTTCTGCCTGGTTCAGGTCCTGGCAACCCGGCCGTCTTACAATAAGAGCGTGCGGTTGTTGAGACGTCTGTCGGCATGCCTCTTTTGCAGGGAGCGGCTGGTTCTTCATAGACATTGAATAGGTAGGTCCCCTATAGTTCTCTCCAGTTCTCTCCTCACAGTAATCTTCTAAGGGCGTGATCGCATATGCGTCGACAGGCCGTTCGCAAACGGGGAAGCCGCCGATGATCGGCCTGGATACGAATGTGCTGGTCCGGTACTTGGTGCGAGACGACCCGGATCAAGCGCGGCTCGCGGCAGAGGCGATCGTCAGAGACTGCACGCGCGAGAGCCCCGCGTTCATCAATCGTATCGTGCTGTGCGAGCTGGTCTGGGTGCTGGAAAGCGCGTATGGATATTCCAAAGAGACGATTGCCGGAGTGCTGGAGAAGGTCTTCAGAACTGCGCAATTCCACGTTGAGGATGTGCAGATGGCCTGGACCGCGTTTCGTGTGTATCAAAAGGGCAAGGCAGACTTTTCAGATTGTCTGTTGGGAATTAGCAATCGCGAGCATGGCTGTGAGCGCACAATTACATTCGATCGGGATGCCGGGAAGCTGGCCGAGTTCGACCTGTTGTGAGAGTGGAAGAGGTTTTTCGATGAGGGCGGGATTGGTCGATGACCAATCCCGCCCTTCGTGCTTGTAGCGCTCACCGGGTTGGCATGAACATTGACCATAGTCTCTATTTCGAGGGGAGGGGGGATTCCAGGACTACGTAGAGAATTTTCTTGCTATCTCATTGTTCTTTGGGCATACTCCCGCCGTCTACTCTTTTTAAAATATGATTTTGAGAAACTGGTTAGCTGATCGTGTTCTTGTTTGTTGAGAGTTGGGGGGGAAGGTAGAAGGGTTCAAGCGAGCGTTTCTATCACTTCATTCACAAGGGAGGCTGCCATAATGAAGGTAGAACTAACAAGGTTGTGGAGGAAGTTTTTAGTTGCTGGGGCCATGACGGCACTGGTGGCTGGGACTGTGTCCACGCCGACCGGGGTCTATGCAGGTGGGACGATCAAGGCCGATGACGACAAGTGGATTTCCGTATCCGCACCAGTTTCAATGCAGTCGAAGGGGCATCGCCGGCCGGGCATTATAGCAACGATTTCAAGGTGGACAACGCTCGTATCTACATCAACGGGTCGATCCACAAGTACGTGAAGTTCACCTTCAACACCGAGTGTTTTAACTGTGCCGTCGGTGGCGGGTCGAATTCTTTCGGAGGTAACTCAAACATTGGCCTGCTCGATGCAATCGCCAAGTTCGAATTCGATGAGAAGTTCAACATCTGGGCCGGTCGCACCCTGGTGCCGAGCGAGCGCGGTGAATTGAACGGTCCGTTCTACCATGCGACGTACGATGGGTTCCGGACTCCGTTCTTCTCGGCCGATCAGAGCGCGAACATGCCAGGTGGGCCCAATACAGGGGGTAACGCTGGTCTGTATGGTCGTGACAACGGTGCGGTTTTCTTCGGTAAGATCCATCCATTCGGTACCCACCTGATGTATGTCGGGTCGGTGTTTACGGGTGTGCGAGGTGGGCCGAATACAGGCAGCAGCCTCATGTATGCAGGACGCTTGCAGTGGAACCTGTTGAACGATGAAGACAATCCCGGCTACTACACCTCCGGTACCTACTACGGAACGGCCGGTGACATTGTGGCGATCGCAGGAAACGTGCAGCATCAGAAGGATGGCGCCGGTTCTCCCACTCTGGGGACGAGCGATTTCACTGGTTTGTCCCTGGATCTGTTGATCGAAAAACTGCTCCCGAACAATATGGGTGTGTTCACGTTCAACGGAGAATTCAAGCGGTTCTTTGCCAACTATGGAGCTACAGCAGCTGCAAATGGCAATGGAGATACCTTCGGCATATTTAACGGTGACTCCTGGACCGTGTACGGCTTGTACCTGATCCCACAACAAGTCGGAATCGGACGGTTCCAGCCCTATGGGCGCTTCACCAGCATTGATCCGCGATACAGCGCGTTGCGTCAGGAATGGGAAGGTGGTGTGAACTATATCATTTCCGGGCATAATGCTCGGATTTCTGCGTTTTACCGGTATGGCGACATCACCTCCAAGAGCTTCGTGAATTTTACTCCAGGGGCTTCTGGAGACAGAGTCGATTCGTTCCACGTGGCCTTGCAGATGCAGTATTAGGTCAGACAGTGTGAGCTGACAGCCGTCAGCTTCAAGAAAGGCCGAATCCCCGCAACGGGATTCGGCCTTTCTGTTTTTAAGCGGACGTGTGACGTGAAAAGTTAAAAGTGAAAGGTGAGGGGAAGAATGGTTGGTGATCAGAATTGGAAGAGGGGTATGTTACGAAGGCAATGTCGGCTAGGCAGAACGGCGGCGGCGGATGTCCTTGAGATGGGGCTCACTGCCCACAAGGTGGGCTAACCGTTTGGCGGCTTCGCGGGAAATAAGAGCCTCAAGCCCCAAGCGCACAAGCTGAGATTTTTCCTGAACGCCCGTCAGCTGAGCCGCGCGCTTAATGAGCTGATTATCAATGGTGAGCGTCGTTCGCATATGTACCATATGTGCCATCGATAGAGGTCCTGTCAAGCGTGCTCACTCTTGATAACCTGTTTGACCACTCTGTCCGAATCGGCTAGAATGACGCCTATGAAAAAACAACACACGGCTCAGGTTCTCCATACTGTGACAGCGACCAAGGCCAAGTCAGGGTTTTCCGACGTCTTAGCCAAGGCTGGGTACCAGGGACAGCGGATTGTGGTGAAAAAAGGCACCAGACCGACGGCAGTGATTCTTGGCTATGAAGACTATCAGCGATTAGCCGATCTTGAAGACCGCTATGAATCCGCGCTGTTAGTCAAAAGCCTGAAGGACGATCGTTTTCTTGCCCTTGATGAAGTGACGAAACGCCTTGGCCTGTGAGTTATTCGCTCGAATTCTCAGATGCCGTCTTTGACACGCTTGAAGACCTTGGTCATACCGACGCCAAGCGACTTCGGCAGGTCTTCATGAAAATTCTCAGTCTCCGCCGATCTCCCCGTCCGACGGATTCTGAACAGCTTTCACACTTCACCTACAAGGGTTTGACAGGCTTCCGTCTGACACAGGGTGAATATCGGATCGTCTACGCGATTGACGAAAAGGCCAAGGTGGTCAAGCTGGCTCGGATTCTCCATCGTGACCGTGACTATCGTGAGTTGGAGGGGATCTGAATCTGATCGCCCGTTACACCAGTAACAACCCCACTGTGCGTACTTTCTTCCAGGATGGAGTCTCGATAAAGGTGTTGAATGCCGGGGTGCCGCCAGGAAATGTGGACTGTGCTTCCCGCAGCAGGGGATAGGATCGTGGCAGGGCTGCATGTGGTGTGCATTGCGAGATCACGTGGTCGAGCCACTTGGCCTGCTGCTGATTGAGTGTGATGGCGCAGTTGCCGGATGGCCCTGATAGCGAGAGGCGCGTCTTCTTTCCTGCTGATTGATGGACTGGTTGCTCACCAAGCCAGACCATACGCCGTTCTGCCTGTGGGTTATCCTCAACAAATCGGTTCTTCAGAAGGCCTGTGACCCACTGACGCGGGAC
>JABMDE010000033.1:18989-24907 GCA_015904055.1 Nitrospira sp. | reverse complement strand
AGAGGTGGCCGAGTGGCCGAAGGCAACGGTTTGCTAAACCGTCGTAGGGACAAAATCTCTACCGAGGGTTCAAATCCCTCCCTCTCCGCCACACATGCTGACGCATTTTCTATGGGTGTCGGCTCATCCGTCACCCCTCTCTCCACATGATAATTCGTCGCACCACCGTCGCTCAAAAAACATGGAGAATGTTTCGGGTTTCGTGTGGCAGCAGTGCTGCTCATGAATCACAAGAGCCGTGCCGCACATCGCGCGCCGGCACGAGATTTCTGTTGTAGGATTCCTGCGCCTATCGTATTGTACGGAAAGTGATTTCCTGTTACTCGTCTCTTACATGAAAGGATCATTGATGCGCACTTTCACCCTCAGCCTGGGCCTCTCACTCTTTCTGGTTACTACGCCGGTCCTGGCGGCCTCGCAAGAACCGGGAACCGATGAACAAAAGACGTTATATGCACTGGGGCTTGCCATCAGCCAATCTCTCGGAACCTTTTCTCTGAGCGAAGCCGAGCTTGACATGGTAAAAGTCGGCATGACCGACGGTGTCTTGAAGCACACCCCAAAGGTTGAGCTCCAAACGTACGGCCCAAAAATTCAAGCGCTTCAGCAAGCCAGAACCGCCATCGTAGCTGAAAATGAGAAAAAAGCAGGGACCGCCTATCTCGCAAAAGCTGCTTCTGAGAAAGGGACAACCAAAACCGAGTCGGGTGTTATCATCACCACGATGAAAGCCGGCTCAGGGGCGACCCCCAAGGCCACCGATACGGTGAAAGTCCATTATCACGGCACCTTGATCGATGGCACCGTGTTCGACAGTTCCGTCAAGCGGGGAGAACCTGCCACGTTTCCACTCAACCAAGTGATCAAATGTTGGACGGAAGGAGTTCAGCAAATCAAGGTCGGCGGGAAGAGCCGGCTGGTCTGCCCAGCTGACTTGGCCTACGGCGATCGAGGGTCACCTCCGGTAATCAAGCCGGGCTCCACACTGGTCTTCGAAGTAGAACTGCTGGAAATCGTCGCCAACACAACCAAATAGCTAGCCTCCCGGCCGCCTCTGCATCGAAGGGGCGGCCGGTGATCGGTTACAGCACTCCGGCCAAACTCATAGAGGACAATCCCCCGCAATGCTTCTCCTGTCGAAACCATTGTGAGTGAGAGCACGTCCTCGACTCATCTGAACGCTTCAGCCCCTCCCCGCACACGCTGGTTGATCCTCGGACTCCTTTTCGCCATCAGCGTCGTTACCTATATCGACCGTGTCAATATCTCCGTAACTGCGCGCCAGATGATGCCGGCGCTCGGTCTGACCGAGCAGCAGATGGGGTTGATCTTTTCTGCATTTGTGATCGGCTATGCCTTATTCCAAGTACCAGGGGGATGGCTTGCCGACCGATGGGGCATTCGCATTGTCCTGACGATCGCGCTCCTCTGGTGGTCCTGCTTCACAGTATTGACGGCGATGGCCGCCGCTTCCGATCTGGCCGGACCGTTGGGAATTGTTGGTGTACTCGCTCTGACTCGATTTCTGCTCGGCGTCGGAGAAGCCACCGCCTTACCGTCATTCAATCGAGCCGTCACCGATTGGTTGCCTGCCCATGAGCGAGGGCTCGGCATCGGCATCGCCATCGGCGGGATCGGCATCGGCTCGGCTATGACTCCGCCTGTGACAGCCTGGATCATGGTGAACTATGGGTGGCAGACAGCCTTCTTTGTCTCGGCTGCCCTTGGGATTGGGCTCGCGGCGATCTGGTGGCTTTTGGCACGAGACCGCCCGTCTGATCATCCCTGGGTGGCCCAGCGTGAGACCGTTGCCTCTACAGCCCGCGTGTCGATTAAACCACCGTCGATTCCTTGGGCTGCGTTGAGAAGAACGCCAACCGTCTGGTGGCTCGTGCTCAGCTACAGCTGTCTTGGGTATGTCGCCTACGTCTATCTGTCCTGGTTCTATCTCTATCTCGTCAACGTACGAGGATTCGGGGTCTTGCAAGGAGGCTTCTATGCCTCGGCCCCCTTTCTGGCCATGCTCGTGTCATGTCCTCTAGGCGGATGGGTCACCGATCAGTTGGCACTGCGCCGGGGGATTACGCAGGGACGGAAACTCGTTGGGATGGCCGGTATGACGCTGGCCGCCGCCACAATTGCACTCGGTGCGCTGATGGAATCGCCTTATCTGGCCATCGCCAGCCTGTCGCTTGGAGCAGGCTGGCTCTATTTTACAATCGGCGCCTACTGGTCCTCGACGAGCGATCTGTCAAAAGCACACGCCGGCAGCCTCTCAGGCTTGATGAACATGGGCGCTAATATCGGCGGCGCCATCTCACCGACTCTGACCCCCTGGATCGCCCAGCATTGGGGCTGGCCCGCCTCACTGGGAGTGGCGGCACTGATTGCCTTGATCGGCGGCATCCTATGGATCAATATCGATCCAGGGAAGGGATTGGAGCGTGAACCGTGAAAGGTGATCGGCGATGAGTATTTTGATCACTTTCCAAGATTATCTCATCACTCGTTGGACCTTGCCTCTACAACCGAGCCCTTGCTAGATTGCCTGCATGGTCATGCAATTTCAAAAGAAAGATCCCCGCGCCACCATCACGACGAAATTCGGCGAGATCGCCATTCGCTTTTATCCCGACGAGGCTCCGCGCCACGTCGAGAACTTTGTGAACCTCGCCAAGATGGGCTTCTTCGACGGCACTACCTTCCATCGCATTGTGCCGGGCTTTCTCATTCAGGGCGGCGATCCATTCAGTAAACAACCGGATCGAACCCTCCATGGCACCGGAGGACCCGGGTATTTTCTTCAGCCTGAACCAAACGACCGTCCGCACAAGCGCGGTGCCGTCTCCATGGCCAAAATGCCGCGCGAAAGCAACAGCACCCGCGACTTCAACGACAACGGCTCACAGTTTTTTATCTGCGTGGGAGAGAACAGCGGGCTGGACCGCCGGTATACGGTATTCGGAGAAGTATTCCGTGGCCTCGATGTCATCGACAAGATCGTAGCCGCCGCACGGGATCAGGCCGACAACCCGTTGGAGCCGATCGCGATGAAGGTGATGGTGAAGGAGTAGCCAAAGAGCTGACGACTAATAGCGTATGGCACGAGATCGGAAGGCCCTACGCTACGGCCACAGGCCGAGCGTGATACGAACTGCTTCATCAACCGCTGCCAGCTCATCCTGAAAGGCTCTTGAAACAGCGACTGTCCACCGAATTTGTCCTGGTGAGGATCTCAGAAACAGAGTTCCGAGTGGAACCGTGAATTAATCAGACCTTCCTTAGGTTGAGCAGACAATTGATTTCCTCTGGCCTTGCCTTAACCGTGACCTTCTTCAGGCGGCGCTTTTTGCTGACGTCGGCTGAGAACAACGAGCGCCCCGATGGTCAAGATAGCTAGCCAGAGCGTCGGATTCCCGTATGACGCATCGGAGAATTCGATCAGGTCGGTCAGTCTGCCGATCAGAAGCGACATACGCGCCATCACGGTATAGCCGAAGGCCGCGCCGAACGCGATCATCAGAAAGATCACTCCAGTTCGCGCCACGACCTTGCCAGGCCCGCTGTGCTCGATCGAGAAGAAAAAGTAAAACAGCACTGAGATCACGCCGATCAAAATGATGATCACGTTGATGCTGCTCGACGGGTTGAGGAGATTCATCGAGAAGGTCACGCCATCTCCGCCGGCCAATGACAGCAGGGGTCTGACGGTATCCTCAACCTGTCTCAAGATAAACGATGAAATCGTGCGTGGAATCGCGAGTCCCGATCCAACCCCCACGATAAAGGCGAAGGCGTAGCGGGACAGCCAGGCGGCTTTTGGCACATAGCGTGTCAGCATGAGCATACCGATAGCGACAGGAATCAACAGGGCATACTCACCCTGTTCGAAGATCGGCTTGACGATCAAATGCACGATGACCGTGTCGTACGCCTTCACGATGGTGTAACCGACCGACACACCCACGTAGAGATGTTCCGCCAGCTTGAATAGCGCGTTATCTTTGTACAGGAACGAGAAGATGAACAGGGTCAACCCTGTCGCCACCCACGCTCCGAGTACCGTGGCATCCATCGCTTGGCTTACTCCTTAAGAACCCACCTGGCTCTGCTGCCGTGCCGCCCGTCGCATGCTGAAGTAAAACAGGTTGCAGATGATCACCAGAACAATGATCGCCACATGCGTCGCCGACTGCGCATCCATACCGGCCACAGCCTTGCCCTTCTGATCGATCAAGCTTTCGTACTCTGCCGCGCCGCGCAGGCCGCCGATGAGACCGTTGATCTGCCCGCTTCGCAACAAGGGATAGAGCCCTGGCGCCATCACCCCCGTGCAACCACCCCCCATCTCAAACTTATATTTGTCCTTGCCGAACACATACCAGGCTTCAACTCCCGGATTGCCCGCCCCCAGGCTCACCAAATAGGTCACATCCTTCAAACTCTGCACCCCGTCCAATACCGGAAGCCCCTTCGTCGGCTTGCCTCCATAATCGCTGGGAAAGGTATTATAGAGATTCTGGCCCAGATTGATGATGACGGCCGTATTGCCGGGACTCCAGCCGAGAAAGACGTAGTCCTTGCCGTTTTCCTTCCCCATCTCCTTCGCCACTTGCGTCACGATTTGATCGGCTAAGCCGGTGCCTGTCACCCACAGCGTCATCGTCACCACGCGAAGATTTTTCCGGAAAGCGTGCCGAAGCAGCGCGATCGCCTGCGGATGCAATTCCGGTTTCGAAGCCGGGTCAAAATCGAACGACATGAAAAACACGGATCGTTCCGGCAGCGACTCGATATGATCGTAGACGCCCCGCACTTCCGACGAAATCTTGATCGGCAGACCGACCGGATAAAGCAAGGGCAGCAGCGTGCAGAGACCGATCACTAGAAAGATGATCCGCCGGTCGATCTTGAGCATTCTTTCTGAAAAAGTCATGCTGAGGCCCCGTGAAACGTCAAACGTGAAAAGTAAAACGTGGGACGATTACAAAGAGGACCGGATACGTTCTTTCGTTTTACATCTAACGTTTCACGTTTCACGCCCTACTCCTTACCGCCCCCCAGATACGACCGTTCGACGCCGAAGATGATCTTGAACGACAAGGCCACTGCGCCGAGGCTTACGCCGATCAGGATAGCGCGGCGCACTGAGGCGTTCAGCACGTTCAGAATCCATTGGGAGACATCGCCGCTCAGCGGGATCAGATATTCACCCAGCGGGACACGGCCCATCATGACGATCACCGCCGCAATCAAGAGCACTGCAGCTTCACGGCTCCTGGCTCGAAACGACCGATATGCAGCGGAGGCGATAAAGAAGGCTAAGATCGCGAACATCGTGCCCTGGAGCGGCACCAACATGTAGGAATAGACCCAGCCGAACGCGGTAGCTACCCCCTCAACGCTTTCCTTCCCGTTGGCCCAAAGTCCGACCGCAATCGTCCCCAGCATCCCGGCATAGAGCACGAGGCTATAGCCCCACCCCTCTTCTTTCCTCCTGATTTTAGCCGCATGCTGATGGAACAAACTCGTCACCCCCAAGACCAGCGCAAAGCCGCCGACGATCTGAAGCCATTTGGTGGCGGAGGTCAGCAATTGTTCCGAGGCCGGATGCGGCACGTAATACTGCCCGGCGAAGAGCAACCCGGTGATCATCGTAATCAGCAATGGTAATTGCCGGCGCAGGAAGATCATTTCACATCCTTGAAGAGGTCCAGAAACAAAGACGGCCATTGCGCGCCCGTGACGACACCGATCGTCGCCAACACCGTGCCGATGACGATAGTGCTCAAGATGATGGCTTTCCCGATATCCTGCCCGCGCAGGGTACCGATCTGAACCGGCTCTTTGGACAGATAGGCGCTGGCGGCGTAGAGCTCTTCGCCGATCAACGTGTAGTCGCACGTCGTCACAAAAAA
>JABMDE010000033.1:0-18869 GCA_015904055.1 Nitrospira sp. | reverse complement strand
CAAATAGATTATCCAATCCGGCATAGGCTGTGCCGAATACGACATACACATCGGGCTGCTCTGAATCTTGTAGTTCTTTATACGCCCACGCATAGATTGGCCCAGCCTGCTTCAGATCATAAGTCGGCGCCACCAACCCCCTGATCGGCTTCCCTTGGTTTTCTGACGGCTTGAAGTCTGGGCCTTCCTCGGATGCAAAGAATCCGTCGATCTGCTTTTTCAACTTCGCTCCGTCGGCTTCATAACTGCGGCCGGCAAAGGCAGCCTTCCGAAGCGGGGCTTGCCGATACTCATCCCGGAGGCGCAGTCTGGCACTGTCGGCCCTCTCCCCTTCCAGAAAGAGTTTCTGATTGAGATCCTCGACCAGCTGCTCCACTTTGCTCGGCATCAGAAATTCGCCGAAACGCTTCAGGTAAATCGCGCCGATTTCCAGAAGCGAATGCTCGCCGTCAAAATGCTGGACGATGAAAAAGTAATTCAACGGCAGGACGAGCTTTTCCTTGCTCAATCCGCTTGGGTCCCAGAGAACGATCAACTGGTCCTCTCCCTGTTTAATGGGCGAGAATTGGAGATTTCTCAGGATGGGATATTGGGATGGGTCTTTGGTTGCGCTGATTGTCATGATGCTAGGGTCTATCTGGTGAATTCGGTCTGTCTGGTCTATTCGGTCTATTTGGTCTGTCTGGGAGAAACCGATGCCATCTCGTTGATGCAGTCTATCCGGACCATGGACCATTTCGTCAAGAGCTGATTCGGACAGGCCTGCCCCACGAGATAGACCAGATGGACCAGACAGACCTATTGTTTTTCCTGCTCACCAGGACTCGACCGCCGGCTGAGGACAACGAGCGCCCCGATAGTCAAGATAGCCAGCCAGAGCGTCGGATTCCCATATGACGCATCAGAGAATTCGATCAGATCGGTCAGCCGGCCGATCAGCAGAGACATACGCGCCATCACGGTATAGCCGAACGCCGCGCCGAACGCGATCATCAGGAAGAGCACTCCGGTTCGCGCCACGACCTTGCCTGGCCCGCTATGCTCGATTGAAAAGAAAAAGTAAAAGAGTACCGAGATCACGCCGATCAAAATGATGATCACATTGATGCTGCTCGACGGGTTGAGGAGATTCATCGAAAAGGTCACACCATCCCCGCCGGCCAACGACAGCAGGGGTCTGACGGTATCCTCAATCTGCCTCAAGATAAACGATGAAATTGTGCGTGGAATCGCGAGTCCCGATCCGACCCCCACGATAAAGGCGAAGGCGTAGCGGGATAGCCAGGCAGCTCTCGGCACATAACGTGTCAGCATGAGCATCCCGATGGCGACAGGAATCAGCAGGGCATACTCCCCCTGTTCAAAGATCGGCTTGACGATCAAATGCACGATGACCGTGTCGTACGCCTTCACGATGGTGTAGCCGACCGACACACCCACATAGAGATGTTCCGCCAGCTTGAACAGCGCGTTGTCTTTGTACAGGAACGAGAAGATAAACAGGGTCAACCCTGTCGCCACCCACGCTCCAAGTACCGTTGCATCCATCAGCTACCGTGCTCCTTAACTCGCCTGGCTCTGCTGCCGCACTGTTCGTCGCATGCTGAAGTAAAACAGATTACAGATGATCACCAGGACAATGATCGCCACATGCGTCGCCGACTGCGCATCCATACCGGCCACAGCCTTGCCCTTCTGATCAATCAAGCTTTCATATTCTGCCGCGCCACGCAGACCGCCAATGAGACCGTTGATCTGCCCGCTTCTCAATAAGGGATAGAGCCCCGGCGCCATCACCCCTGTGCAGCCGCCCCCCATCTCAAACTTATATTTGTCTTTCCCAAACACATACCAGGCTTCGACTCCAGGATTACCCGCACCCAGGCTGACCAAATAGGTCACATCTTTCAAACTCTGCACACCGTCAAGCACCGGAAGCCCCTTTGTCGGCTTGCCGCCATAATCGCTGGGAAAGGTATTGTAGAGATTCTGGCCCAGATTGATGATGACAGCCGTATTGCCGGGACTCCAACCGAGAAAGACGTAGTCCTTGCCGTTTTCCTTCCCCATTTCCTTCGCCACTTGTGTCACGATTTGATCGGCTAAGCCGGTGCCCGTCACCCACAGCGTCATGGTCACTACACGAAGATTTTTCCGGAAAGCGTGCCGAAGCAGCGCGATCGCCTGCGGATGCAACTCCGGCTTTGAGGCCGGGTCGAAATCGAACGACATGAAAAACACGGATCGCTCCGGCAGCGACTCGATATGGTCGTAGACGCCCCGCACTTCCGACGAAATCTTGATCGGCAGACCGACCGGATAGAGCAAGGGCAAGAGCGTACACAGACCAATCACCAGGAAGATAATCCGCCGGTCGATCTTGAGCATTCTTTCGGAAAAAGTCATGCTGAGGCCCCGTGAAACGTCAAACGTGAAAAGTAAAACATGGGACGATTACAAAGAGGACCGGATACGTTCTTTCGTTTTACGTCTAACGTTTCACGTTTCACGCCCTACTCCTTACCGCCTCCAAGATACGACCGTTCAACGCCGAAGATGATCTTGAACGACAAGGCCACTGCGCCGAGGCTGACCCCGATCAGGATAGCGCGGCGCACTGCGGCGTTCAGCACGTTCAGAATCCATTGGGAGACATCGCCGCTCAGCGGGATCAGATATTCACCTAGTGGAACACGGCCCATCATGACGATCACCGCTGCAATCAAAAGCACCGCGGCTTCACGACTCCTGGCTCGGAACGACCGATAGGCGGCGGAGGCGATGAAGAAGGCCAAAATCGCAAACATGGTCCCCTGCAGCGGCACCAGCATGTAGGAATAGACCCAGCCAAACGCGGTGGCTACCCCCTCGACACTTTCCTTCCCGTTGGCCCAGAGTCCAACCGCAATCGTCCCCAACATCCCGGCATAGAGCACGAGGCTATAACCCCACCCCTCTTCCTTCCTTCTAATTTTCGCCGCATGCTGATGGAACAAGCTCGTCACCCCCAAGACCAGCGCAAAGCCGCCGACGATCTGAAGCCATTTGGTGGCGGAGGTCAGCAATTGCTCGGAAGCCGGATGCGGCACGTAATACTGCCCGGCGAAGAGCAACCCGGTGATCATCGTTATCAGCAATGGTAATTGCCGGCGCAGGAAGATCATTTCACATCCTTAAAGAGGTCCAGAAACAGAGACGGCCATTGCGCGCCCGTGACAACGCCGATGGTCGCCAACACCGTGCCGATAACAATGGCGCTCAAGATAACGGCTTTCCCGATATCTTGCCCGCGCAGGGTGCCGATCTGAACCGGCTCTTTGGACAGATAGGCGCTGGCGGCGTAGAGCTCTTCGCCGATCAGCGTGTAGTCACACGTCGTCACAAAGAATGGAAGCTGATGATCTGAATCAGTCCCGGCGATCTGAATGGCGCCGGTGCTCGCACCGGTTTCGGTGAGCAACAGCGACTCGGCAAAATAGGAGCCCATAAAGAAGTTTGCCGCTGGCTTCTTGCGCAACATAATCCCGTCGACCGCCGCCGTATAACTGAATTGATCGGAGGTGATGAAAAAGTTTGAGTCTTCCTTGAAGAGATCTGGCTTGCCAGCCTCTAAGTACGCCTGCTTTGTGATTTCCTGGCAGACGGCCATTGTGATCGGGTCTCGATGGGGCACCATCAGCTCAGTCTCATAGGCTGCCGTGCGCTTGGCGACTCGGCCAAGGATCACTGCTGCTGCGATCGTCGAGGGGTCGCTCATATCGTGCGCACCGGTCAAATACAGAATTGGCTTGCCTAACTCAGTCGAGCGGCCGATGGCCTCATCAACCGCATCGAGACCGGGAATCCTCCGCAGAAAGATCTCATGCCGCTTGGCATGACTGATGGCATAGAAGACTATTCCACCGAACGACAGCGCCATGATCAGGTTATTGAGCTGGTTCCAATTGAACCAATTGGGGGCAGGAGTGGCCTGAACGAATGCGCTCATGGCCCGGTCTTCCCCCTTGAGTAGCGCCACCGCAACCGTATAGGCCGTGCCGTCCTTTATCTCAGCATCTTTCCCGTTCCGGATCACATACTGATGCCAGGTTTTCTCTGCCTCCCTCGTCCACCAGGTCGTCTTGACGTCCTTCACGAATCGGGTATCGGCTGGAAACTCCGCAATCACTTTCAACAATGCAGGATCAACAACCCCTCCTTCACCGAACAAGATCTGATAGCGCGCAGTGGAACCATCCACATCGCTGGGCGCCCAGAGGATAGTCAGACTTGCACCGCCATCATTCGGCGTATCGATCACACGCACTCCAGCCGGAGCAGACACCGTCGATTGCGCCGATACCGGCACACAAAGCCAGACAGACATGAGCGCAGACAGCAGCATGCACACACACAATCCCCTGCTGATGCCTCTTTGTACGATTAACCTTTCACATTTCACGTCTTCTTCACGCCCCTCAACCTTCAATGACTTCAATATTTGTCCGTGGAATCACCGCGACCTGCCCATCTGGAAACCGGACTTCCAGCACCCGCACGTCACTCTCCGTAGGAATTTGGTAAGATCCGACGGCAAGGCCGATACTTCGCCGATCTTCCCAAACAACGGGTCACGGATGATACGGACTGGATCACCCACACCAATTCCCTCACGCTGCGGCTGCGTCGTGGCACCGGACTGTGTCCCTGTCCGAGGAATGATAATCTCGGGGCGAATGACGCCGGCTCTGATCTGTGTGGCCCCTGAAATTGACGCCTTAGCACCGGCATGGGCGGAAAGTAACGCAAAGGTCTTCTGGGCCATCGGAATCGTACCGAACCCCTCGGTAAGGATCAGCGTAAACCCGACCTGTTCTGCTCCTGTGATGGCCACGCCCAAGTCATAGCCTAAGAGCGCCCGCAAGTCCTTATCGTGAATGCCGCCGACCACAAGACCCGCCACGCCCACTTCTTTCGCCTTCAGCATTGTGTCGGCCGGCAAGAATGATCCGCCGACCACAATTTTCCCCTTCATGCCCGGCTTCACATGAGTCGGGGTCAGGGCCTCATCAGGAGCAGCCACAGCCATGACCAGCTCGCCGTACGTTTCTCCACCGATGCCGAAGATCCCTTGGACCAGGCTGCAGGCACATTCGATGGTCACGCCCTGCGTGGAGAGGTGGCCGAGTGGCCGAAGGCAACGGTTTGCTAAACCGTCGTAGGGACAAAATCTCTACCGAGGGTTCAAATCCCTCCCTCTCCGCCACACACGCTGGTCTATCTCCCATGTGCGCCGGCGCATCCGTCGTCTCTCTCGCCGCATGACGATGCGTCGCACCATCGTATTGTAAGAAGCACGGAGAATGTGTCGGGTTTCGAGTTCCTGGTTTCGTGTTCCTGGATCGTCTTTCCTAACCATGCGAAACATGTAACCAGAAACTCGCATCTCTATTCCTCAGTGCAACGGGCGGTGCCAGCAGAGTTGTTCATGAATCACAAGGACCACGCCGCACATCGCGCGACGACAATAGATTTCTGTTGTAGGATTCCTGCACGTATCGTATTGTACGAGAAGTGTTTTTCAGTTACTCCCCCTTACATGAAAGGATCATCGATGCGCACTGTCATCCTTAGCTTGGGCCTTTCACTCTTTCTGGTTGCCACGCCGGTCCTGGCGGCCTCGCAAGAACCAGGAACCGATGAACAAAAGACCTTATACGCACTGGGGCTTGCCATCAGCCAATCTCTCGGAACCTTTTCTCTGAGCGAAGCTGAGCTTGACATGGTTAAAGTCGGCATGACCGACGGTGTCTTGAAGCAGACTCCAAAAGTAGATCTCCAAACGTACGGCCAAAAAATTCAAGCGCTTCAGCAAGCCAGAACCGCCGTCGTAGCTGAAAATGAGAAGAAAGCCGGGACCGCCTATCTCGCGAAGGCCGCCGCCGAAAAAGGGGCAACTAAAACCGAATCCGGCATTATCATCTCCACGATGAAAGCGGGATCAGGGGCGACCCCTAAACCCACTGATACGGTGAAGGTCCATTATCACGGCACCTTGATTGATGGAACCGTGTTTGACAGTTCCGTTAAACGTGGCGAACCTGCCACCTTTCCGCTCAACCAAGTGATCAAATGTTGGACGGAAGGAGTTCAGCAGATCAAGGTCGGCGGGAAGAGCAAGCTGGTCTGCCCGGCCAACTTGGCCTACGGCGATCGCGGCTCACCACCGGTGATCAAGCCGGGCTCCACACTGATTTTCGAAGTTGAACTGTTGGAAATCGTCGCCAACACGACCAAGTAGATATCCTCCTGGCCGCTTCTTCGCTGAAGAAGCGGCCAGGGATCGGTTACAGCAATCCGGCCACACTCGTAGAGGGCCATCCCGATCCATGATTCTCTTGCCAAAACCATTGTGAGTGAGAGCCCTTCTTCGACTCATCTGAACCCTTCAGCCCCTCCCCGCACGCGCTGGTTGATCCTCGGACTCCTCTTTGCCATCAGCGTCGTCACCTATATCGACCGCGTCAATATCTCCGTGACCGCGCGTCAGATGATGCCGGCGCTCGGCCTCACCGATCAGCAGATGGGATTTATTTTTTCTGCATTTGTAATCGGCTATGCCTTGTTCCAAGTTCCAGGGGGATGGCTAGCCGACCGATGGGGCATTCGCATGGTCCTCACGGTCGCACTCCTCTGGTGGTCCTGCTTCACTGCATTAACGGCAATGGCCGCCGCTTCTGATCTGGCTGGACTGCTGGGAATTGTCGGGGTACTTGCCCTTACTCGATTTCTGCTCGGTATCGGAGAAGCCACAGCCTTACCGTCGTTCAATCGAGCCGTCACCGACTGGCTGCCGGCCCATGAGCGCGGCCTCGGCATCGGCATTGCCATCGGCGGGATCGGCATCGGCTCGGCGATGACTCCGCCTGTAACGGCCTGGATCATGGTGAATTATGGGTGGCAAACAGCCTTCTTTGTCTCGGCTGCCCTTGGAATTGGGCTCGCAGCGATCTGGTGGCTCTTGGCACGAGACCACCCGTCTGACCATCCCTGGGTTGCCAAGCATGAGCCCCTAGCCTCCGGAGCGCGCGTATCTATCAAACCGCCGGCGATTCCTTGGGATGCCTTGAGAAGAACACCAACCGTCTGGTGGCTCGTGCTCAGTTACAGCTGTCTTGGATATGTCGCGTACGTCTATATGTCCTGGTTCTATCTCTATCTCGTCAATGTGCGAGGATTCGGCGTCTTACAAGGAGGCTTCTATGCATCGGCCCCCTTTCTGGCCATGCTCGTGTCATGCCCTCTTGGCGGATGGGTTACCGATCGGCTAGCCCTGCGCCGGGGGATCACACAGGGACGGAGACTCGTTGGGATGGCCGGCATGACGTTAGCCGCCGCCACAATCGCACTCGGTGCGCTGATGGAGTCACCATACCTGGCCATCGCCAGTCTGTCGCTCGGAGCAGGCTGGCTCTATTTCACAATCGGCGCCTACTGGTCCTCGACCAGCGATCTGTCAAAAACCCACGCCGGCAGTCTCTCAGGCTTGATGAACATGGGAGCCAATATTGGCGGCGCCGTTTCGCCGACTCTGACTCCTTGGATCGCCCAGCATTGGGGCTGGCCCGCCTCACTAGGAGTGGCGGCACTGATTGCCTTGATCGGCGGCATCCTGTGGCTCAACATCGACCCGGGCAAAGGGCTTCATCATGAGGCCTGAAACATGAGGTATTCGGTTGCTCTCGATTAATCCATTACGCCGGACCCCTCACCCCTTACAATCCCATTGCCTCTTGAGCGTTGTCCTTGCTAGGTTCATAACATGGTCATGCAATTTCAAAAGAAAGACCCCCGCGCCACCATCACGACAAAGTTCGGCGAGATTGCCATTCGCTTCTATCCTGACGAGGCTCCGCGCCACGTTGAGAACTTCCTGAACCTCGCCAAGATGGGTTTCTTCGACGGCACGACCTTCCATCGCATCGTCCCCGGCTTTCTGATTCAAGGCGGCGATCCATTCAGTAAACAGCCTGACCGTACTCTCCATGGCACCGGAGGCCCCGGATACTTTCTTCAGCCTGAACCCAACGACCGCCCTCACAAGCGCGGGGCCGTGTCCATGGCTAAGATGCCGCGTGAAAGCAACAGCACCCGCGACTTCAATGACAACGGCTCACAGTTTTTTATCTGCGTGGGTGAAAACAGCGGGCTCGACCGCCGCTATACGGTATTTGGCGAGGTCTTTCGCGGGCTCGATGTCATCGACAAAATCGTCGCCGCCGCCAGAGATCAGGCTGACAATCCGTTAGAGCCCATCGCGATGAAAGTGACGGTGAAGGAATAAGAACCGGGCGCAACCGGATTCTGGCGCATGATCGAAATAACTGATCCTTGCGCCCTCAGAAGAACACCATGCTGGCGTACGTCACGGTGGAGTTGTATTGATCGGTAATGCCGCGGTCGTAGCGAAGGACCTGCCCTTTTTCGGCGTGGATCATCCGGAGCAAGGAGTAGATGGAGGAGAACCCGGAGATGCGGCGCTGGTCCTGTTCTTTCTGAATATAGGCGGCAAAGTCATCCGGTTTGAGTTCTTCCACCGGCTTGAGCATCTCCAAGTCATATTGCATCGAACGGTGAAAGGAAAAGTCGGTCGGCGGCGCTTTGTCGCCATAGCGCATGCCGAGATGGGCCAGTTCTGCTCCAGCGATCACACAATACGTCCGGCCTGCCTCACTCAGCACGGCTCGCAGACCAGCTACAAACTGATCCACCGATTGGCGTACCGCTGCATCGAGCAGGCTGGCCGCCGAGAAGGAGGTCAAAATCGGCACGATAGTAAATGGTTTCTTGGCTCCGACAATCTGCTGGAGAAACGGCAGTTGGAATTCGATCGCATGCTCGGCCTGGTGGCAGATGTCCTCTTCGAACGAAGCCGGCACACACGCTTTCAGTCGTGAAACAATGGATTGATCCGTGGAAACCAGGCCCAACGGTGTTTCAAAATCTTTGTCCGTCAGGGCAAACAGATTATCCAGCCCGGCATAGGCCGTACCAAACACGACGTACACATCGGGCTGTTCTGAATCTTGTAATTCCTTATATGCCCAGGCATAGATCGGCCCGGCCTGTTTCAGATCATACGTCGGCGCAACGAGTCCCTTGATCGGCTTCCCCTGGTTTTCAGACGGCTTGAAATCGGGGCCTTCCTCGGATGTAAAGAATCCGTCAATCTGCTTTTTCAACTTTGCTCCGTCGGCTTCATAACTGCGGCCGGCAAAGGCCGCCTTCCGAAACGGAGCTTGCCGATACTCATCCCGAAGACGCAGCCTTGCACTGTCGGCCCGCTCCCCTTCCAGAAAGAGTTTCTGATCGAGATCCACGACCAGCTGTTCCACTTTGCTCGGCATCAGAAACTCGCCGAAACGCTTCAGATAGAGTGCGCCGATTTCCAGAAGCGAATGCTCACCGTCAAAATGCTGGACGATGAAAAAATAATTCAGCGGCAGGACGAGCTTCTCTTTGCTTAATCCGCTGGGGTCCCAGAGAACGATAAACTGATCCTCTCCCTGTTTAATGGGGGAGAATTGAAGATTTCTCAGGATGGGATAGAGTTGTGGATCTTTCGCTGTGCTGGATGTCATAGGATTTGCATTGTAAGTGAGGCACGAACGAGGCTGCAAGTAACCGAAAGGCTGAGGTTAAGGTTTAGGTTTAGGTGAGAGAGCGTGACCGCTTTTCTGCTAAACCTCAGCCTCAACCGTGGCCTTCTTCTGGCGGCGCTTTTTGCGGACGCCGGCTCAGGGCAACGAGCGCCCCGATGGTCAAGATCGCCAGCCAGAGCGTCGGATTCCCATAGGACGCATCCGAGAATTCGATCAGGTCGGTCAGTCGGCCGATTAGAAGAGACATACGCGCCATCACGGTATAGCCGAACGCCGCGCCGAATGCGATCATCAGAAACATCACTCCGGTTCGTGCCACGACCTTTCCAGGCCCGCTGTGTTCAATTGAAAAGAAAAAGTAAAAGAGGACCGAGCTGACGCCGATCAAAATGATGATCACGTTGATACTGCTCGCCGGGTTCAGGAGATTCATCGAGAAGGTCACGCCATCACCGCCGGCCAACGACAGCAGGGGTCTGACCGTATCCTCAATCTGCCTCAAGATAAACGAGGATATCGTGCGTGGAATCGCGAGTCCCGATCCGACTCCCACAATAAAAGCGAAGGCGTAGCGGGACAGCCAGGCGGCTTTCGGCACATAGCGTGTCAGCATGAGCATCCCGATAGCGACAGGAATCAGCAACGCATACTCACCCTGTTCGAAGATCGGCTTGACGATCAAATGCACGATGACCGTGTCGTACGCCTTCACGATGGTGTAGCCGACCGATACACCCACATAGAGATGTTCCGCCAGCTTGAATAACGCGTTGTCTTTGTACAGGAACGAGAAGATAAACAGGGTCAACCCTGTCGCCACCCACGCTCCCAGTACCGTTGCATCCATCGACGGCCGTGCTCCTTAACTAGCCTGGCTCTGCTGTCGTGCAGTCCGCCGCATACTGAAGTAAAACAGATTACAGATGATCACCAGGACAATGATCGCCACATGAGTTGCCGACTGTGCATCCATGCCGGCCACAGCCTTGCCCTTCTGATCGATCAAGCTTTCATACTCTGCCGCGCCACGCAGACCACCGATAAGGCCGTTGATCTGCCCGCTTCGCAACAAGGGATAGAGCCCCGGTGCCATCACTCCCGTACAGCCGCCCCCCATCTCAAACTTATATTTGTCTTTACCGAACACATACCAGGCTTCAACTCCCGGATTGCCCGCACCCAAACTGACCAGATAGGTCACATCCTTCAAACTCTGCACACCGTCCAGGACCGGCAGCCCCTTCGTCGGCTTGCCGCCATAATCGCTGGGAAAGGTATTGTAGAGGTTCTGACCCAGATTGATGATGACAGCCGTATTGCCGGGGCTCCAACCGAGAAAGACATAGTCTTTACCGTTTTCTTTCCCCATTTCCTTCGCCACTTGCGTCACGATTTGATCGGCCAGACCTGTACCCGTCACCCACAGCGTCATGGTCACGACACGAAGATTTTTCCGAAAGGCGTGCCGAAGCAGCGCGATCGCCTGTGGATGTAATTCCGGTTTCGAGGCCGGGTCGAAATCGAACGACAGGAAAAACACGGACCGCTCCGGCAATGATTCAATGTGGTTGTACACCCCTCGCACTTCAGACGAAATCTTGATCGGAAGTCCGACCGGATAGAGCAAGGGCAACAGCGTACACAGACCGATCACCAGGAAGATGATCCGCCGGTCGATCTTGAGCATGCGCTCTGAAAAAGTCATACCCACAACACCCCTAACCCCTTACGCCTGGCGCCTCACGTGCCACGTTATTCCTTACCGCCGCCCAGATACGACCGTTCAACACCGAAGATGATCTTGAACGACAAGGCCACCGCGCCGAGGCTCACACCGATCAGGATGGCGCGGCGCACCGAGGCGTTCAACACGTTCAAAATCCATTGGGAGACATCGCCGCTCAGCGGGATCAGATATTCACCCAACGGGACACGACCCATCATGACGATCACCGCCGCGATTAAAAGAACCGCCGCTTCACGACTTCTGGCACGAAACGAGCGATAGGCGGCAGACGCGATGAAGAAAGCCAGAATCGCAAACATGGTGCCCTGCAGCGGCACCAGCATATAGGAATAGACCCAGCCGAACGCAGTGGCTACCCCCTCGACGCTTTCCTTCCCGTTGGCCCAGAGTCCGACTGCAATCGTCCCCAGCATCCCGGCATAGAGCACGAGGCTATAGCCCCACCCCTCTTCTTTCCTTCTGATTTTCGCCGCATGCTGATGAAACAAGCTCGTCACCCCCAAGACCAACGCAAAACCGCCGACGATCTGGAGCCATTTGGTAGCGGAGGTAAGCAACTGTTCTGAGGCCGGGTGCGGCACATAATACTGCCCGGCAAAGAGCAACCCGGTGATCATCGTAATCAGCAATGGTAATTGCCGGCGCAGAAAAATCATTTCACATCCTTGAAGAAGTCCAGAAATAGAGACGGCCATTGCGCGCCGGAGACAACGCCGATCGTCGCCAATACCGTGCCGATGACGATGGCACTCAAGATGATGGCTTTCCCGATATCCTGTCCGCGGAGAGTGCCGATCTGAACCGGCTCTTTGGACAGATAGGCGCTGGCGGCATAGAGCTCTTCGCCAATCAACGTGTAGTCACACGTGGTCACGAAAAATGGTAGCTGGTGATCGGAATCAGTCCCGGCGATCTGAATGGCGCCGGTACTTGCACCGGTTTCAGTAAGCAGTAGCGATTCGGCAAAGTAGGAGCCCATAAAGAAATTCGCTGCCGGCTTCTTGCGAAGCATGATCCCGTCGACCGCCGCCGTATAACTGAACTGATCGGAGGTGATAAAGAAGTTCGAGTCTTCCTTGAAGAGATCCGGCTTACCCGCCTCTAAATAGGCTTGTTTAGTAATCTCCTGGCAGACGGCCATTGTGATCGGATCTCGATGGGGCACCATCAGCTCCGTCTCATAGGCTGCGGTGCGCTTGGCGACCCGGCCAAGAATCACTGCCGCTGCGATCGTCGAGGGATCACTCATATCGTGCGCACCGGTCAAATACAGAATCGGCTTCCCCAATTCGGTCGAGCGGCCGATCGCCTCATCAACCGCATCGAGGCCTGGAATCCGGCGCAGAAAAATCTCATGCCGCTTGGCGTAACTGATGGCATAGAACACGATTCCACCGAACGAGAGGGCTAGAATCAGATTATTGAGTTGGTTCCAATTGAACCAATTGGGGGCCGGAGTGGCCTGAACGAATGCGCTCATGACCCGGTCGTCCCCTTTAAGCAGCGCCACCGCAACCGTATACGCCGTGCCATCCTTTATCTCGGCATCTTTCCCGTTCCGGATCATATATTGATGCCAGGTCTTCTCTGCTTCTCTCGTCCACCAGGTCGTTTTGACGTCCTTTACAAATCGAGTATCGGCTGGAAACTCCGCAATCACTTTCAGCGATGCAGGATCAATGACGCCTCCCTCACCGAACAAGATCTGATAGCGCGCAGCGGAACTATCCAGATCGCTGGGCGCCCAGAGGATGGTCAGACTCGCACCGCCATCATTCGGCGTATCAATCACGCGCACCCCAGCCGGAGGCGCCACCGGTCCTTCAGCCCCAACGACAGCGGGACCGGTCACGAACAAGAGCGCATAGGCCAGGCTACAGGCTATGACAATCCAACTTGCGGCCCAAGGCTTCCCACGTTTGACATTTGACGATTGACGATTCACGCGCTTCAACCTTCAATCACTTCAATATTTGTCCGTGGAATCACCGTGACCTGTCCATCCGGGAACCGGACTTCCAGCACCCGCACCTCACCCGCACCTCACTCTCCGTAGGAATCTTGGTGAGATCAGATGGCAAGGCCGATACTTCGCCGATCTTGCCGAACAACGGGTCACGAATGATGCGAACCGGATCGCCTATACCGATTCCCTCACGCTGCGGCGGCGTGATTGCGCCGGCCTGTGCACCGGCCTGAGGAATAATGATCTCAGGGCGAATGACACCGGCCCTGATCTGCGTGGCGCCTGAGATCGACGCTGTGGCGCCGGCATGGGTGGAGAGCAGCGCAAAAGTCTTCTGGGCCATCGGGATTGTGCCGAAGCCTTCGGTAAGAATCAGTGTAAATCCGACCTGTTCGGCTCCTGTGATGGCAACGCCCAGGTCGTAGCCTAAGAGCGCCCGCAGATCCTTGTCATGGATCCCGCCGACTACAAGACCCGCCACACCCACTTCTTTCGCCTTCACCATCGTATCGGCCGGCAGGAATGATCCGCCGACCACAATTTTCCCCTTCATGTCCGGCTTCACATGAGCCGGGGTCAACGCCTCATCGGGAGCAGCCACAGCCATGACCAGCTCGCCGTACGTCCACCGATGCCGAAGATCCCTTGGACCAGGCTGCAGGCACATTCGATGGTCACGCCCTGCTGAGGATGGATCTCCACGACCGCTCCATCCACATAGCCGAGCAATTCGAGGATACGCGGCGGTTCACGCAGTAGGACTTGCCCTGTCACGGATGAAATCGATTCAACCGTACCGGTGACGGGCGAGCGTATTTCAGTTTTGAGCCATTTGAACAGCGGCTTGTTCTCCGCAAGAATGTCGTCCTTCTGCACGGCATCGCCGCCCTTCTTGATCAAATACTCCGTGATCTCATTGGGCGACACGCCCAGCTGATTCGCAAGATTGAGCGGATAGACCTTGCCCGGCAACTCAGCGCGGGCCACCGGCTGATTCGATCGAACAGGGTCACCGACCTTCACCAGCACCGTGCCAGGCAGTGGCAAAATACGGCGTCTACGAATAACGGTGGAGTCGGTAACCGTGAGACCCGGGGTATACGAATGTGCCATATGAGAAAAGACCTAGGCTACGATTGAGGTGACATAAAACAGAACTGTTGTGTTCCCGGCTTGACCGTAGCCGTAGCCTCAACCTTCTGTCGGATATAATCCGACGGCGCTGAACCATTTTGTGAGCACTGCAACACGCGCCTGCTGATCGGTCGGTAATTGCAACGGACGGCCCCGCCCATCGAGCATCAAGCCGACCACGCCACCCTGCACTTCGCGCGTGACCGCAACCCCGGCGCCTGCGCCGAGGTTCACCGATTTTGCCGGCCGCACAGTCACAGTCGCTTGTTGACCCGGTTCAAGCGGATAGAGCCGGAGGTCGCCGAATTTCAGCTGGTCTGTCACCGTCTTTCCGTCTGGAAATCCGATCTCATAGTCGGCGCATCGCTCTCCATCTTTACCCTGTCCGATCGGCGCAACACAGGTACCGAGATACACCATACAATCGCGAACGAAAACATCTGTGGCAGCCTTTTCATCAATCGTCGACAGGACGCCAAGATGCGGCATCATGAAGATGCTGTCGACGGAGAGCCTCGTAAACCCCAATGGTTCGTAGGCATCCACCATCATCACCATCGATTGGATCCGCCGCGGGGCATGGGAAAGAATGCCGCCGCTCCCGACGATCAGATCCAGCTTCAGCATGTCGATCAGCGTCTTCCCGGACGTCTGCTGTTCGAAGACGTCTGAAATCGTCCGCTCCTGTTGCACGCCTTTCAAACCGGTCGCCAGCGACTTATGGTGGATCAGCGCCAGCCGCAACGCCTCGCGTGAGATGGCATGCTCGATTTGCAGCTCATCGAGCGTTTGTGGAATGGTGGTCGGCCTGATCATCTTGTTCTTGATCCGGTTGCGCAGCGTCTGTTCATCGATCGTAAAGGGCACCCAGCGCATGATATTGGCCAATCCGGCTTCGGCCAGGACGTTGGAAATACTGTAGGACATGCCCAGGTTGGCACTGACCGTCCGATTGAACACCCCTTCAAAGACCGAAAACACGTCGGTCGTCGCGCCGCCGATATCCACGCCGATCAAATTCAAGTGTTCGCGTTTGGCAATCGTTTCCATAATCACGCCGACAGCCGCCGGCGTCGGCATAATCGGCGCACCCGCCATCTCGATCAATTTCTTGTAGCCGGGCGCCTGCTGCATCACATGTTCGAGGAACAGATCGTGGATCTTGTTGCGGGCAGGCGAGAGATTCTCCCGCTCCAGAACCGGGCGAATGTTATCCGTCACGACCAAAGCGGACTTCTCGCCAAGAATTTTGTTCACCTGCCCCTGCGCTTCTTTGTTGCCGGCATAGATCAGCGGGAGTTTATACGTCGCCCCGAAGCGCGGACGCGGTTCGGCCGCCGCAATATACTCGGCCATTTCCACCACATGCGTCACCGCTCCGCCGTCCGTACCACCGGACATCAAAATCATATCGGGCCGCATCGTCCTGATGCGTTCGATCTTCTCATGCGGCAGACGGCCATCGTTGGAAGCCAGCACATCAATCACGATGGCCCCGGCACCCAACGCCGCTCGCTGCGCGCTCTCGCCCGTCATATTCTGCACCACACCTGTCACCATCATCTGCAAGCCCCCGCCCGCGCTGCTGGTGGAGATATAGATATCGACACCGGTCTTGCCATCCCGGCAAGGCGTAATGATCTTGTCGCCGTCGAGAATCTTGCGGCCGGACAGTTCTTCAATCTCGGCAATGGCATTCAGCACGCCGCGCGTCACGTCCTCGAACGGCGCTTCAACCGTCGTGGGTGCTTCACCGCGATAGGTCTGGCGGTACTCGTTTCCGACTTTTTCGATGAGAATGGCTTTGGTGGTCGTACTGCCGCAGTCGGTGGCGACGATCACGTTCAGCGGGCGATCGATCTTGGGAGGAGTAGAAATCGACGCTGTCATTGAGCCGTTGCTCCCTTTGGAGCAGACTTGGCTTCAATGATGGCAATCAACCGGGGCATGGTCTCTCGACGTTCAAGTAACCGGGCAACCTGCTCGACTTCCTTCACGTTGAAGGCGCACTCGATGATCGGGATGAAAAAATGCAGCGCTTGGCTTCCCAGGAAATTCATCGGCCCCATCGATTCCAGAAACACCGTCGCCGGTGCTGCCATGCCACGTTTCACAATGATATCGGCGACACGCTCCATGAGGTCGACATCTTCAATGGAGAGTGGCTGGGATTCAGGTCGAACTGCGAAGGCATGGCGGATACCGGCTTGCAGTTGAGCCAGTTTTTGAGCCAGTTTTTCAGCGGCACTTCCCTTGAAGAGTGATCGCATAAGTGCAGGTCAGATAAGGAAAACCTTGAACGGATCGCATTATATGAAGGGGTCTGAAGAGAGTCAACGAAAACGGCCTAAGGATACCTTCGGCCTTACTCCCCTGCTTCAGGAAGTAGTCCTTTTGACTTACCAGGGTGGATTGGCTGTATGCAGCACTGGATCTGCAACTCTCTATTCTTCTCTCCCTTCAAATAGAAAGAACGGGGAGCGGCGAGGCTCACGTTCACTGCGCGCATCGAACAAGGCCCTGCTGAGGGCGCGCATTCGACGAGCAAGAAGGACAGCCTGGCGGCCACCCTAATTCTTCCGCTCCCCCATCTTGCTCTCCGTTCCATTTCGCAGTCGTTCCATGTTGTCCTTATGCTTGATCGCAATGAGCCCGCTCACCGCAAGCGAAAAGAACATGAACGCTGTCGTGGGGTGGATCAGCGCAGCAATAAGAGGAAACAGCCCGAAGGCAGTGAGTGCACCCCCAGATGAATACCGCCACATGGCGACGGCTCTTTGGACAGATAGGCGCTGGCGGCGTAGAGCTCTTCGCCGATCAACGTGTAGTCGCACGTCGTCACAAAAAATGGAAGCTGGTGATCTGAATCCGTCCCGGCGATCTGAATGGCGCCGGTGCTCGCACCCGTTTCCGTCAGCAGCAGCGACTCGGCGAAGTAGGAACCCATAAAAAAGTTTGCCGCCGGCTTCTTGCGAAGCATGATGCCATCGACCGCCGCCGTATAACTGAATTGATCGGAAGTGATAAAAAAGTTCGAGTCTTCCTTAAAGAGATCGGGCTTGCCGGCCTCCAGGTAGGCCTGTTTTGTGATCTCCTGGCAGACGGCCATTGTGATCGGGTCTCGGTGGGGCACCATCAGCTCAGTCTCATAGGCTGCAGTACGTTTTGCGACCCGGCCAAGAATCACTGCTGCTGCGATCGTCGAAGGATCACTCATATCGTGCGCACCGGTCAAATACAGAATCGGCTTACCCAATTCGGTCGAACGGCCGATAGCCTCATCGACCGCGTCGAGACCGGGGATCCTGCGTAAAAAGATCTCATGCCGCTTGGCATGATTGATGGCATAGAACACGATTCCACCGAACGACAGGGCCAGGATCAGGTTATTGATCTGGTTCCAATTGAACCAATTGGGGACAGGAGTGGCCTGAACGAATGAACTCACGGCCCGATCTTCCCCTTTGAGCAGAGCCACCGCGACCGTATACGCCGTGCCGTCCTTTATCTCGACATCCTTCCCGTTCCGGATCGCATATTGATGCCAAGTCTTCTCTGCTTCTCTCGTCCACCAAGTAGTTTTAACGTCCTTTACGAATCGAGTATCGGCTGGAAACTCCGCAATCACTTTCAGCGATGCAGGATCAATGACGCCTCCCTCACCGAACAAGATCTGATAGCGCGCATCGGGGCTATCCAAACCGCCGAGCGCCCAGAGGATAGTCAGACTTGCACCGCCATCATTCGGCGTATCAATCACGCGCACACCAGCCGGAGCAGGCAACGTCGATTGCGCCGACGCAGGTACTTCAAGCCAGACATGCATGAGCGCGGACAGCAGAATGCACACAAACAGCATCCCTCTGCCTCCCCGTCTCACATTTGAAGTTTCACGTCTCACGTCTTCTTCAGCCCCTTCACACCTTTCCCCTAACCCCTTACCCCTCACCGCTCCTACGTCCCTTCAATGACTTCGATATTTGTCCGTGGAATCACCGCGACCTGCCCATCAGGAAACCGTACCTCTAGCACCCGCACTTCACTCTCCGTGGGAATCTTCGTGAGATCCGGCGGCAAGGCCGATACTTCGCCAATCTTGCCGAACAACGGGTCACGAATAATGCGGACCGGATCGCCCAACCGGATTCCCGCTCGTTGTGGCTGCGTGATTGCGCCGGTCTGTGCACCTGTCTGAGGAATAATGATCTCAGGGCGAATGACACCGGCTCTGATCTGCGTGGCGCCTGAGATCGACGCCTTGGCACCGGCATGGGCAGAGAGCAGCGCAAAGGTCTTCTGGGCCATCGGGATCGTGCCGAACCCCTCGGTGAGGATCAACGTGAATCCAACCTGTTCGGCTCCTGTGATAGCAACGCCCAAG
>JABMDE010000032.1:1813-11310 GCA_015904055.1 Nitrospira sp. | reverse complement strand
AGAACTCACGCAGGCCGAAATTCCCTATGCCGTGGGCATCGCCCGCTATAAAGAAATCGCCCGTGGGCTGCTGATGGGCGATGAAACCGGCATGCTCAAACTATTATTCAATCAACACACCCACGAGTTACTCGGTGTCCATGCCATCGGAGAGGGTGCGACGGAGTTGATCCACATCGGTCAGGCCGTGATGGCTTTTCACGGCAAGATCGACTATTTCATCGATACGGTCTTCAACTACCCGACCCTGGCAGAATGTTATAAAGTCGCCGCGCTGGATGGCATCAACCGCTTGCCAAGACCCTGGCTGCCGGCGGCCCACAAGATGTGAAGCGTATCTCGTTGAGGAAAAGAGCTGATAGCTGATGGCGTATAGCACATGATCGGATGAATCTTCGATTTGCTGTCCGGTCCCATGCCATATGCCATACGCTATAGGCTCTTTCGACCGATCGCGTTTCGCGTACAACACATCCACTGAGGAACCAACCATGTCTTTCTCACAACGCCTGAGACAACTTGCAAAGCCCATCTGGGATGCCCAACTAAACCATCCCTTCGTCATCGCGCTCGGCAACGGCACGCTGCCTGAACAGAAGTTCAAGTATTACATCTTGCAAGACGCCAGATTTCTTGGTGATCTCTCACGTGTCTTCGCCGCCGGTTCGATGAAAGCACCGGACTCCGAGAGCGCTCTGCGCCTAGCCAAACTGGCGGAAGACACCATCGTAGTCGAACGCAGCCTGCATGAGAATTACGGGAAGCGCTGGAAGCTGACGGCCAATCAGATGTCGTCCGTCCCGATGGCCCCCACGAACTACGCCTACACGAGACACATGCTCTCCGTGGCACAGAACGGATCGGCAGCGGAGATTCTTGTCGTTGCCCTCCCCTGCGCCTGGATCTACTGCGTCGTGGGACAACACCTCTTGAAGAAAGGCCCGCCGTCCAAGAGCCATCCCTACCGCGATTGGCTCATGCTCTACGCCTCGCCCGAGTTTGCCGAGGTCCAGCAATGGATGCGGAAGAAAGTCGATCAGTGGGCCAAGACCGCCGGCACAGACGAGAAGCGACGGATGGAAGACGCCTTCATCATCAGCTCACGCTATGAATGGATGTTCTGGGACATGGCCTGGAAGGAAGAAGAGTGGCCGGTATAGAAAAGACAGGATCAACGAGGGATGCGAATCTCTCCCTGAATGAGTCAATCAATGATTCGGCAGGAGCCTTAGATAACTTCTTGGATGGCGGGATCATTGACCACTGGAGCGACTCGTACTACTTGACGTAGACCACTCCGGGAAGGTCCTTTAAATCTGCATCGCCGGTCACCATCTCAGCCTCCTCATCTTTCGCCGTGGCATACACAATGGCATCAGCTATCGCGAGACTATGGCGCAAACTAAGATCGGCGGCCAACAACGCGATCGATTCCGTTAATTGAACGACCTGCGTCGCATTGAGACGACCGGCAAACAACAACGCGGTTCTTCTCCTCGTTCTCGCTTTATCTTCTTATACACTTCATACAGAACGATCGTCGGGGTGATGAGATGATATCGAGAAGTGAGATATGCGGCATACCGATCCGCCAGCGGCCCACCTGTAAAGAATTCAATCCACCCGCTGGAATCCAGCACAACCTTCACAGCCGATCCTTCTTCTCTCGAAGATTCGTCGTAGACATGCCTTTGAGGGCGCCCTTCAGAGATTTAAGAGGAACTTCCGGCACTAGGGTAATCACTCCTCCCTTTTCTACCACTTGCAATCGTTGGCTTGGTGTGAGTCGGAGCTTTTCGCGGACTTCCTTGGGAATCACAATCTGAAATTTCGGCGAGATCGTAGTCCTAGCCATATCACAGCCTCCTACATATTCATGATCGATCATATCTCCGTCATACGACTTGGTCAAGCGGGCACGGCTCAGGAGTCACACATACGCCTTGCCGCATACACGCACAGTGCCGATCCACCAACCAACGAAACCACAACTCTACGCGGGAAAGCATGCTGCAGTACCAGCCCAGGCCCTTTGGCTGTGGACTGCTGTCCGCATTCGGTCGAGAGTGAGAGGCCGGTCAAAAACGGCTTACCGTAGTACTGTCCCGAAGGCGGCGAAGAGTTGTCCGGTCAGGTATCGAGTGGCTTGATGATCACCCGCCCCTTTCCGGCGTATATAGTCGTTGATCACACGCCCGTCGGCAGTCTTGTGCATGTCTGGACGCTGTAGATTCATTCGGTACCGTTCGACTCCGGCCGACACCCAGCTCACGAAGAGCACCGTCCCGTCGCGTTCCACCTTCTCGATCACGCCCACGTGTGTGAGCGGATCGTTGGGTAAACCGTCGCGATTGAAATCCCAGGTATTGTGAAAAAACACGAGATCTCCCGGATGGACAGTCGGGCCGTAGTGAATCCGCCCATGCTCCACGACATGTGTGAAGATGCGTCCGACACCGTTGCCGCCGTCCAGTTCGCCCAATCCATCGTACAAGTCGACACGTTGCGTGGCATACAGGCCTCGGACAAGACCCGAACAATCCGGAGTATAGGAACGCCCCCCTACTTCAACTCGATTCCGACCCACAAGTCCGACAGCCGTTTGCACCAATGCCACTTGCTTCGATATTCCATTGGCCATGGCACAGCAGATCTCTCCACGCGTTCCCGTCGTGGGGACCATCACATTGACTTCATCTTGTGCCGGTTGACGCCCTATCGTGGCGCAGTCTGTTAGCGCAACTGCAACGAACATAATTAGAAGATAGATTGCGGAGGAGCGAAGATGGCTGACGAAATCCGTCATGCTTCAATTATGATTTTTGCCTGGCCTTCGCCAACGCCATTGCCATGGCGCCGATCGGCTGGGGCGCTCGTGCCGACGTGTGGCCGGATGACGATTGCCCACGCCCGCGTGAGTCGCGGGCCGTCTCGCTTCCGGACTGTAGCGAAGCCGCCGGACGGCCGGCTGCATCCTCGATCCGCATCGTCAGCGAAATGCGCTGGCGCTTCAGATCCACATCCAGCACCTTCACCTTCACGACCTGCCCGGGCTTGACCACTTCGTGCGGATCTTTCACAAACTTATTCGCCAGCGCCGACACATGGACAAGCCCGCTTGAGATCCACATCGAGCACCTTCACCTTGACGACCTGCCCAGGCTTGACCACTTCGTGCGGATCTTTCACAAACTTATTCGCCAGCGCCGACACATGCACCAGCCCGTCCTGATGCACCCCGATATCGACGAAGGCGCCGAACGCCGCAACATTCGTCACCACTCCTTCTAACACCATGCCGGGCTGCAAATCGCTCAGGGCTTCGACCCCCTCTCGAAAAGTCGCCGTCTTGAATTCGGGACGCGGGTCACGGCCAGGTTTTTCCAACTCGGTGAGAATATCCCGCACTGTCGGCACGCCGAATTTCTCATCGGTAAAGTCGGCCGGCGACAACCCTTTCAAGGCAACCGACTGGCGCATCACCTCGGTAATCCCAGTCCCCAGCCGCGTCAGAATGCGTTCAACGACCGGATAGGCCTCCGGGTGAACAGCGGAACGGTCCAAGGGATTGTCGCCATCAGGGATGCGCAGAAAGCCTGCTGCCTGCTCGAAGGTCTTCTCGCCAAGACGGGGCACGTCTCGAATCGCCATCCGGTTTGGAAACGGCCCATTGGCATCCCGATAGTCCACAATATTTTTGGCCAGCGCCTTGTTCAACCCTGACACCCGTTCTAATAAGGGCGCCGACGCCGTATTGATATTCACACCAACAGCATTCACACAATCTTCGACGGTAGCATCAAGCGACCGTGCCAAGGCCCGCTGATTCACGTCATGCTGATATTGGCCCACCCCGATCGCCTTCGGCTCGATCTTGACCAGCTCGGCCAGCGGGTCCTGCAATCGCCTGGCAATGGACACCGCACCCCGCACACTCACATCCAGCTGTGGAAATTCCGCCGCGGCAAAGGCCGACGCCGAGTAGACCGACGCCCCTGCTTCACTGACCACAATTTTTGCAATCTTCTGTTCGGGCTTGTGAGCCACAACCAGCTTAATGACCTCAACCGCCAACTTGTCCGTCTCACGGCTCGCCGTCCCGTTGCCGATCGAAATCAATTCCACGCCGTGTTGAACAACCAAGCGTACAAGCGTCTCCAGCGACCCCTGCCAGTCATTGCGGGGCTGATGCGGATAGACCGTCGCCGTGTCCAACAGTTTGCCCGTTGCATCAACCACCGCCACTTTACAGCCTGTGCGAATGCCGGGGTCCAGGCCGAGCACAGCCTTAGGGCCGGCCGGCGCAGCTAATAGCAGCTCATGGAGATTGCGGGCAAAAATCTTGATCGCCTCGGCTTCGGCTGCTTCGCGCAGTTGCACCAGCAGTTCGATACTGAGCTGCGAATGGATTTTCACGCGCCACGTCCAGTCGCACACAGCGGCCAGCCACTTGTCGGCTGGACGGCCTCGGTCCTGAATGCCCGCGTGAGCCGCGATCATCGACACACAGGGATGAGGGACGACCGCGTCAAGCGTCTCTCCCAGGCCCAGATCCAGCTTCAAGACACCGAGAGTACGGCCCCGGAAGAGCGCGAGCGCCCGATGCGACGGGATGGTCTTGATCGTCTCCGTATAAGCATAGTAATCGCGGAACTTCTCCTCTTCGGCCTGCTCCTTGTCTTTCATCACCGTCGAGGTCAAGACTCCTTGCTCCCACAACCGCGCCCGCAGCGCAGCCAGCAGGTCGGCCGTTTCGGCAAACCGCTCCATGAGAATGTCGCGGGCCCCTTCCAACGCCGTTTTGGCATCGGGCACATTGATCGCCTCTATCCCTTCGGCGGCAGGGACCACACGAATGTATTTGAGCGCCTCTTGCTCAGGATTCACGGTTGGATCGGCCAGGAGGCCATCGGCCAACGGTTCCAGTCCTGCCTCGCGCGCGATCTGAGCGCGAGTCCGGCGCTTGGGTTTGAAGGGCAGATACAAATCTTCCACGGCTTGCTTCGTCGCCGCCGCCTCAATGCTGGCACGCAAAACATCGGTCAACTTCCCCTGTTCTTCGATCGATGCCAATATTGCGGCACGCCGCACTTCCAACTCTCGCAGATAGAGCAGGCGCTCTTCCAGCGTGCGCAACTGCGTATCATCCAGATTGCCGGTCGCCTCCTTGCGATAGCGCGCGATGAACGGAACGGTCGAGCCCTCATCAAGCAACGCCACCGCTGCCGCGACCTGATGGGCCCCGGCGCCGAGTTCCTTGGCGATGAGGGAAACGATCTTGAGCTGAGCCACGTCTGAGAGAATTTGAGTCGTTGGAGTTGTCATCTGTAGATCATTGGTTCCTGTTGATGCGCTCTTTGGTCCCGTGCCATAAGCCATACGCTATAGGCTCTTTCTTGCCACGAAATGACGCTTCACGAGATACGAGCGACGAAATACGGTCTAGCCCCCCGCACTCCCCACTGGTCCGCCCGGTTCGGTCATGCGCCAAGGATCGAGCAGTTCGGTCAGCTTCTTCTCCGGAAGAACTTTTTGTTCCTTGGCCACTTGTCGGACGGTCTTCCCTGATTTATAGGCATCCTTGGCTAGTTTCGCCGCCGCTTCGTAGCCGATCGCCGGTGCCAGGGCCGTGCACATGGCGAGGCTCTCTTCAATCAAGCTTTTGCAGCGTTCTTCGTTGGCTTTGATGCCTTCGATACATTTCGCCGCAAAGTTGTTAGAGGCAGCCGCGAGGAGTTCGATGGATTGTAATAAATTATAGGCCATCACCGGCATCATGACGATCAGTTCAAAGTTAGCCGCCTGCCCGCCCACCGTCACAGTCACATCATTGCCGATCACCTGGGCGCAGACCATCGTGACCGATTCGGCAATGACTGGATTGACCTTTCCCGGCATGATCGAGGAGCCGGGCTGCGTTTCGGGCAGATTGATTTCTCCCAATCCGCAGCGAGGCCCTGAGCCAAGCCAGCGAATGTCGTTGGCAATTTTCATTAAGCTGACAGCGATCGTCCGTAACTCGCCGCTCGCTTCGACCAGGGAATCCTGCGCCGATTGCGCCTCGAAATGATTCTTGGCCTCCTTGAAGGAACAGCCGGTTTCCTTCGAAATGACGGCCATGACTTTTTTCGAGAATTGCGGATGGCAGTTCACTTGAGATCCACATCGAGCACCTTCACCTTGACGACCTGCCCAGGCTTGACCACTTCGTGCGGATCTTTCACAAACTTATTCGCCAGCGCCGACACATGGACAAGCCCGTCCTGATGGACGCCGATATCGACGAAGGCGCCGAACGCCGCCACATTCGTCACCACTCCCTCTAACACCATGCCGGGCTGTAAATCACTCAGGGATTCAACTCCCTCCCGGAAGGTCGCCGTCTTGAATTCCGGACGCGGGTCACGGCCAGGTTTTTCCAACTCGGTGAGAATATCCCGCACTGTCGGCACGCCGAATTTCTCATCGGTAAAGTCGTCCGGCGACAACCCTTTCAAACCAGCCGGCTGGCGCATCACCTCAGCAATCCCAGTCCCCAGCCGCGTCAGAATGCGTTCAACGACGGGATAGGCCTCCGGATGAACCGCGGAACGATCCAATGGATTGTCGCCATCGGGGATGCGCAGAAAGCCTGCTGCCTGCTCGAAGGTCTTCTCGCCAAGACGGGGCACGTCTCGAATCGCCATCCGGTTTGAAAACGGCCCATTGGCATCCCGATAGTCCACAATATTTTTGGCCAGCGCCTTGTTCAGTCCCGACACCCGTTCCAACAAGGGTACCGACGCTGTATTCAGGTTCACGCCGACGGCATTCACGCAATCTTCGACGGTAGCATCAAGCGACCGTGCCAAGGCCCGCTGGTTCACGTCATGCTGATATTGGCCCACTCCGATCGCCTTCGGCTCGATCTTGACTAGTTCGGCCAGCGGGTCCTGCAGTCGCCTGGCAATGGACACGGCACCCCGCACACTCACATCCAGCTGTGGAAATTCCGCCGCGGCAAAGGCCGACGCCGAGTAGACCGACGCCCCTGCTTCACTGACCACAATTTTTGCGATCTTTTGATCCGGCTTGTGAGCTGCAACCAGCTTAATGACCTCAACCGCCAACTTGTCCGTCTCACGGCTCGCCGTCCCGTTGCCGATCGCAATCAATTCCACGCCGTGTTGAACAACCAAGCGCACGAGTGTCTCCAACGACCCCTGCCAGTCGTTGCGGGGTTGGTGCGGATAGACCGTCGCCGTGTCCAACAGTTTGCCCGTTGCATCAACCACTGCCACTTTACAGCCTGTGCGAATGCCGGGGTCCAGGCCGAGCACAGCCTTAGGGCCGGCCGGCGCAGCTAATAACAGCTCATGGAGGTTGCGGGCAAAAATCTTGATCGCCTCGGCTTCAGCCGCTTCACGCAACTGCACCAGTAGTTCAATGCTGAGCTGCGAATGGATCTTCACCCGCCACGTCCAGTCGCACACCGCAGCCAGCCACTTGTCGGCTGGCCGGCCTCGGTCCTGAATACCTGCGTGCGCCGCGATCATCGACACACAAGGATGCGGAACCACCGCGTCGAGCGACTCTCCCAGGCCCAACTCCAGCTTCAAGACACCGAGCGTGCGGCCTCGGAAAATCGCGAGCGCCCGATGCGACGGGATGGTCTTGATCGTCTCCGTATAGGCATAGTAATCGCGGAACTTCTCCTCTTCGGCCTGCTCCTTGTCTTTCATCACCGTCGAGGTCAAGACTCCCTGCTCCCACAGCCGCGCCCGCAGCGCAGCCAGCAGATCAGCCGTTTCGGCAAACCGCTCCATGAGAATGTCGCGGGTCCCTTCCAACGCCGTTTTGGCATCGGGCACATTGATCGCCTCGACCCCATCGGCTGCAGGAACCACACGAATGTATTGAAGCGCCTCTTGCTCGGGATTCAGCGTCGGATCAGCCAACAGACCATCAGCCAAGGGCTCCAGCCCTGCCTCACGCGCAATCTGCGCGCGGGTACGGCGCTTCGGCTTAAAAGGCAGATATAAATCTTCCACGGCTTGCTTCGTCGCCGCCGCCTCGATACGCTCGCGCAACGCATCCGTTAGCTTCCCCTGCTCCTCAATCGACGCCAATATTGCGGCACGCCGCACTTCCAACTCACGCAGATAGAGCAAGCGCTCTTCCAGAGTGCGCAACTGCGTATCATCCAGATTGCCGGTGGCCTCCTTGCGATAGCGCGCAATGAACGGTACGGTCGAGCCCTCGTCAAGCAGCGCCACCGCTGCCGCGACCTGATGAACTCCGGCATTGAGTTCCTTGGCGATGAGGGACACGATCTTGACCTGAGCCACGTCGGAAAGAGTCTGCGCTGTTGAAGTTGTCATCTGTAGATCATTAGTTCCTGTGGCTTAAACGATCGTTCCTCGTGAAGCGTATCTCGTATCTCGCAAACAACATATTCGACACAGCAACATTCTTTCCGTCCTGCGCTTCACGCTTCACGAGATACGAGCGACGAAGTACTGCCTATCCCCCCGCACTTCCCACTGGTCCGCCAGGTTCGGTCATGCGCCAGGGGTCGAGGAGTTCGGCGAGCTTCTTGTCCGGCAGGACTTTTTGCTCCTTGGCCACCTGGCGAACGGTCTTACCGGATTTGTAGGCATCCTTGGCCAGTTTCGCCGCTGCTTCGTAGCCAATCGCCGGCGCCAAAGCCGTACACATAGCGAGGCTTTCTTCGATCAAGCTCTTGCAGCGTTCCTCGTTGGCTTTGATGCCTTCGATACACTTCGCGGCAAAGTTATTGGAGGCCGCGGCGAGGAGTTCGATGGACTGTAACAGATTATAGGCCATCACCGGCATCATAACGATCAATTCAAAGTTGGCCGCCTGTCCACCGATCGTCACTGTCACGTCGTTGCCAATCACCTGTGCACAGACCATCGTGACCGATTCGGCAATGACCGGATTGACCTTTCCCGGCATGATCGAGGAGCCGGGCTGCGTTTCGGGCAAATTGATTTCTCCCAATCCGCAGCGCGGCCCCGATCCAAGCCAGCGAATGTCGTTGGCGATCTTCATCAAGCTGATTGCGATCGTTCGTAACTCGCCACTCGCTTCGACGAGGGAGTCCTGTGCCGATTGTGCTTCGAAGTGATTCTTGGCCTCTTTGAAGAAACAGCCGGTTTCTTTCGAAATGACGGCCATGACTTTTTTCGAGAATTGTGGATGGCAGTTCAACCCGGTACCGACGGCAGTTCCGCCGAGCGCCACTTCGCTCAAAGCCTCTTGCGCCCGCTTCACCCGCTGAATGCCGAGCTCGATCTGGCGCGCATAGCCGCCAAATTCCTGGCCGAGACGAACCGGCGTGGCATCCTGTAAATGGGTGCGGCCGATTTTCACGATCTTGTCGAACTCTTTGGCCTTCCGGTCCAACGCCTTGCGCAGGCGAGTCAGCGCCGGCAAGAGTTGCTGCTGCATCAGCTCCGACGCGGCGATATGAATGGCCGTCGGAATCACGTCGT
>JABMDE010000032.1:0-1693 GCA_015904055.1 Nitrospira sp. | reverse complement strand
TTGCGGCTTGTGAGCCGTCACCACCTTGATCACCTCGACCGCCAACTTGTCCGTCTCGCGACTCGCCGTTCCGTTGCCGATCGAAATTAATTCGACGCCATGTTGAATGACCATACGCACAAGCGTCTCCAGCGACCCCTGCCAATCATTGCGGGGCTGGTGTGGATAGATCGTCGCCGTATCCAACAATTTGCCTGTTGCATCGACCACGGCCACTTTACAGCCGGTGCGAATGCCTGGATCCAGGCCGAGTACGGCCTTCGGGCCGGCCGGCGCAGCTAACAACAGCTCATGGAGGTTGCGGGCAAAAATCTTGATCGCCTCGGTTTCAGCCGCTTCACGCAATTGCACCAGCAGTTCGATACTAAGCTGGGAGTGAATCTTCACCCGCCACGTCCAGTCGCACACCGCGGCCAGCCACGTGTCCGCCGGCCGGCCTCGCTCCTGAATGCCCGCGTGCGCCGCAATCATCGACACACAAGGATGGGGAACCACCGCATCAAGCGTCTCTCCCAGACCCAAATCCAACTTCAAGACACCGAGTGTACGGCCCCGGAACAGCGCGAGCGCCCGATGCGACGGGATCGTCTTAATCGTTTCCGCATAGGCATAGTAATCACGAAACTTCTCTTCCTCCGCCTGCTCCTTGTCTTTCATCACCGTCGAAGTCAGCACTCCCTGCTCCCACAGGCGTGCCCGCAGCTCGGCCAGCAGCTCGGCCGTTTCGGCAAACCGCTCCATGAGAATGTCACGCGCCCCTTCCAACGCCGTTTTGGCATCGGGCACATTGATCGCCTCAACCCCGTCGGCAGCCGGGACCACACGAATGTATTGAAGCGCCTCCTGCTCAGGATTCAGTGTTGGATCGGCCAACAGGCCATCAGCCAAGGGCTCCAGCCCTGCCTCACGCGCGATCTGCGCGCGGGTGCGGCGCTTCGGCTTAAAGGGGAGATACAAATCTTCCACGACTTGCTTCGTCGCCGCCGCCTCGATACGGTCGCGTAACGCATCCGTCAGCTTCCCCTGCTCCTCGATCGACGCCAATACTGCGGCACGTCGCGCCTCCAACTCGCGAAGATAGAGCAGGCGCTCTTCCAGCGTACGCAGCTGTGTATCATCCAGATTGCCGGTCGCCTCCTTGCGATAGCGCGCGATGAACGGAACCGTCGAGCCCTCATCAAGCAGCCCCACCGCGGCCGCGACCTGATGAACTCCGGCATTGAGTTCCTTGGCGATGAGGGACACGATCTTGAGTTGAGCCACGTCGGAGAGAGTTGGAGTCGTTGAAGCTGTCATCTGTAGATTATTCGTTCCTATGGTTTAAACGATCGTTCCTCGTGAAGCGTATCTCGTATCTCGCACACCAACAATATTCGACACAGCCACGTTCTTTCCGTCCTGCGCTTCACGCTTCACCGTTCGGCAGGCTCACGGTCCTGAGCAGAGTCGAAGGACGAGATACGAACGACGAGATACGGCCTAGCCCCCCGCACTCCCCACCGGTCCGCCCGGTTCGGTCATACGCCAGGGGTCGAGGAGTTCGGCGAGCTTCTTCTCAGGCAGGACCTTTTGTTCCTTGGCTACCTGACGAACAGTCTTGCCGGATTTGTAGGCATCCTTGGCCAGTTTTGCCGCCGCTTCGTAGCCGATCGCCGGCGCCAGGGCCGTGCACATGGCGAGACTCTCCTCGATC
>JABMDE010000031.1:57564-61303 GCA_015904055.1 Nitrospira sp. | reverse complement strand
GATGTCGTCCGGCCGTTCACGCAGAGGCGGGATGCGCAGCTGGTAGACGTTGAGCCGATAGTAGAGATCGAGCCGGAAGCGGCCGGCCTTGATATGGGCGAGCAGATCCTCATTCGTGGCGGCGATGATGCGGATATTCACTTTATGGCTGCGCGTGTCGCCGAGCGGATCGACCGTGTGGTTTTCCAGTACGCGCAAGAGTTTGGCTTGCGCGGCTGCGCTCATCTCTCCGATTTCGTCCAGAAACAACGTGCCGCCTTCGGCCAATTGGAATCGACCTGGCTTCGCCTGCTTGGCATCTGTAAAGGCACCCGGCTGATATCCGAACAGTTCTGCTTCTAATAAATGTTCCGGGATGCCGGCGCAGTTGAGGGCAATCAGTGGCCCGTTGGCTCGCGGGCTGGTTGTATGGATCGCTTGGGCGAACAGTTCTTTCCCCGTGCCACTTTCCCCGGTGATGAGAACGGTCGCATCAGTCAGGGCGACCTCTTGGGCCAAATGTTTGATGAGATGCATCTGCGGTGAGACGCTGATGATGGGTGCAAATCTATCGTGTGGCTGATCGGATGTGTATGCCGATGCAGGTTGCCGCGCCAGTCGAGTGACCGCCGCCTGAAGTTCCTGAAGTAGAATCGGCTTGCTCAGATAATCTGATGCACCGGCTCGCATGATGTCGACAGCATCTTTCACGGAATGGCGTTCGCCGATGGCAAGGATCGGAGGAGGCGCTTGGAGTTGCCGGGTATACTCAAATAGGGAAGCGAGCCCGTAGGGACTGCCTTCGCAGATGACCAGAGTGGGAGACGTTTCTTGCCAGAGGCGGAGCCCCTCGGAAACAGTGGGTGCACTGTGAATCGTCGTGTGTGGGGGCGCAGCGGCTTCGAGGAGTCGTGTGGTCTCGGGGTCTTTCGAGATGAGCAGAAAGTTCTGAAGGTTCATTGGAGATCTCCTTATTCAGGACTCCTGTCGAACCATCTGAGAACTGGGTATAGCCTACTCCTCCTGTGGGGAGGAAGGGAAGCACCTATTTAGTTGGTGATGGGTCAAGGAGGAGGTGAGTGGTGAAGTGTGAGAGGTTAGGAGTGGCGCTGATTTCGCTGCGCAATTGAGACGTTACGCAGGAGGCCGGAGTGTTTGGCGCGTTTGATCGGGCTGCCTTGAAACAGAGTCGCAAAGGCCGGTTCGTCCAGCTTCGCTAAGTCGTCCAAGCGTGGCGCGAGGGTTACTGCCCTTGGTTGGAAGGCCGGTTCCTGGCTCGGCTCGGCTCGCAGATTGAATGGACAGACATCGAGGCAATCGTCGCACCCAAAAATTTTGTTGCCCATGCGCGACTGTAACTCGTCCAGGATGGCGCTCTGGTCACCACGCAGTTCGATCGTCAGATAAGAAATGCAGCGAGTGGCATCGACCACATAGGGTTCGACGATGGCCTTGGTCGGGCAGGCTTGAATACAGAGGGTACAGCTGCCGCAGAGATCGGTGGCCGGTTCATCCGGTTCCAGATCTAAGGTCGTGAGGATTTCTCCCAGCAGGAGCCAGGAGCCGTGTTCGGCGGACACCAGGTTGGAATGTTTGCCGATCCAGCCCAATCCTGCCCGTTCTGCCCAGGCTTTCTCCATAATAGGACCGGTATCGACGTAGACCAGGGTCTTGGCGTCCGGCGCCAAGGTGTGCAGACGCTGTTCGAGTTGCTTCAGCCGATCGCTGAGCACCTTGTGGTAGTCCCTGCCCCAGGCATACCGCGCGATGCGGCCGTGGCCTGGCCGTTCATCAGGGCGATGGTCGGTCAAATAATTGATTCCGACAGAAATGATTGAGCGGCATCCAGGAAGGACGAGCCTAGGATCAGTTCGTTTCTCCGGCGTCCGTCAGTTCGTTTCTCCGGCGTCCGTTCCATCCATGCCATCGTACCGTGGAAGCCGTGGGTGAGCCATTGGGTCAGCCTGGTGAAGAGCCCGTGCTGGATGGGTGGGGCTGGGACGTCGACGCGGGCGATACCCACGGCATCGAATCCCAACGCGCGGGCTTCTCGTCTGATTGATTCGGAGAGGGACATAGGTGACATAGGCGAACGTCAAGGTAGCATAGCCCGCATGATTCATGACAGTTCGTCGCGAAATCGCCAAGCCGCGTCGTGAGACCGGCGCGCGGAGTCCGGAGGACCTGAGGCGTACTCATGCAGTACGTCGAAGGTCCGAGGGACGAGCCCGCCGCCGCAGGTGTGTCGGAACAGCGGATCGGCGATTGCAGCAGAAGTGCTCATGAATCATGCGGGGTCGTCTCTTTTCTTGCGGCCACCGGGTGGTCCGCGTAGAATCCAGCCTCATTCAGAGCGATCTGATCCAATGTACAGTTCGACGGGCGGAGCGGCGGTTGTGCGACAGAGACATGTGTCACCATTGATTCCATCCGTGAATAGGGCCGCGGCCGCAGTGCCCTGTATCTTGCTGCTTGTGTTCGCGGGTGCCCTCGTTACGACGCTGTGGCCTTGGGATGTCCGGGCGGCTTCGGATGCGGATCTCTTGGACGTCAAGGTGGAGTCGGGCGGGGGAGTCCGTGCGACGGCGCGTGTGCTGTTTCCGGCAAAGCCAGTTGTCATTCAGTCGCTGTTGGCAGATTATCCGCGTTGGCCGGAACTTTTTGAAGTACATATGCGAGTGGCCGATCTCAGCATCCATGAAGGGGTTGCCACGGTCGATCTTCGTATCACGCATGCGTTGATGCCCGGTGAGCATCGGCTGGTCACGGACTCGCGGATGTTGCCGGATGGCGGCCTCGTGACGGATCTCAAAGGCGGAGACTTCACACGCTATCACCGCGTCTGGAAGCTTCGGCCCGCCGGGGCGGGCAATCAGACCAGCGCCGATTTTGAACTGACCGTCGCACTCGATTCCCTGACGCCTGATTGGTTGATCGCCGTCGTCATGCGGCAGGAGTTGGAAGCCCACTTTCGAATCGTGAAACAAAAGGCGCTGGAACAGTCCAGGAAGTAGTGTGCAGATGTGAGTTGGTTTCGCTGAGAAACAATGTTCCGTTCATCTCGATAAGTATGTAGTCGACGAACTATGGCACTGTCTGGTCTCTACGTGATTCTCGACCCATCGGTCCGGCCTGATCGGTCGCTTGCCGACATGCTAAAGGCTTCTGCTGAAGCAGGGGCCAGGATTTTTCAATACCGCAACAAATCGGCCTCTATGAAAGAGGCCTATGCCGATGCATCGGTGCTGCGGAAGGTTGCGTCTGAGCTCGGTGTCACATTTATCGTGAATGATCGTTGCGATCTGGCTCTAGCGGTCGATGCGGACGGCGTGCATCTTGGGCAGGGAGATTTGCCGTATAGCTATGCCCGAACGGTTATGGGGAAGTCGAAATTGATCGGGCTTTCGACTCATACTATGGACCAAGTCAAAGAGGCCGAGACACTTAAGCCGGACTACATCGGTTTCGGGCCGATCTTCAAGCCCGGTTCCAAGCAGGATCATGACCCAGTTGTCGGAATCCAAGGACTGTGCGCTGTTCGTTCGCTCACGGCGTTGCCGATCTTTGCCATCGGAGGAATCACACTGGAGAATGTGGGAGAGGTGATGACGGCCGGAGCTAATGGCGTGGCGGTAATTTCCGCAATCCTCAATGCATCCGATGTCAGGCGAGCCGTCAGCGGCTTCGTTGGCCGAATGAGAGGACCAACTTCACCAGCTTCGTGATCGCTGCGGATCGGGAGAGGTGAATGGAAGACGGT
>JABMDE010000031.1:52718-57444 GCA_015904055.1 Nitrospira sp. | reverse complement strand
CCACCGAGTGGTCCGCGTAGAATCCAGCCTCATTCAGAGCGATCTAATCCAATGTACTGTTCGACGGGCGGAGCGGCGGTTGTGCGACGGAGACATGTGCCATCATTGATTCCATTCGTGAGTAGGGCTACGGCCGCAGTGCCCCGTATCTTGTTACTCGTGTTCGTGAGTGCCCTCGTTACGACGCTGTGGTCGTGGGATGTCCGGGCGGCATCGGATGCGGAGAGCCTGGACGTCAAGGTGGAGTCGGGCGGGGGAGTTCGTGCGACGGCGCGTGTGCTGTTTCCGGCAAAGCCAGAAGTCATGCAGTCGCTGTTGGCGGACTATCCACGTTGGCCGGAACTGTTTGAAGTACACATGCGAGTGGCCGATCTCAAGATTCATGAAGGGGTTGCCACGGTTGATCTTCGTATCACGCATGGGCTGATGCCCGGTGAGCATCGGCTGGTTACGGACTCGCGGATGTTGCCGGATGGCGGCCTCGTAACGGATCTCAAAGGCGGTGACTTTAAGCGGTATCACCGCGTCTGGAAGCTTCGGCCTGCCGGGGAAGGCAATCAGACCAGCGCCGATTTTGAACTGACCGTCGAAGTCGATTCGCTGACCCCTGATTGGTTGATTGCCGTCGTCATGCGGCAGGAGTTGGAAGCCCACTTTCGTATCGTGAAACAAAAGGCGCTGGGACGGGCTGGGAAATAGTATGCGGATGTGAGCCTATTCTGCTGAGAAACAATATTCTGTTCATTCCGATAAGATGAGATGACGTACTATGGCACTGTCTGGTCTCTACGTGATTCGACACGCTGAAGGCTTCCGCTGAAGCAGGAGCCAAGATCTTTCAATACCGCAACAAGACGGCCTCCATGAAAGAGGCCTATGCCGATGCGTCGGCGCTGCGGAAAGTTGCGTCTGAGCTCGGTGTCACATTTATTGTGAATGATCGCTGCGATCTGGCTTTGGCGGTTGATGCGGACGGCGTGCATCTTGGGCAGGGAGATGTGCCCTATGGCTATGCCCGAACGATCATGGGGCCGACGAAATTGATCGGGCTCTCGACTCATACTATGAATCAAGTCAAAGAGGCGGAGACACTCAAGCCCGACTACATCGGTTTCGGGCCGATCTTCAAGCCCGGTTCCAAGCAGGATCATGACCCGGTTGTCGGGATCGAAGGACTGCGTGCAGTTCGTTCGCTCACGGCGCGGCCGATCTTTGCCATCGGAGGCATCACGGTGGAGAATGCGGGAGAGGTGATGACGGCGGGAGCTCACGGTGTGGCGGTGATTTCCGCAATCCTCAATGCGCCCGATGTCAGACGGGCCGTCAGCGGCTTCGTCGGCCGAATGAGAATATCAGCTTCACCAGCTTCGTGATCGCTGCGGATCGGGAGAGGTGAATGGCAGAGGGGCGAAATCGTTTCGATAACCCTGATCGATAGGGAAGTGGGCCGAGCACCGGTATCCCCGCCTGTTTCAGCAGCAGGTTGATAGTGGTGCGCTCTTGAATGCGCATCATCTTCGATCTGGTCGGGTGTGTTTGGTTCAAGATCAGCGCGATGATCGGGATCTTCCTTCGCCGCAGAGCCTCGATCGTCAACAGTGCATGGTTGATCCCGCCAAGCCCGGATCGTCCGACAATCACCGCCGGCAGGTTCAGTTGCGCGATCAGGTCCATGACATCGCTGTCCGGCGTGATTGGCACCGATACTCCACCGACGCCTTCGACGACCATATACTCATACCGGTCGGAGAGCAGGCGATAGATTTTCCTGATGACCTCCGGATTGATCACCTGCCGTTCGGCCTGCGCGGCGGCCAGCGGCGCCACCGGCAAGGCGAAGGGGTAGGGGCAGACCGTCCCAAGCTGGTCCTCACCGTCGATGATCGCGCGAAGTCTCGCCGCATCGGATTGACCGGTGTTGGAAGGAGCAACACCGGTTTCGACGGGCTTCATCACACCCACCTCGTAGCCCTGTTTCTTCAATGCCAAGGCGACGGCAGCGGCGACCAATGTTTTGCCGACGCCGGTATCGGTACCGGTTATGAAGATGCCGTGGTTCATAGAATGATAAGAGCTGATGGCTGACAGCTGATAGCTGATAGCAAATGGCCTGAGAAGAACTGACAAGTGGTAGCGCAGGAAAAAGAATGTTTCATGTCATCGCCGAATTCGTCTTTTGCCATTGGCCATTCGCCATCTGCTCTTGTTAGAGGTTTCTGCTGTCACAGTTCCAGACTTGCCCTGAGACACCGGTGAGCTGGGTCAGCTGTACGACGGTCTGTGCCGATTCGTCCAGCGAAGGGGGGCGGTGTAGTGCATGGTCGAGCCATCCGCTGCCGTCAGGAAAGATGCCTTGAGTCAAGTTCGTTTTCTGCCATCCTGGTAGCAGGAGATTCACCCGGATGTTGTGGGGGCCCCACTCCAGTGCCGCAGTCTTGACCAATCCAATCAATCCGGCTTTGGATGTCGCATAGGCTGCCTGGCCGGTGGCACCATGAAATCCCGTATGAGAACCGATGACTATGATAGTCCCGCCTCGATGTGCGATCAGTACGGGCGCGATGGCCCGGAGGCAGTGAAAGGTTCCCGTCAGATTCGTCGCGATCACGTTGTCCCAGACGTGAGCTCGATGACGCACGAGTAATCCGCTCGACCCGATCCCCGCGTTGCAGACCAATGCCGATGGGTTCGATACGCGGCAGCGCCAGGTATCGACCATCCGTTGTACCGATTCGGACTCACAGATGTTTGCTTGATAGAGATCTCCTGTGCCGCCTGCAGCAAGGACTTCCCGGAGTGTCGTGTCCGCCGCACGTTTGTTGTGGCCATAGTGGACGCCGACATACCATCCGATCCTGCCGAAGGCGAGACTGATGGCCCGGCCGATGCCGCCGGATGCGCCGGTGATCAAGACGGCGGGGCTGGTGTCTGGTCGATGGGGTCTACTCGTGGCAGTCCGTGTCTTCGAGGCTGAGCGTGTCATGCGAGTTCAGATTATGAAAGGACCGACGTGCGAAGGCAAGCACATCGCGCCGCTCGTAACTCGGGACGCGTATCTCGCAAACAAAGGTGCGGACGCATTCATTCCGCCTTGTGTTTCACGCTTCACGAGATACGCTTCACGGGGCATGTGCCTCCAGCTGGATTCGCATGTATTCACGGAGGGAACAGCCGTTTACTTGCTGCGGTCGGACTCCTATGGTACCGTTTGCTTCCGATCGGCCCATCACTGAAGGAGCAATATGATATCCGGAGAAAGATTGATACGACGGGTGCTTTTTGCGGGAGTGGCGGGCCTTCTGCTTGGGGTGGGTTTCGATCCCACGCTCCTCGGCGCCGAAGAGCCGGTCACGATTTCTCAGTCCGCCGACTACTTCCCCGATTCTCTCGGGAGCCGATGGACCTATAAAGGTCAGATCACGGATGGGCCGCTTCAGACTGTCGAGAATAAATTCTTTGCCAATGTTTCGAAAGTGACAGGGACCAAGACGATCAAGGGCGTGTCGGTTACAGTATTTCAGGATACAAATCCGGGCAATCATGGTCCTTCGGAGAGTTATTACCGTCGAGATTCCGTCGGGATTGTGTATTACGGAGCTGATCCCGGAACGCCGCTCGAAAAGCAAATTATTCCCTACCAGATATTTCGCTTTCCGCTCGTGGTTCCGTCGTCGTTCCAGCAGTTCGATCGCACCGGCCTCGACTTTGGCACGGATATGGACCGTGATGGCACCGACGAGAAGGTTGATGTGCGTGGATGGAGCGGGCTCATCAGTCGCGAGTCGATCACGGTGCCGGCCGGGACGTTCCAAGACGCTATCAAGGTTGAAGCCAAAATGACCATGCGGATACATCTCTCAGCCAGCCGTCGCACGATCGCCGGATTGGATGTGATGACGGCCTGGTTTGCAAAGGGAGTCGGGCTGATCAAGTATTCGGAGCGGCAGGAGCTGTCGGCCGTGAAAGAGGATCGTGGTGTTGTGACGGAAATCACCGAAGAGCTCGAAAGCTATGAGGTGAAACCTGCGAAAGGCTCACTCAGCCGACTCGAATCCACGCCGGAGAGTATTTTCGCTGATCACGCGGGCAATCATGAACTGCGCGAGGTAGTCCTCCCCGCCGGCTTTCGCACCTATCCCTGAGTATCGATGTCCGCCGAACGGTTGGCGGCCCACCAGTGCGCCGGTAATCGGCCGGTTCAAGTACAGGTTTCCTACATCGAATTGGTCTCTGGCCAGTGCGAGGTTGGCCGGGCTTCTGGAATAGACGCCTCCTGTGAGTGCATAGGACGTTCCGTTCGCTATTCGAAGGGCATCGGCAAAACTTTCTGCCTTCATGACTGCCAATACCGGACCAAAGATTTCTTCTTGCGCCAGACGGTGATGAGGTGCGACGTCGACAAATACCACCGGGCCGACGAAGTATCCGGCTTGCTCGATTGATCGCTCGACGAGGAGCCGGCTTTCCTGACGGCCCTCGGTAATGAATTGCTGAATCGCAGCCTGCGCGCGCGCGTCGATGACCGGGCCCATTCTAGTGCCGGGCTCGGCCGGATCGCCGACCTCCAGACTCAACACGGCATCTCGCAACCTGGCGATAAACTGGTCATAGACCGCGCGATGCACGATGGCTCGTGAACAAGCCGAGCATTTCTGTCCCGCATAGCCTGTAAACGAGGTGACGATCCCAACGATCGCCTCATCGAGATCCGCCGTCTCATCGACGA
>JABMDE010000031.1:47492-52598 GCA_015904055.1 Nitrospira sp. | reverse complement strand
GATGAGGCTCGACATCGACAAACACCGTCGGACCAACGAAGTATCCGGCCTGCTCGACCGACCGCTCGACGAGGAGCCTGCCTTCCTGACGGCCCTCGGCAATGAACTGCTGAATGGCAGCCTGTGCACGCGCATCGATTACCGGACCCACTCTAGTGCCGGGCTCAGCCGGATCGCCGATCTCAATACTCAATACAGCCTGGTGCAGGCGCGCAGTGAACTGGGCATGGACCGCGCGATGCACGATGGCCCGTGAGCAGGCCGAGCATTTTTGTCCCGCCTGTACACGATGTGATGATCCCAGCGATCGCCTCATCGAGATCCGCCGTCTCATCGACAATGATGGCGTTCTTTCCACCCATCTCAGCGATCACCCGTTTGACCATCGGCTGGCCAGGATGTACGTGAGCGGCGTCAGCCAGAATGCGGAGCCCCACGGTTTTCGATCCGGTAAATGCAATCGTTGCAATCTGTGGATGCGCAACGAGCGCCTGGCCGATCTCCGGTCCGCCGGGCAGGCAACTCACCACGCCGGGCGGCACCCCGGCTTCTATCAAAATCTGCGTGAGCAAGAGCCCCAGCCGGGAGGATCGTTCCGATGGTTTGAAGAGCACAGTGTTGCCCGCTGCCAGAGCCGCCGCAACCATCCCAGCCGGGATGGCGAGCGGAAAGTTCCACGGCGCGATGACGGCCGTCACTCCGCGCGGGCCATAGACACGATGGTTCAGCTCTCCCGGCCAGTTTCCGAGCCGCGCCGGCTTGGAGAGGCGGCAGATCTCGTCTGCATAATAACGAAGAAAGTCGATGGCCTCTGCGATGTCGGCGTCCGCGTCCCGCCAGGGTTTCCCCACCTCACACACTTCCCATGCGGCGAGTTCGAATCGGCGGCGGCTCATGTCTGATGCGGCCTGCCGCAAGATTGCCGCGCGCGCTTCGGCGGACCGGCGACGCCAACTGTCGGCGTGGCCTTGTGCTTGTTGGACTGCCCGATCGAGATCCGATAGCGTTGCGCCTCGCACTGAGGCGACGTTCTGGTCGGGGCGACATGGATTATGCGATACCAGCCAGGGACCTGTGAGCGATGGCAACGAGGAGTCCATGTCCCATTGCCGTCCCAATTGAGATCGAACCGAGGAAATTCCTTCCTGCATGGCACGGCGGACTGTCTCCTGGGAGAAATCGCTGTGTGGCTCGTTCATGAAACCCTGTATGCGATCGGACGGTTGGGCAACGGCAGGTGGTGCTGTGGCAACAGGAGGAGCAAGGAGCCGCGCCAGCGGCTGAGACTCGACGTACTCTTTTCGGAGAAACGATTCATTCGAGGTATTTTCCAGCAGGCGTCTCACCAGATACGCCATGCCGGGCAGCAGGAGACCCACGGGGGTGTACAGCCGGACACGGCGGCCAAGTTTTACCATGGCCTGCTGAAAAGGCTCGGCCATGCCGTAGATCATTTGGTACTCTCGCGCATTCGGCGGCAATCCACAGGCATCCGCCACGGCCTCAATCACGGCCAGCGTCCGCAAATTGTGCGTGCCGAAGGCAGGGCGGATGAGATCGGCATGGTCGAACATGGTGCGGATCAATCGCTCGTAGTTGGCGTCTGTGTCGGCTTTCTGCTCGAACAGCGGAATCGGCCACCCGGCTTGGCGATAGCGGACCGTGTCGGAATCCCAGTAAGCCCCTTTCACCAGTCGAATGGTGATGGGCGTGCCGCGCGCACGGGACCAGGTGAGCAAGTCTTCAACGTCTTGTTCGGTGTCCCGGTGGTAGGCTTGCAGCGCGAGGCCGGCGTACGGATAGGCGCGATAGGGCGGCTCGGCAAACAGCCGTTTAAAAATATCCAAGAGAAGCGGTTTCGTCTCCGCCGTCAGCGGCTTCGTTGGCCGAATGAGAGGACCAACTTCACCAGCTTCGTGATCGCTGCGGATCGGGAGAGGTGAATGGAAGACGGTCGAAACCGTTTCGATAACCCTGATCGATAGGGAAGTGGGCCGAGCACCGGCATCCCTGCTTGTTTTACCAGCATGCCAATGGTGGTGCGCTCTTGAATGCGCATGATCTTTGACCTGGTTGGGAGTGTTTGGTTCAGCACCAGCGCGATGATCGGGATCTTCCTTCGCCGCAGGGCCTCAATTGTCAACAGCGCATGGTTGATCCCGCCAAGCCCGGATCGCCCGACAATCACCGCAGGCAGTTTCAGTTGCGCCATCAGGTCCATGACATCGCTGTCTGGCGTGATCGGTACCGATACTCCGCCGACGCCTTCGACCACCATATAGTCATATCGGTCTGAGAGCAGGCGGTAGATCTTTTTGATGATCTCCGGATTGATCACCTGGCGTTCGGCCTGTGCAGCAGCCAGCGGTGCCACCGGCAAGGTGAACGGGTAGGGGCAGACCGCCCCAAACTGGTCTTCACTGTCGATGACGGCGCGAAGTCTCGCGGCATCGGATTGACCGATCTTGGAAGGAGAAACACCAGTTTCGATGGGCTTCATCACACCTACTGCGCAGCCCCGTTTCTTCAACGCCAAGGCGACGGCAGCAGCGACCAATGTTTTGCCGACGCCGGTATCGGTGCCGGTTATGAAGATGCCGTGGTTCATTCGACTAAGCCGATGGCTGCCACATTACGCATGAACGTTTTTGCCGCACTTACGGGTTTGCTGCGACGAATATATCTGTCGCTTGTCGTTCGTGAAGCGTGAAGCGCAACCAAGAATGACGCAGATGGACTTTTGATCGCGAGATACGAACAACGCTTCACGAGATACGTTCCTTCCTACAGATTTCTGCTGTCGCAGTTCCAGACTTGCCCTGAGACACCGGTGAGCTGCGTCAGATGTACAACGGTCTGGGCCGATTCGTCCAGCGAAGGGGGACGGTGCAGCGCATGGTCTGGCCATCCGCTGCCTTCAGGAAAGATGCCTTTAGTCAGGTTTGTTTTCTGCCACCCGGGTAACAGGAGATTCACCCGGATATTGTAGGGCCCCCATTCCAGCGCTGCGGTCTTGACCAATCCAATCAATCCGGCTTTGGATGTCGCATAGGCTGCCTGGCCGGTAGCACCATGAAATCCCGTGTGAGAACCGATCACCACGATAGACCCGCCTCGATGTGCGATCAGCACGGTCGCCATGGCTCGGAGGCAGTGAAAGGTTCCTGTCAGGTTCGTCGCCATCACGTCGTCCCAGACTCGTTCCCGATGACGCACGAGCAATCCGCTCGACCCGATCCCCGCGTTGCAGACCAATGCCGATGGATTTGATACACGTCCGCGCCAGGCATCGACCATCCGCTGTACCGACTCGGACTCGCGGATGTTTGCTTGATAGAGATCTCCTGTGCCGCCTGCAGCGAGGACTTCCCGGAGCGTCGTGTCCGCGGCGCGTTTGTTGTGGCCATAGTGGACGCCGACATACCATCCGATCCTGCCGAAGGCGAGGCTGATGGCCCGGCCGATGCCGCCGGATGCGCCGGTGATCAAGACGGCCGGACTGGTGTTGGATCGATGGAGTGTATTCGTGGCAGTTCGTATTTTCGAGGCTGAGCTGGTCATGCGAGTCCGGATTATGAGAGGGCCGACGCGCGAAGGCAAGTACATCGCATGGCGGGGAGCGTGAGACGTGAGACGTAAAACGTAAAAGGTGAAACGTCAGGCGACAGGAGTAGCGGGCGATGAGGAGTTGCATCTGACAGCGTGGCACTTTCCCCATTTCAGCACTCGGTACTCAGCACGTACTCTTGTACCGTTGGTGCTTCACAGGGCACGTGTCTCCAGCTGGTTTCGTTACGTATCCACGGAGGGAACAGCCGTTCGCTTGCCGCTTTCGGGATTCCTATGGTACGGTCTGCTTCCGATCTGTCCATGAGGTGAGGGAACGATATGATGTCCGGACGAAGATTGATGCGGCGGGTGCTTTTCGCGGGAGTGGCGGGCCTTCTGCTTGGGGTGGGTCTCAATCCCGCGCTCCTTGGCGCCGAAGAGCCGGTCACGATTTCTCAGTCCGCCGACTATTTCCCCGACTCCATCGGGAGCCGGTGGACCTACAAAGGACAGATCACGGAGGGGCCGCTTCAGACCGTCGAGAATAAATATTTTAGCAATGTTTCGAAGGTGACAGGGACCAAGACGATCAAGGGCGTATCGGTTACAGCATTTCAGGATACGAATCCTGGCAATCATGGCCCCTCGGAGAGTTATTACCGGCGAGATCCCGTCGGGATTGTGTATTACGGGGCTGATCCTGGGACGTCGCTCGAAAAACAAATTATTCCCTACCAGATTTTTCGCTTTCCGCTCGTCATCCCGTCGTCGTTTCAGCAGTTCGATCGGACCGGCCTCGACTTCGGCACGGATATGGATCGTGACGGCACTGACGAGAAGGTTGATGTGCGCGGATGGAGCGGTCTCATCAGCCGGGAGACGATCACGGTACCGGCAGGGACGTTCCAAGACGCTATCAAGGTCGAAGCTAAAATGACCATGCGGATACATCTCTCGGCCAGCCGTCGTACGATCGCCGGATTGGATGTGATGACGGCCTGGTTTGCGAAGGGTGTCGGGCTGATCAAGTATTCGGAGCGGCAGGAGCTGTCGGCCGTGAAAGAGGACCGCGGCGTCGTGACGGAAATTACCGAAGAGCTTGAAAGCTACGAGGTGAAACCTGCCAAGGGCTCACTCAGCCGACTCGAATCCGCGCCGGAGGGTATTTTCGCTGATCACGCGGGCGACCATGAACTGCGCGAGGTAATCTTCCCCGCCGGCTTTCGCGCCTACCCCTGAGTAGCGATGTCCGCCGAACGGCTGGCGGCTCACCAGCGCGCCGGTAATCGGCCGGTTCAAGTACAGATTCCCTACATCGAATTGGTCACGGGCCAGTGCGAGATTGGCCGGACTTCTGGAGTAGACGCCTCCTGTAAGTGCGTAGGAGGTTCCGTTCGCCATGCGAATGGCATCGGCAAAACTTTCTGCCTTGAGGACCGCCAGCACAGGACCAAAAATCTCCTCCTGTGCCAGACGGTGATGAGGCTCGACATCGACAAACACCGTCGGACCAACGAAGTATCCGGCCTGCTCGACCGACCGCTCGACGAGGAGCCT
>JABMDE010000031.1:43011-47372 GCA_015904055.1 Nitrospira sp. | reverse complement strand
CAATACAGCCTGGTGCAGGCGCGCAGTGAACTGGGCATGGACCGCGCGATGCACGATGGCCCGTGAGCAGGCCGAGCATTTTTGTCCCGCGTAGCCTGTAAACGATGTGATGATTCCAGCGATTGCCTCATCGAGATCCGCCGTCTCATCGACGATGATGGCGTTCTTTCCGCCCATCTCGGCAATCACCCGTTTGACCATCGGCTGGCCTGGATGCACCTGAGCGGCATCAGTCAGAATGCGGAGCCCCACGGTTTTCGATCCGGTAAATGCGATCGTTGCAATCTGTGGATGCGCAACGAGCGCCTGGCCGATCTCCGGTCCGCCGGGAAGGCAACTCACCACGCCGGGCGGCACCCCGGCTGCAACCAACATCTGTGTGAGCAGCAGCCCCAGTCTGGAGGATCGTTCCGACGGTTTGAAGAGCACAGTGTTACCCGCTGCCAGAGCCGCCGCAATCATCCCAGCCGGGATGGCGAGCGGAAGGTTCCACGGCGCGATGACGGCCGTCACTCCGCGCGGACTATAGACGTGATGGTTCAGCTCTCCCGGCCGGTTTCCGAGCCGCGCCGGACGGGAGAGGCGGCAGATCTCCTCTGCATAATAACGAAGAAAGTCGATGGCCTCCGCAATATCGGCGTCCGCGTCCCGCCAGGGTTTCCCCACCTCAAACACTTCCCATGCGGCGAGTTCGAATCGGCGACGGCTCATGTCGGATGCGGCCTGCCGCAAGATCCTCGCACGCTCCTCGGCGGATCGGCTACGCCAACTGTCGGCGTGGGCTTGCGCCTGTTGGATTGCCTGGTCGAGATCCGATCGCGCTGTGCCTCGTACTGAGGCGACGACCTGATCGGGGCGACATGGATTATGTGAGGTCAGCCAGGGTCTTGTGAGCGATGGCAAGGAGGAGCCCGCATCCCACTGCCGTCCCAATTGAGATCGAACCGAGGAAATTCCTTCCTGCATGGCACGGCGGACTGACTCTTGGGAAAAATCGCTGTGCGGTTCGTTCATGAAACCTTGCGTGCCATTGGATGGTTGGGCAGCGGCGGAAGGTACTGGGGCGGCAGGAGGAGCGAGGAGCCGTGCAAGCGGTTGAGACTCGACGTACTCTTTTCGGAGAAACGATTCATTCGAGGTATTTTCCAGCAGGCGTCTTACCAGATAGGCCATGCCGGGCAACAGGAGGCCGACGGGGGTGTACAACCGGACGCGGCGGCCGAGTGTTACCATGGCCTGCTGAAAAGGTTCGGCCATTCCGTAGATCATTTGGTACTCCCGCGCATTCGGCGGCAGTCCATAGGCATCCGCCACGGCCTCAATCACAGCCAGAGTCCGCAAATTGTGCGTCCCAAAGGCAGGGCGGATGAGATCGGCATGGTCAAACAGCGTACGGATTAATCGTTCGTAGTTGGCGTCCGTCTCCGTTTTCTGCTCGAACAACGGAATCGGCCACCCGGCCTGGCGATAGCGGACTGTGTCGGAATCCCAGTAGGCCCCTTTCACCAGTCGAATGGTGATGGGCGTGCCGCGCGCACGGGACCAGGCGAGCAAGTTCTCAACGTCTCGTCCGGTGTCCCGATGGTAGGCTTGCAGCGCGAGGCCGGCGTACGGATAGGCGCGATAGGGCGGCTCGGCAAACAGCCGTTTAAAAATATCCAAGAGAAGCGGTTTCGTCTCCACAAGCCGAGCATTTCTGTCCCGCATAGCCTGTAAACGAGGTGACGATCCCAACGATCGCCTCATCGAGATCCGCCGTCTCATCGACGATGATGGCGTTCTTCCCACCCATCTCGGCGATTATTCGTTTAACCATTGGCTGGTCCGGATGTACGTGAGCGGCGTCAGTCAGAATGCGGAGCCCCACGGATTTCGATCCGGTAAATGCGATCGTCGCAATCTGTGGATGCGCAACGAGGGCCTGGCCGATCTCCGGTCCTCCGGGAAGGCAGCGCACCACGCCTGGCGGCACCCCGGCTGCGACCAACATCTGCGTGAGCAGGAGCCCCAGCCGGGAGGAACGTTCCGACGGTTTGAAGAGTACAGTGTTGCCTGCTGCCAGGGCTGCCGCAACCATCCCGGTCGGGATGGCGAGTGGAAAGTTCCATGGCGCGATGACAGCCGTTACTCCGCGCGGACCATAGACGCGATGGTTCAGCTCTCCCGGGCGGTTTCCGAGCCGTGCCGGCCGGGAGAGGCGGCAGATCTCGTCTCCATAATAGCGAAGAAAGTCGATGGCCTCGGCGACGTCGGCGTCTGCATCCCGCCAGGGTTTTCCCACCTCAAGCACTTCCCATGCGGCGAGTTCGAATCGGCGGCGGTTCATGTCGGCTGCGGCCTGCCGCAAGATCGCCGCACGTTCCTCGGCAGATCGACGACGCCAACTGTCGGCGTGGGCGTGTGCCTGTTGGATTGCCTGGTCGAGGTCCGATTGCGCCGCGCCTCGCACTGAGGCGACGATCTGATCGGGTCGACATGGATTATGGGAGGTCAGCCAGGGACCGGTGAGCGATGCCAACTGGGAGTCCCTGTCCCACTGCCGTCCTAATTGAGATCGAACAGAGGAAATTCCTTCCTGCATGGCACGGCGGACGGACTCTTGGGAAAAATCGCTGTGGGGTTCGTTCATGAAACCGTGCGTGCCATTGGACGGTTGGGTAACGGCGGACGGTGCCAGAGCTGCAGGTGGAGCGAGGAGTCGCGCCAGCGGTTGAGACTCGACATACTCTTTTCTGAGAAACGATTCATTCGAGGTGTTTTCCAGCAGACGTCTCACCAGATAGGCCATGCCGGGTAATAGGAGGCCGACAGGGGCGTACAGTCTGACGCGACGGCCAAGTTTTACCATGGCCTGCTGAAAAGGCTCGGCCATGCCGTAGATCATTTGGTATTCCCGTGCATTCGGCGGCAATCCACAGGCATCTGCTACGGCCTCAATCACGGCCAGAGTCCGCAAATTGTGTGTGCCGAAGGCCGGGCGGATGAGGTCGGCATGGTCGAACAGTGTGCGGATCAATCGTTCGTAGTTGGCGTCTGTCTCCGATTTCTGTTCGAACAGCGGAATCGGCCACCCGGCTTGGCGATACCGGACCGTGTCGGAATCCCAGTAAGCCCCTTTCACCAGTCGAATAGTGACGGGCGCGCCGCGCGCACGGGACCAGGCGAGCAAGTCTTCAACGTCTTGTCCGGTGTCCCGGTGGTAGGCTTGCAGTGCGAGACCGGCGTATGGATAGGCGCGATAGGGCGGTTCGGCAAACAGCCGCTTGAAAATATCCAAGAGGAGCGGTTTCGTCTCCGCCTGTTCCATATCGAAAATCAATCCGGCAGGCAGCGACAGGGCGCGATCGACCAACGGCCGGAGACGCGCCGCCACCGATTGATAACTCCCGTCGGGATCGATTGGGTCCAGCCGCGAGGAGAGCGCCGAAATTTTGAGCGAGAGTTGCACGCGAGGCAGCGGGCCAAGATGATCCTCTTCCAACAGCGCAGCGGAAGGCCAGGCGGACGAGATACGTTCTAACTCCGTCAATGTGTCCAGACAATGGTCGCGGTAGCGATCGGCTTCCCACTCGCTGATCGTCGCCTCTCCCAACAGGTCGACAGACCAAGCCCGGCCGTCTGTCCATAAACGCGACAACACCGGAGCCGCGTCTGCAACCGAGGCGCCTGCGATGAAGGTCCTGGCCATCTGCTCAATCTGGTTTCTAATCGACTTGCCGGTCAATCGCGCGCCCAGGCCTGTGGCGGCCATCGCCTTCAAGCCCCACTGGAGTCCGAATAGCTCGCTGCTCAATTCGCCGAAATACTCTTCGGCCAGCGAGACCACCCGCTCATCGTCGGCGATCACGGGCAAAACATCGATGAAACGAAACAGTTGCGCCTTGAATGCCTCGTCTTTCATGGCCAGATTGATGGCCGATTGGGACCACCAGCGTCCCTCGAAGATCGTTGGGGAATGGCCGGCGGAGAGTTGCGCAAGGTATTCGCCGATGCGATGGATAGCCGGTTCGAGCGAAGCAGGTGAGATCGTCATGGTGCTCCGTGGGAAGACGCGTTCCTTGAGATGAATTTAGTATACATGGAGAGCGGCCAGGGGTCATTGTGTGTTCGGCTTGTCCCGGTCGGGCCATTGTCAGGATGGTCCGACCGGCCCATTTCCTTTCCATTCCCGCATCGCTTATGATGACGTGGTCGGTACAATCAGACTGGTTTCTATCAGTGTCACGGCCGAATGCGTGACACGGGAGTGAGGGAGGAATAGGTTATGGCAGAGGAACATACCCACGGCGGACAATCGCCACAGGGGACCGCTAATTTGATTCCGGACGTGAAGCATGTGATCGCAGTCAGCAGCGGCAAAG
>JABMDE010000031.1:38477-42891 GCA_015904055.1 Nitrospira sp. | reverse complement strand
CGGGCCACGGCATGGTTGCCGAAGTGAACGGCAAGACCGTGGCAGTGTTCAATGTAGACGGGGCGTTTCACGTGGTCGACAATACCTGTTGCCATCGCGGTGGGCCGCTTGGGGAAGGAGAGGTTGAGGGGGGCGTGGTGACCTGTCCTTGGCATGGATGGCAATTCAATGTGGCGACCGGTTCCTGTGTGAACAATCCGTCGAGCAAAGTGGCGGTCTATCAGGTGAAGGTCGAGGGCAGCGACGTCAAGGCGCTGCTGTAGTTCGTAAGGCATCGCTCGTCTATCTGGTCTTTTCGGTCTCTTTGGTCTGTCTTGTTCGATACCAGACAGACCAGAAAGACTGGGTATCAACGAGACAGACAACGATAAGGCTTTGATAGGGAGGTCCATCATGGCTGTTACCGCCAACGATCAAACGGATCTCGCTGCTGCGCTCGTGCGGCTCTATGTGTTTTTAACCCAGTATCTCGACCGCTGTTCCGATGCAGCCGCCCGCGCTGGTTATCCGGAGGAGGAACTGCAATCACATCTCGCCGAAACCAGACGGCAACTCATGGACATTCTTGCCGTGAATCCCGTCGTCAAACAGAAACTCACCGACGAGTGCGACCGTATTCTGACGCTGGGCGCCTCCTGTGCGAAGTCCGGTTCGGCGGACCAGACTTTGCGCGATGCGATTCAGGCGGAACGCGCAGTGCTCCGCAATAAGACGATTGCACTAAGCGATCTTGTGGCGGTATTTCGGGCGCTGGCATGACGTATGAGCGTAGCGGGCTGTGATAAGCATCAGCTGGCCGGACTTGACGATCGGGTGAGAGGATTCAGCCGGCCGGTCGAGTTCGAACGGGCGGGGGAGAGCTACCGGGCGGTGCTCCGCTATGAAACGGTCCGTGTTGCGACAGAGTTGTTCCCAACCCAGGATGCCGCACTCCTGGACATGATCCAGACTTTGCAGAACCGGGGCTATCGGCAACTCAAAACACAGAAGAGTTTCAGCAACGGCCTGTATCTTGGTTCGCAGGAGCTTTGGGTAGAATATCCCGATCCACCGGAAGCCAAGCCGGAGCGGACCGGATTCCTGGCCAGGATGCTCAGCTGGTGCCGGCAGGGTTCGCACAGGAACAGCCCCTCATGAGCTTTATTCCCCTCGATCATCTCCGATCAGCTTCAGCCAGGGATTCTTCCGATTCTTCTCCCACCCGGAGTCCTCAGCCCGCTTCGCCTGCTCAGCGAGGCGAGCCTTCGGTCCTCAGCCCTTCAGCGCACATCAGCCGTCCGCGCCTTCCTTCCTGGTTCAAAGTTGAAGCCACAACCGGTCCGGACTATCTGGATATCAAGCAGACGATGGAACGGCTCAATCTCCATACCATCTGCGAGGAAGCCCGTTGTCCGAATCGCTGGGAATGTTGGAACGCCCGCACCGCCACATTTTTGATCCTGGGCGATATCTGCACCAGACGGTGCCATTATTGCTCGGTGGAAACAGGCCGCCCGCTCGCGGTGGATCATGAAGAGCCTCGGCGTGTGGCAGAGGCCGTACAGGCCTTGGGGTTGCGCCATGCGGTCATCACGTCGGTAAATCGGGATGAGCTGGTTGACGGTGGGGCCGCCGTCTTTGCTGAGACGATCCGGCAGACGAGACGGCTCAGCCCACGCTGCACGATTGAAGTCTTGATTCCTGATTTTGAAGGCAATGAGGACGCGCTGGCAATGGTGTGTGCGGAGAAACCGGAGATTCTGAATCACAACATCGAAACCGTCCGGCGGTTGTTTCCATCGATCAGGCCACAGGGAAAGTATCAACGGTCGATCGAATTGCTCGGCCAGGCTAAACAGCTCGGCATGACGACCAAGTCTGGATTGATTCTGGGGATGGGAGAGACCTTGGACGAGGCGCGGGAGGTCATGCGCGATCTGCGGACCGTCAAGTGCGACATCATCACGATCGGCCAGTATCTTCAGCCGACAAGGGAGCATCTGCCTGTGGCGCGTTATTACGATCCGGCTGAGTTTGCTGCACTGAAAGACGAAGGGTTTGCGATGGGCTTCAGCCACGTGGAATCCGGCCCGTTAGTCCGCAGCTCCTATCACGCCGAACAGCAGGTGGCTTCTCAACCGTAGAGCCGGATGATGAACCACAGGGTCGTCATTATCAGCGCCCCATCCGGCGCCTATGCGGAAGTCTTCCGACAGACCGCGATGGCCCCTCGTTTAAATTGAGTGTCATTTCTGTGCCCAGACGCTCATCCTCTTATCGCCCTCATAGACTGCACCAGCTTCAAACGTACCCAGCGTAGTATGCGAGTCCATTACGGCCCTGATGGCTGCAATCCTGGTTTGTAAGACCCGTCCTACAGTGCACACGTTCTCTCGTCCCCATTCTGTCCTGCTGAGCTCGTCATACCGTTCAGTCATCCAACTGCTTTCCTTGCGGAGATCACCATCAGGCTGCCTCTTATGCCGGAAGACCAGTCTGCCGATAAGGGTAGGCAGCGGTATTAGGAGGAGGAACTGCAATCGCATCTTGCCGAAACCAGACGGCAACTCATGGATATTCTTGCCGTGAATCCCGTCGTCAAACAGAAACTCACTGATGAGTGTGACCGTATTTTGGCGCTGGGCGCCTCCTGTGTGAAATCTGGTTCGGCGGACAAGACGTTACGCGATGCGATTCAGGCGGAACGAGCCGTACTTCGCAATAAGACTATTGCCCTGAGCGATCTTGTGGCGGTGTTTCGCGCACTGGCATGATGTATGAGTGTAGCGGGCTGTGATAAGCATCAGCTGGCTGGACTTGACGATCGGATAAGGGGATTCAGCCGGCCGGTCGAGTTCGAACGGGCGGGGGAGAGTTACCGGGCGCTGTTGCGCTATGAAACGGTTCGTGTCGCGACAGAGCTGTTCCCGACCCAGGATGCCGCATTATTGGGCATGATCCAGGTATTGCAGAGCCGGGGTTATCGGCAACTCAAAACACAGAAGAGCTTCAGCAACGGCCTATATCTTGGTTCGCAAGAACTCTGGGTAGAATATCCTGATCCACCGGAAGCCGAGCCGGAGCGAACCGGCTTCCTGGCAAGAATGCTCAGCTGGTTTCGTCCGGGCTCTCGCATGGACAGCAACCCATGAGCTTTATTCCTCTTAATCATCTTCGATCCTCTTCAGCTATAGGCTCTTCCGATTCTCCTTCCACTATCGGCCATCAGCCATCAGCCATCAGCGCTTCAAATTCTATCAGCCGTCCGCGCCTTCCATCCTGGTTCAAAGTTGAAGCCAAGACCGGTCCGGACTATCTGGACATCAAACAGACGATGGAACGGCTCAATCTGCATACCATCTGCGAAGAGGCGCGCTGTCCGAATCGTTGGGAATGTTGGAACGCTCGTACTGCCACGTTTTTGATCCTGGGCGATATCTGTACCAGACGGTGCCATTATTGTTCGGTAGAAACAGGCCGCCCGCTCGCGGTGGATCATGAAGAGCCTCGGCGTGTGGCAGAGGCCGTACAGGCCTTGGGGTTGCGCCATGCGGTCATCACGTCGGTGAATCGGGATGAGCTGGCCGACGGTGGGGCCGCCGTCTTTGCTGAGACGATCCGACAGACGAGACGGCTCAGCCCAAGCTGCACGATTGAAGTCTTGATTCCTGATTTTGAAGGCAATGAAGACGCGCTGGCGATGGTGTGTGCGGAAAAGCCGGAAATTCTGAATCACAACATCGAAACTGTCCGGAGGTTGTTTCCGTCGATCAGACCACAGGGAAAGTATCAACGGTCGATCGAATTGCTCGGTCATGCCAAACAGCTTGGCATGACAACCAAGTCTGGATTGATCCTGGGGATGGGAGAGACGTTGGAGGAAGCGCGGGAAGTCATGCGCGATTTGCGGACCGTCAAGTGCGACATCATCACAATCGGCCAGTATCTTCAGCCGACAAGGGACCATCTGCCTGTCGCGCGGTTCTACGATCCGGCTGAGTTCGCTGTGCTGAAAGACGAAGGCTTCGCGATGGGCTTTACCCATGTTGAATCAGGCCCCCTGGTCCGCAGCTCCTATCACGCCGAACAGCAGATCGTTCCTGAACCGTAGAGCTGGATGATGAACCATACTGTCGTTATTGTCAGTGCTCACCCGGATGACATGGAAATCGGGATGGGTGGCACTGTAGCCAAGTTGGCCGAATCTCAGGCGGCGATCATCTCCGTGGTCATCACGAATGGAGGCCGGGCGTCGAATCCGTTTGGCTGGACCGAACAACGGATGGCGGAAGTGAGAAGGGAAGAGGCTCTCCGCGCTGCTAGGGTGTTGGGCGTAAAGGAAGTCATCTTTCTCGATCAGCCGGACGCTGTGGAGGAGATCAACGTTCACGTTGTGAAACAGCGACTGGTCGAACTGCTCACCCGCGCACAGCCG
>JABMDE010000031.1:27555-38357 GCA_015904055.1 Nitrospira sp. | reverse complement strand
GCTCACCCGCGCACAGCCGGCAGAGGTCTATACGTTGGATGAAGAACTCGACCGCCATCCGGCGCATCGGCTGGCCGGCAAGTTGGCGAGGGAATGCGTTCTTGAGTCGGGCATGACCCCGACCGCCGGCCTCTGGGCTTATGAAATCTGGGGGCCGCTTGCGACCTGGAACCGACTGGACTATATCGACGACTATGTGGCGAAAAAGATGCTGGCGATTGCCGAGCATCGCAGCCAAGTGGCGACGATTCCCTATGGAGAAGGCGTGTTGGGATTGAATCGCTGGCGCGCCGTGTTTGCCGATCCCAAAGCCAGCGCCCCTGCCGGCGCCTATGCGGAAGTCTTCCGGCGGGTTGCGATGACACCTCGTTCGAGCTGAGCATCACTTCCGTGCCCAGACGCGCATCATCATATCGGCCCTCATAGGCTGCACCAGCTTCAAGCGTACCCAGCGTGATGTGCGATTCCGTTGAGGCCCTGATGGCTGCAATCCTGGATTGCAAGCCGCGCCGCACAGTACGTACGTTCTATCGCCTCCGTTCTTTCCTGCTGCGCCCATCAAACAGATTCAGCGATCTAACTGCTTCCACGCCAAAGTCATAATCAGGCTCCCTCTTATGCCGGAAGACAAGTCTGCCGATAAGGCTAGGCAAGCGGTATCAAGAGGAGCGGGTCATGAACAGCCGGGCAATGAGTTGGAACCGAGTCCGCCAATGTTTTCGTTATGGGATCGATTCTGTATCGATAGGGTGCGTGGCTCTGCTGTTGAGCGTCGTGTGCCTCACGGGTTTTGCGGATGCAGCCGGCCCTGATGCCGATCCGCGCGAACAGTATATCCCGCTGTTGTGTGTTCTGATGGAGGAGACTCCCACGGGGAAGGTCACGTATAGCGGGAAGGTCATCTATCTCATGGTGGTCTTTGCGACGCGGAACGACGCCGACGGGCTTGAGGTTCATTTTACGGTTGGGCCAGGCCGGTTCTCGACAATAACCCAAACCGCGACGAAACAGGCAATTGTGAACACAGCGCGGGCGCTTGGTCTGTCCAGCGACTCGTGGAGCGTGGGGTTGGGGGCACTTGAACCGGGCCTTATTATCGATGGTCCCAGTCTCTCGGCTATGGTCGGTCTCTCGGTCGCGGCCATGGCGAAGGGGGAATCGATTCCCCGGAATCGTGTGATCACAGGTACGATCACTTCAGACGGTCATATCGGGCCGGTCGGTGAGGTAGGATTAAAAGTATTGGCAGCCCGGCAGGCCGGTCTTCAGATGGTCCTTGTGCCGTCAGTGGAGAACAGAAAGGGGAGAGCACCGGATGTTACGCAGGTCTTTACGGTTGCTTCGGTCAGACAGGCCTATGAAGCGTTAACAGCACCCAGCGTACTCTGGTCTGGTGTTCGCAAAGGTCTGGCAATACAACCGATCCTTCTGGCCAACAATCATCTCACGCAATGACGCCATTCCCTCATGGGTTCACGTCGCGTTACCAGCGCACGAAATACGGAATAGCGGCTAAGACACAACCGACGGCGACAAGCACATAGACGTTGGCAATGAAATAGGGGACGACACAGAGGGCGATCCCTACGCAGAGCGGGACGATCGCCTTTTGTCGTTTTCCATAGATCGCGAATCCCGTGCCGACAGACCCAAAGATGAGTCCCCAGATCAGGATTGCCGTGCTGCCGATCTCAAACATGCATGCAAGTATGCGCGCCGAACATGGCAGCGGGTGTCGTTACGAGTGTGCGGCCAAGGCCTTTGCCACAATGTCCTGCGCCTCTGCCTGAATCTTCGTGAGATGGTCCTTCCCCCGGAAGCTTTCTGCGTAGAGCTTGTACACATCCTCGGTCCCCGACGGTCTGGCGGCGAACCAGCCCTGCTCCGTCACCACTTTCAATCCACCGATGGCAGCGCCGTTGCCCGGTGCGGTCGTCAGCATGGCCACAATCCTGTCGCCGGCTAATTCGGTGGCCTTCACCTGGTCTGGGGAGAGCTTCGACAGAACGGCTTTCTGCTCCGTTGTGGCCGGTGCGTCGATGCGTTCATAGACCGGCTCGCCCAATTCCTTCGTCAGGTCGCGATAGAGTTGCGCCGGATCCTTGCCGGTCCTGGCCATCATCTCTGCGGCCAACAGATTCATGATGATGCCGTCCTTGTCGGTGGACCAGACGGTGCCATCCTGCCGCAAAAACGACGCGCCTGCGCTTTCTTCTCCGCCGAAACCGAGGGAGCCGTCCAGCAAGCCGCTGACGAACCATTTGAAGCCGACTGGAACTTCGACCAGTTTCCGCTTGAGTTTTGCGGCAACGCGATCGATGAGGCTGCTACTGACCAGAGTTTTGCCGATGCCGGCAGCGGGGTTCCATCCATGGCGATGGGAAAACAGATAGAAGATCGAGACGGCGAGGTAATGATTTGGATTCATTAATCCGGCGGAGCGGGTGACGATGCCATGCCGGTCATTGTCGGCGTCGTTGCCGAAGGCCACGTCGAACCGGTCTTTGAGCGCGATCAAGTTTGCCATGGCGAAGAGAGAGGAACAGTCCATACGGATCTTCCCGTCCCAATCCAGCGGCATGAAGCGAAAGGTGGCATCGACGGTCGGATTCACAACCTCAATGTTCAACCCATACCGTTCAGCGATTGGTTGCCAGTAGGCGATCCCGGAACCACCGAGAGGATCGATTCCAAGCCTCAGCTTGGCCGCTTTGATCGCCTCCATATCGATCACGTTTCCGAGGTCACTGACATAGGCGTCGATATAGTCGTGCCGATGTGTGGTCGGGGCGCGTCTGGCTTGATCAAGAGGAAGCCGTGTGACGCCTTGGAGATCGGCGGCCAGGAGCGCGTTCGCACGATCTTCGATCCACTTGGTGACTTGTGTATCAGCCGGTCCACCTTGGGGCGGGTTGTATTTGATGCCGCCGTCTTCCGGTGGATTGTGGGACGGGGTGATGACGATGCCGTCGGCCAAGCCCGATGTTCGGCCACGGTTATAGGTGAGGATGGCATGTGAGATGACCGGTGTCGGCGTATAGCCGCCGTCTCGATCGATCATCACGTTCACGCCGTTGGCGGCCAGGACTTCCAGAGCCGAGTTGCAGGCCGGTTGCGACAGCGCATGGGTGTCGATGCCGAGATACAGTGGTCCGGTCGTGGCCTGGCCGAGGCGGTAGTCACAGATTGCTTGGGTGACGGCGAGAATATGCCGCTCATTGAAACTTCGCTTCAGAGAGGAGCCGCGATGCCCGGATGTGCCGAATGAGACTCGTTGCGCGCGAATGGCCGGGTCCGGTTTCTCTGCCAGATAGGCCGTCAGGAGTGTGTCGAGATCGACGAGACTGGAAGCCGGCGCCGGTTGTCCTGCCAGGGGATGCGTGGGCATGTATGAGGTGTAGTCCAGAACGGAGGCACTGTCAACACTACTGCGCGATTGTGGTGAAGTAACAATCGGTCACGGTGAGGGGGTTGTCTATACTCGCGCAGGTGATGGCTGCAGGCACAGTATAGGCCTTAGAGGTCTTCTATAATCGGCAGCGCCTTCATTAGGCGCTTGGCTATCGGAGTCCGGAAGAGTTCGAACGGTAGGAGAGTGAGGCCTAGCAACGTGTCTGTTTTTTCAGGGCAACCTCAGCTATTCCCACGGCCGTGGCCCACCCCGTCCCTCAGCCTCAAAGGTCCGATACTGCTCTTGAGCCGGACCCACCTGCTGGCCAAAGTAGGCGAGAATCCAATCGGTGGTCAAGAAGGGTGGAGCCGTCGTCTCACCCACCGTCGCGCGATAGCTGCTCCGCGGTTTTTTGACCAGGACGTGCCATCTGGTCAGTCTGTGCAGCTCTTCCGTTCCTCTTCCATAAGGTTCATGGTGGGACTGACTTGAAGTTCCACAAATACTCCGCATCGTGCGGTCTGGTCGAACTGCTCACCCGCGCACAGCCGGCAGAGGTCTATACGTTGGATGAAGAACTCGACCGCCATCCGGCGCATCGGCTGGCCGGCAAGTTGGCGAAGGAATGCATTCTTGAGTCGGGCGTGATCCTAACCGCCGGCCTCTGGGCCTATGAAATCTGGGGGCCGCTTGCGACCTGGAACCGGCTGGACTATATCGACGCCTATGTGGCGAAAAAGATGCTGGCGATTGCCGAGCATCGCAGCCAGGTGGCGACGATCCCCTATGGAGAAGGCGTGCTGGGATTGAACCGCTGGCGAGCCGTGTTCGCCGACCCCAAAGCCAGCGCCCCGGCCGGCGCCTATGCGGAAGTCTTCCGGCAGATTGCGATGGCCCCTCGTTTAGATTGAGTGTCACTTCTGTGCGCAGACGCTCATCATCATATCGGTCCTCATAGGCTACATCCGCTTTACGCGTACTCAGCATAGTGTGCGAGTCCGGTGCGGCTCTGATGGCTGCAATTTTGAATTGTAAGACACGTCCCACAGTACGCATATTTTCTCGTCTCTGTTCTGTCCTGCTGCGCCCATCAAACAGATCCAGCCATCCAACTGCTTACCTTGCTGAGGTCACAATCAGGCTGCCTCTTATGCCGGAAGACAAGTCTGCCGATAAGGGTAGGCAAGCGGTATCAAGAGGAGTGGGTCATGAACAGCCAGGTAATCAGTTGGAGCCGAGTCCGCCAATGTTTTCGTTATGGGATCGATGGTGTATCGGTAGGGTGCGTGGCTCTGCTGCTGAGTGTCGTGTGCATCACGGGTTTTGCGGATGCAGCCGGTCCGGATGCCGATCCGCGCGAACAGTATATCCCGCTGTTGTGTGTCCTGATGGAGGAGGCTCCCACGGGGAAGGTCACGTATAGTGGGAAGCTTATCTATATCATGGTGGTCTTTACGACACGGAATGACGACGACGGGCTCGATGTTCATTTTACGGTTGGGTCAGGCCGGTTCTCGATGATGACCCAAACCGCGACGAAACAGACAATTGTGAATACAGCGCGGGTGCTTGGTCTGTCCAGCGACTCTTGGAGTGTGGGGTTGGGGGCACTTGAACCGGGCCTCATCATCGATGGTCCCAGTCTTTCGGCTATGGTCGGTCCGCAGTCGCGGCCATGGCGAAGAGGGAATCAATTCCCCGGAATCGTGTGATTACGGGTACGATCACCTCAGACGGTCATATCGGGCAGGTCGGTGGGGTAGGATTAAAAGTATTGGCAGCCCGGCAAGCGGGTCTTCAGATGGTTCTTGTGCCGTCAGTGGATAACAGAAAGGAGAGAGCCCCGGATGATACGCAGGTCTTTACGGTTAGTTCGGTCAGACAGGCCTATGAGGCATTAACAGCACCCAGCGTATTATGGGCTGGTGTTCGTAAAGGTCCGGCGATGCAGCCGATACTTCTGGCCCACAATCATCCCACACAATGAGATCCTAGGCCCTCGTTCGTTCACGCCGCGTCACCAGCGCACGAAATATGGAATGGCGGCCAATACGCAACCGACAGCGATGAGCACATAGACGTTGGCAATGAAATAGGGGACGACACAGAGGGCAACCCCTACGCAGAGCGGGACGATCGCTTTTTGCCGTTTTCCATAGATCGCGAATCCCGCGCCGAGAGACCCAAAGATGAGTCCCCAGATCAGGACCGCCGTGCTGCCTATTTCAAACATGAAGAGAGGTTATGCGCGTCAACAATGGTCACAGTGCTCTTATCTGGCTGCCTTCAGAGCGCTTGCTACGAGCGCCTGTCCTTCTTCCTGAATCCTCTTCAGATGATCTTTCCCTTTGAAGCTTTCCGCGTAGAGCTTGTACACATCCTCGGTCCCCGACGGCCTGGCGGCGAACCAGCCCTGCTCCGTCACCACTTTCAGCCCACCGATGGCGGCAAAGTTGCCTGGTGCGGTCGTCAGCATGGCCACAATCCTGTCGCCTGCTAATTCAGTGGCTTTCACCTGGTCGGGGGACAGCTTCGACAGAATAGCTTTCTGCTCCGTGGTGGCCGGTGCGTCGATGCGTTCATAGACCGGCTCGCCCAATTCCTTCGTCAGGTCGCGATAGAGCTGCGCCGGATCCTTGCCGGTCTTGGCCATCATCTCTGCGGCTAACAGATTCATGATGATGCCGTCCTTGTCGGTGGACCAGACTGTGCCGTCCCGCCGCAAGAACGACGCGCCTGCGCTTTCTTCTCCGCCGAAGCCAAGGGAGCCGTCCAGCAGGCCGCTGACGAACCATTTAAAGCCGACAGGCACTTCAACTAGTTTCCGTCGCAGCTTCGCGGCGACGCGATCGATGAGGCTGCTGCTGACCAGAGTTTTGCCGATGCCGGCGGCGGGGCTCCATCCATGGCGATGGGAAAACAGATAGAAGATCGAGACGGCAAGGTAGTGATTCGGGTTCATCAATCCGGCGGAGGGCGTGACGATACCATGCCGGTCGTTGTCGGCGTCGTTGCCGAAGGCCACGTCGAACCGGTCTTTGAGCGCGATCAAGTTCGCCATGGCAAAGGGAGAGGAACAGTCCATACGGATTTTCCCGTCCCAATCCAGCGGCATGAAGCGAAAGGTGGGATCATGAAGCGAAAGGTGGGATCAACGGCCGGATTCACGATCTCAATGTTCAACCCGTAGCGTTCAGCGATCGGTTGCCAGTAGGCGATTCCGGAACCACCGAGAGGATCAATCCCAAGCCGCAGCTTGGCCGCCTTGATCACTTCCATATCGATCACGTTGCCAAGATCACTGACATAGGCGTCGATATAGTCGTGTTGATGTGTGGTCGAGGCGTGTCTGGCTTGATCGAGAGGAAGCCGCTTGAGGCCTTGGAGATCGGCGGCCAGGAGCGCGTTCGCACGCTCTTCGATCCACTTGGTGACCTGCGTATCGGCCGGTCCACCCTGGGGCGGGTTGTATTTGATGCCGCCGTCTTCCGGTGGATTGTGGGATGGGGTAATGACGATGCCGTCGGCCAATCCAGATGTTCGGCCACGGTTATAGGTGAGGATGGCATATGAGATGACCGGTGTCGGCGTGTATCCGCCGTCCCGATCGATCATCACATCCACGCCGTTGGCGGCCAGGACTTCCAAGGCTGAGTCGCAGGCCGGTTGTGACAAGACATGGGTGTCGATGCCGAGATACAGTGGTCCGGTTGTCGCCTGGCTGCGTCGATAGTCGCAGATTGCCTGGGTGACGGCGAGAATGTGCTGCTCATTGAAGCTTCGCTTCAGGGACGAGCCGCGATGTCCGGATGTGCCGAACGAGACTTGTTGCGCACGAATGGTAGAGTCCGGTTTCTCTTTCAGATAGGCGGTCAGGAGTGTGTGCGGATCGATGAGACTGGAAGCCGGCGCCGGTTGTCCTGCCAGTGGATGCGTAGCCATGGCAAAGGTGTAGTCCAGAACGGAGGCACTGTCAACACTGTGTTCGTGCTCGTCCGATTCATAGTACTATAGATATACACCGTCTGCTGGCTCTTGGAATCCGCATAAAAGTGGTCCGTATAAAGGGGCAGGTCTTGCAATCACATATTCCCCTGCTCTGTCTGCTTCAACCGGCGGCTCACCGTGGCCGCATGCACGCCCAAATGTTCCGCGATTTTCGCAAGACGGTAGCCATAGCGGCGATAGGCCGTGTGGATGAGTCGCGCCGGGGCGTCGTGTATCTGTGTGCCATTCTGGACTGGGCGAGTCGTCGGGTGTTGGCCTGGCGGCTCTCCAATACGCTGACCACGGACTTCTGCCTCGAGGTGGTGCGGGAGGCAATCACGCAGTATGGCCGCCCGGAGATCTTCAACACCGACCAAGGGTGTCAGTTCACCAGCCAGGAGTTCACGGGACTCTTGAAAGACCAGGGGATTCAGATCAGCATGGACGACAAAGGCTGTTGGCGGGATAACGTGTTTGTGGAGCGTCTCTGGTAGAGCATTAAATATGAGGAGGTCTACTTGCACGCACATGACACCGTCAGCGCGGCACAGCAGGGGCTGGAACGGTATCTAATGTTCTACAACCAGACCTGACCGCATCAGGCATGTGATGGCCAGACGCCTGACCAGGTCTATTATGACAATCTGACGACACGGCAGCCCGCCGCTTAGTCAGCAATACGCCAGGCTCCACTTATGAGCTGACAGAAACTGTCCAACCAACCGGAGCCACCTCTCAGCTCAGTCATTACCCTACAGGTCAGTATACTCAATTCAATAGTCATGTGGCATCAAAACCATGGGGTAAAACACAATGGGTACTTTCAGGAAGCTAGTTAAGAATGTTGTTGAAGGTCTCACCGGACTCGAAATAGAGCGATTTGGATCAAAATCTTTTGCTTTGATCGACACGGAGCAGAGGAGAGATGCTTGGTTTTCGTATCACGCCCAACTACGGTCGATTATTGAGAAGTTGGAAATTAATGCCGTAATTGACGTTGGCGCAAATGAGGGGCAATTTGCCAAAAAGTTGAGGTCCTTCTACTTTGGAGAAATTCACTCATTCGAACCAGTCACACTTGCCTTCGAAAAATTAGCTGAAGCTGCATCTCCCGATCCGAAGTGGCATGTTTATAAACTGGCATTAGGGAGTCAGGAGTCAACTCAGACAATTAATGTTTCAGACGAAACAGTCTTTAGTTCCCTGTTAAGAACAAACGACTATTGCGTACAGCGTTTTGGCCGCACTGCACAAGGCAAAAGAGAAGAACTTGTCTCTATCCGCAGACTAGACGAGCTGCTGGATAAAATGGTCCCCAATATTGAGAACAAACGGGTTTTTCTAAAAATGGACACACAAGGTTACGACATGGAGGTCTTCAAAGGATTGGGAAACAAACTTAAGCACGTAACCGCGCTGCAGTCTGAGATTTCTTTAATTTCAATCTATGAAGGGATGCCTCACTGGACCGAAAGTGTTTCTGCATACGAGCAAGCAGGCTTCGGGGTTGTTGGCATGTTTCCAGTGACTCAGGATAAGGGGAGGATAATTGAATACGACTGTTTGTTGGTAAGAGTAGAACCTATCTAAAGATAAAAAGGTCTTGTAATCACACATTCGCCTGCTCCGCCTGCTTCAACCGGCGGCTGACCGTAGCCGCAGGTACGCCTAAATGTTCCGCAATCTCCGCAAGACGGTAGTCATAGCGGCGATAGGCCGTGTGGATGAGTCGCGCTGGGGTGTCTGATCGCTGAAACAGCACGTGCAAGGATGGCCGCTGCGCCTGAGTCTGCCGCCGGGGAATCTCGCGAATCACTCGATCTGGCTGGTGGTGGGCAATGAATGCCTCAGACCCCAGATAGATCTGTCCGGTCAGCTGCTCCCACGGCCGTGGCTCACCCCGTCCCTCCGCCACAAAGGTCCGATACTGCTCTTGAGCCGGGCCTACCCGCGCGCCAAAGTGCCCGAGAATCCAGTCCGTGGTCAGGAAGGGCGGGGCCGTCGTCTCGCCCACCGTCGCGCGATAGCTGCTCCAGGCCCAGTGCCGCGGATGGGGGACCATGTTCGCTCGCACTGGATTCAGCACCACATACCGGCAGAGTTCGAGGAGATGTGCGTCTTTCTCGACCAGGATCGCGGTGAAGCGTCCTTGGAGCAGATGCCCCACGCGGGCTGCCGCCGGTTGTACGTCTGCGTATAGCGGCCGTTGAGCTGGCGCATGCCGAGGGAGAGATTGGGTTGGGGCGTCTCGATGAGGAGGTGGTAGTGATTGTCCATCAGACAGTAGGCATGACACAGCCAGCGATACCGATCGATGACATGGGCGAGCAGGGCGAGGAACTGCCGGCGATCACGGTCGTCCGCCACAATATCCTGCCGGGCGTTGCCGCGACTGGTCACATGATAGACGGCACCGGGAAACTCCAATCGCAGGGGACGAGCCATGGCGCGCGAGTCTATATAGGATACTGTTTGATTACAAGACCTGACCCCTATAGGTTTTCGTTACTAAAAGTAACAGGACTATCAATACTACGATTATCTTTAGGCTCATTTGCATATCCAAACTTAATATCTACTTGGCAACCCCTTAGGCCTAAAAATTTGGCATATTTGCTCGCACGATGCGTTTTCGCCTGCTTTATCGCGGTCCCAATGATTTGCAACTTGATCCGCTGAGCTTGCACTTTCACCATCCTTATAATACCCATAGACCTCTCGGCAATCAGAAATCAAACAAGCGGTCTGCTTGCCGGCTGAACCACGCTTTGCTGTCTGACTAATGTCAGGCCGCTTGCCTGAGGAATGACTCAGCCCCAAGATGGACTTCGTTATCCAGATAGTCGGGCGTACCAATGGAAACCAGCACGGCCTTTACCGGTCGGGACCGGTGATTGGCCTCGATGACGGGATCGTGAACATGGCCGCAATTCAAACACCGCGAGCTGGTCGCCCACAGGTGTCCATAGGCGCCCTCGAAGTCGAACAGTTGGTCCTGCACCATGAGTCCCTGGCAACGTATGCATGTCATGAGTATCCTCCTTGGTCTCGGTCGTGGAATTCGTCTTGCCTGAACCAAGGGTAGCCCATGCCAGGGACCGCACCAGACCCAGAGGAGGTACCTCGGAAGTAGGCTTCCTGAATGTGGAGGGAGAGATGGACTCGTGTGTGGGAGATCTCACGGCAACGGATGGGAAGTGCCTGGAAATAGCGAATTATGAAGGGCGTACGAGGCTCGTAGAGAGAATCATTAACTTGAACATAAGCTCCATCCTACTCACACACCGGAGACATATTCAGAACTTATCGTAGACAAGAGTGGGGCAATCCCGCTCTCCCCTCTGTGCCAATATGAGTGGGACACTTCGCCTCTCTTCAATTAGAGTAGCGGGCGGAGGAGATGCACCCCATCATGCATGCTGAG
>JABMDE010000031.1:20803-27435 GCA_015904055.1 Nitrospira sp. | reverse complement strand
TAAGACGCAGAGTTTCTAGATTTCACCTCGTGCTTCCGGTAAGATGCCCGTAGATTTGTACGTACTTTCTAGGGGGTGGTGTGTCCCGTCTTCGTCTTGGACTTCTTGTTCTACTTGCCCTGGTTATCTGTGCTGCCGCCTTTCTGTTGTTTTCCAAGCAACTAACCGGCGAAAACTATCTCAAAGAATTTGTGTTGGACCAGCTTGAGGAGAGCCTTGGGTGGAAAATCGACGTGCGCCATGTGAAGCTTGTGGTCTTTCCCAGCATCCGTGTGGAATTGTCCGAGGTCACGATTCACGATCACCATTCTGATGCCGTCATGCTGACCGCCAAGCGGATTGATTTGGTCGTGCGTCTGCTTCCGCTGTTCCGCAAACAAATCGTGGGGAAACGGTTGCTGATTGAAGAACCGAATCTCACGCTTCGGCGCAATGAAGCGGGCCAGTGGAATGTGCTGGACGGTGTGAGCGATCAGGCGGAGGCGGATCAGCAGACGGTGGGGGCGATGGCCAGGATGCTCATGATCCGGGAGGTCAAACTCGTCAACGGCGCTCTGACTCTGGTTGATTCAGCCAGGCCGGATGGCATCCGCTCTCTCACGCTGGAACAGGTGAATGCCACACTCCTGATTCATCCGGAGCGCGGGGTTGCGGATCTCCATGTCTCGGCCGCTCCTCCGGGAGAACGAGGGCCGGCGATGGTGTCGTTGGATGGGAAGATTCGACGCTCGGAGAAACCGGTGTCGTTGACCGAGCAGGCGCCGGCTGAGCCGCCGCTGCTGTTCCAGTTCGACGGCCGTCTGGATGCCAAGACGGTGAACATTCGTGACGCGGTTGAGTTCCTCGGCTCGCAGCCCATCCCGGATCGCCTTCAGGGAGCACTGACGCTCCAAAGTTCCGTCCAGGTCATGCCCGGTGTGGCCGGATACGATCTAGTCTTGTCCGATATCTCAGCGCGGTTGAACGAGATGGCGCTGACCGGCAAAGCAAATCTTGCCGGTCTCATGACGTTGCAACCTACGTTTGCGATCACACTCAGCAGTTCACTGGTGTCGTTGGCGCAATTGCTCAACACCGTGCCGACTGCGTGGATTGACCCACAGATGTCTGCGTGGCTGGCTGATCGGCAGGTCGACGGCAAGGTGCAGGTGATGAATGCGACTTTGACCGGGACCGCCTCGGCTGAGGCCGCGCTTTCGGTGACGGGAGAGTTCCGTATTCAGGCGGCACAGGGCTTGATCGGCCAGGACCGTGTTGCGGCCAGCGATCTGGCGGCGGTGGTATCCGTGGAGCCTGGACGCATGCGCATCACCGGTGTGACGGGGCGCTATGGCACGATTCGGTTGACGGATGGAAAGGCAGTTGTCTCGTTTCTTGAGGCAGGTCCATGGCTTGAACTGGAAGTCGCGGGTGAGATGACGGCAGCGCATCTGGTGGATTTTCTGGCCCAGACGATGAAGGTGGAACGATTGACGCAGGTGATGGCCGGAGTTCGGGATGTGGAAGGACTGGCCCAGCCGACCTTCCGTCTCGTCGGTGCGTTGACCCAGCCGGGAGGCATTACCTTTGCCGGAGGAGAGATTCGGGTTCAATCCGTGAGTCTGACTCATTCGGCGCTGCCGGTGCGGCTGACGGGGCTGCAAGGGCGATTCATCTTGGCCGAGGGAGCGACGCAACTCGAGGACGTGACCGGCGACCTCGGAGATAAATCCCTTATAAGACGCAGAGTTTCTAGATTTCACCTCGTGCTTCCGGTAAGATGCCCGTAGATTTGTACGTACTTTCTAGGGGGTGGTGTGTCCCGTTTTCGTCTTGGACTCCTTGTTCTTCTCGCCCTGGTCGTCTGTGCTGCCGCCTTTCTGTTGTTTTCCAAGCAACTAACCGGCGAAAACTATCTCAAAGAATTTGTGTTGGACCAGCTTGAGGAGAGTCTTGGGCGGAAGATCGACGTGCGCCATGTGAAGCTCGTGGTGTTTCCCAGCATCCGCGTGGAATTGTCCGAAGTCACGATTCACGATCACCATTCTGATGCCGTCATGCTGACCGCCAAGCGAATTGATTTGGTTGTGCGCCTGCTTCCGCTGTTCCGCAAGCAAATCGTGGGGAAACGGTTGCTGATTGAAGAACCGAATCTCACGCTTCGACGTAATGAAGCCGGCCAGTGGAATGTGCTGGATGGTGTGAGCGATCAGGCGGAGACGGACCAGCAGACTGTGGGCGCGATGGCCAGGATGCTCATGATCCGGGATGCCAAACTCGTCAACGGAGCTCTGACTCTGATCGATTCGGCCAGGCCGGATGGACTCCGGTCACTCAAGCTGGAACAGGTGAATGCCACACTCCTGATTCATCCGGAGCGCGGGGTGGCAGATCTCCATGTCTCGGCCGCTCCTCCGGGAGAACGAGGGGCGGCGATGGTGTCGTTGGATGGGAAGATTCGACGCTCGGAGAAACCGGTGTCGTTGACCGAGCAGGCACCGGCTGAGCCGCCGCTGCTGTTCCAGTTCGACGGCCGTCTGGATGCCAAGACGGTAAACATTCGTGACGCGGTTGAGTTCCTCGGCTCTCAGCCCATCCCGGATCGCCTCCAGGGAGCGCTGACGCTTCAAAGTTCCGTTCACGTCATGCCCGGTGTGGCCGGATACGATCTGGTTTTGTCCGATATCTCAGCGCGGTTGAACGAGATGGCGCTGACCGGCAAAGCGAATCTCGCCGGCCTCATGACATTGCAACCCACGTTTGCAATCACACTCAGCAGTTCGCTGGTGTCGTTGGCGCAATTGCTCAACACCGTGCCGACTGCGTGGATCGATCCACAGATGTCCGCGTGGCTGGCCGATCGGCAGGTGGACGGCAAGGTGCAGGTGATGAATGCGACTTTGACCGGGACCGCCTCGGCCGAGGCCGCGCTTTCGGTGACGGGAGAGTTCCGTATCCAGGAGGCACGGGGCCTGATTGGCCAGGACCGTGTTGCGGCCAGCGATCTGGCGGCGGTGGTGTTCGTGGAGCCCGGACGCATGCGCATCACCGGTGTGACGGGGAGCTATGGCACGATTCGGTTGACGGATGGAAAGGCAGTTGTCTCGTTTCTTGAGGCAGGCCCATGGCTTGAACTGGAAGTCACGGGCGAGATGACGGCAGCGCATCTGGTGGATTTTCTGGCCCAGACGATGAAGGTGGAGCGATTGACGCAGGTGATGGCCGGCGTGCGGGATGTGGAAGGCATGGCCCAGCCGACCTTCCGCCTTGTCGGTGCGTTGACTCAGCCGGGAGGCATTACCTTTGCCGGAGGAGAGATTCGGGTGCAATCCGTGAGTCTGACGCATTCGGCGCTGCCGGTGCGGCTGACGGGGCTGCAAGGGCGATTCATCTTGGCCGAGGGAGCGACGCAACTCGAGGACGTGACCGGCGACCTCGGAGATAATCCCCATGGGGTCTATCCGTCACTCAACGGGAAGGCCGAGGTGTTATTGGAAAAAGGGCACATTCTCAAATCAAGCGAGCGGGCGGTATGGAAAGTCATCCGTCTCTTGAACCTTCCGGTCGTCTTGCAGGGGAAAATGGATCTTGAAAAGGAGGGACTGCCGTACAACAAAATTTCCGGGACGGTTGTGATCCAGAACGGCGTGGTTCAGACTGAAAATATGATTATGGATAGTCCGATCCTGAAGCTCACGGCGGCGGGCCATTACGATTTGCCGACCGATCAGCTGGATCTCGTCATGGCGGTGAGTCCATTTGGGTCCTACTCGCAATTCATCAAGACCATTCCTCTCTTCGGCCGGATTCTTGCCGGTGAACGGAAAGGATTGGCGACGGCGATATTTTCCGTCCCGTCAAGGGGTCGGTGGAAGACCCTGACGTCACCTATATGCCGGTAAAGTCCTTTGCATCGGGTCTGTCCGGGCTCGCCCAGCTTGCCGTCGATGTGCTGACGAATACGCTGACACTCCCGATCGATCTGGCGACGTCGGATGAGGAGAGCAAAGCTCCTGCGCCTGACACTGTACTACCGTCCGAGTCAGCTCCCGCCACTCCTTGACGAAGCCTTATTCTTGACCGACTCCCGCCCCCATGCTAGCATCCGCTTCACGATGCTGAAGAGTCAGACACATACGCCCGTATCCGGCCGCATACTCACCCCTTACCATCTGTTCTGTCGTTCATGAAGCGCGCTGTCGTTTCTCAACCGGAAATTGCGACGCTCTTTATTGCTGCGAGCGAACAGGATTCGAATCTCTATTACGCCACCAGATTTATCGCGCCGGACTCCTTTATCTATATGGAGATCAAGGGGGAACGCCTGCTGGTCATGAGCGATCTTGAAATGGATCGTGCCAGGGCTCAGGCTTCGGTCGACCGCGTGTTGTCCTATTCCGAGCTTGAACAAAAAGCAAAAACGCAGGGTATCAAGCATCCGACGACGGTCGATATTGTGCATGTGGTGTTGAAAGAATTCAAAATTCGCCGACTTCTGGTGCCGGCGAATTTCCCATTCATCCATGCCACCAGGCTCCAGGAACTCGGCTATAGCCTGAAACCCAAGCGGGATCCGTTTTATGAGCAACGGGTCGTGAAAACCGCCGACGAAGTTCGCCATATCGAAGCGGCGCAGCGCGCCACGGAAGAAGCTGTCGCGGCGGCGTTTAAGACTGTCCAACGGGCGACGATCGAAGGGGGATGGCTCCATCTCGACGGGGAGGTGTTGACGTCCGAGCGGATCAAGAAGCTGATCAATGTGAAGCTGATGGATCGGGATTGCGTCGCGCAGCACACGATCGTAGCCGGAGGGGAACAGGCGTGCGATCCCCACAATGAAGGCAGCGGTCCGTTGCCCGCTGGTCGCAGTATTATTTTCGATGTGTTTCCCCGGTCGGCCACCAGCCGGTATTTTGCCGACATGTCCCGCACGGTCGTTCGGGGGGCGCCGACGCCGGACCTGAAACGGCTGTACCAAACCGTCAAGGATGCGCAAGAAGAAGCGATCGAGAAGGTAAAAGACGGCGCTGATGGGATGAAGATTCATCAAGGGATCTGTACGCGATTCGAGAAGGCGGGATATAAGACCGGCGTGGTGAATGGGCGTATGCAAGGGTATTTTCATGGAACCGGACATGGCGTGGGATTGGATATTCATGAAGCGCCGCGCATCAGTCGAACCGGTTCTCTTCTGCAAGAAGGCCATGTGGTCACGGTTGAACCGGGGCTCTATTACCCGGGTTTGGAAGGATGGCTGCCGTAATCTCACCGATTTCCCCAAGTTGTTCGAACTTCAAGACCCGTGATTCCGATACGCAGGTCTCGCAGCATCTCACCGATCATGTGCGATATGCGGCGTACGGATGGCCCATACCTTTCAATTCCTCGATGACATTGCTATGGCCGACCTTGCGTTTGAGGCCGGCGGCGAGTCGCTCCACGATGTTTTCCAGGGAGCGGCCGACGCACTGATCCACGCGATGGCTGATCCACAGACTGTTGGAACAGCGTGGCAGCAGGTGATCGAGCGCGAGGAGGACGATCCCGCCTCCCTCTTATTCGATTGGTTATCCGATCTGGTGTATTGGAAGGATGCTGCAGGCGTCGTTTTTCACCGGTCGGAGGTCAGACTCGCTCAACGGAACGATGGCAGGTGGACACTCTATGGAGCGATCTATGGCGAGCCGGTGAAGGCATCGGTACAGGAACTTCGAGCGGATATCAAAGGTGTCACGAAACATTTGTACCGCCTTGCGTATGAGAGGAACAGGTGGACCGTTCGAGTGGTGCTGGATGTGTAAAGCAGGCGGGATGTGCGGGAGAAATGCGACGTTGTCAAAGACTACCTATGGTGAAACTCAGCTCGTCACGCTTGTCCTGCGGGTCTCGCATACGGTGTTATTGATATGAAACTCACTACCGACATGCAGGTTACGCAAATATCCGGCGAGGTCTGGGAGATCGCGCCATCGGAAAAAGTCGGGATGCTTGTTCCGGCACGGATCTATGCGGTGCCGGAGATTTTGGAGTCGATGGACGCCGGTGTGTTCGAAGCCTGTCTCCCCGGGATCAGGCGCTACGCGCTTTGTATGCCGGATGGGCATTGGGGATATGGTTTTCCTATCGGCGGCGTGGCCGCCTTCGATGTCCAATCAGGTGTTATTTCCCCGGGCGGCGTCGGCTATGATGTGAATTGCGGTATGCGTCTGATTCGGACGGATCTTACGCATGAGGAAGTCCGTCCGCATCTTGGGCGGCTGATGACCGAGTTGTTCCGCAGGGTTCCGGCCGGGGTTGGCGCGAGCGGGTTTGTGAAATTACACCGCGCGGCCTTTGAGCAGGTCATGACCGACGGCGCGCGCTGGTGTGTCGAGCAGGGGCTTGGCTGGCATCGTGATTTGGAGTGTCTCGAAGAACAAGGGTGTTTGGCGGGTGCCGATCCCTCCAAGGTCAGCGATCGCGCGGTGAGCCGTGGTATCAATCAATTGGGCACGCTCGGTTCCGGCAATCATTATCTCGAAGTACAGGTGGCTTCTTACGATCGGGTATTCGATCGGGATTGTGCAGCTGCGTGGGGCATTCATGGCCGGGACCAGGTGGTCGTGATGGTCCATTGCGGGTCGCGCGGATTCGGGCATCAGGTCGCGAGCGAT
>JABMDE010000031.1:19167-20683 GCA_015904055.1 Nitrospira sp. | reverse complement strand
CCAAGCGGGATCCGTTTTATGAACAACGGGTGGTGAAAACCGCCGATGAGATTCGCCATATTGAAGCGGCGCAGCGCGCCACGGAAGAATCCGTCGCGGCGGCGTTTAAGACCGTCCAGCGGGCGACGATCGAGCAGGGATGGCTCCATCTCGACGGGGAAGTGTTGACGTCCGAGCGGATTAAGAAGCTGATCAACGTGAAGTTGATGGAGCGGGATTGCGTCGCGCAGCACACGATCGTGGCCGGGGGGGAGCAGGCCTGCGATCCCCACAATGAGGGCAGCGGCCCGTTGCCCGCCGGTCGCAGTATTATTTTCGATGTGTTTCCCCGGTCGGCCACCAGCCGGTATTTTGCCGACATGTCCCGTACGGTCGTTCGGGGGGCGCCGACTCCGGACCTGAAGCGGCTGTATCAAACCGTTAAGGATGCTCAAGAAGAAGCGATCGAGAAGGTCAAAGACGGCGCCGATGGGATGAAGATTCATCAAGGGATTTGTGCGCGATTCGACAAGGCGGGGTACAAGACCGGCGTAGTGAATGGGCGCATGCAAGGGTATTTCCATGGAACCGGCCACGGTGTAGGGTTGGACATTCATGAAGCGCCGCGCATCAGTCGAACCGGTTCTCTTCTGCAAGAAGGCCATGTCGTCACGGTTGAACCGGGACTCTATTACCCGGGTTTGGGAGCGGTGAGAATCGAGGACATGGTCTTAGTGACGAAAGATGGCTGCCGCAATCTCACCGACTTTCCCAAGTTGTTCGAACTTCACGATCTTTGATTCCGATACGCAGGTCTCGCGGCATCTCACCAACCACGTGCGATATGCGGCGTACGGATGGCCCATACCTTTCGATTCCTTGACGACATTGCTGTAGCCGACCTTGCGTTTGAGGCCAGCGGCGAGTCGCTCCACGATGTCTTCCAGGGGGCGACCGACGCAGTGATCCACGCGATGGCTGATCCTCAGACCGTTGGAACGGAGTGGCAGCAAGTGATTGAGCGTGAAGAGGAAGATCCTGCCTCCCTCTTATTCGATTGGTTGTCTGATCTGGTGTATTGGAAGGATGCTGCAGGTGTCGTCTTTCACCGATCAGAGGTCAGGCTCGCTCAACGGAACAATGGCCAGTGGACACTCCATGGAACGGTCTATGGCGAGCCGGTGAAGGCGGCGAAGCAAGAACTCCGAGCGGATATCAAAGGTGTCACTGAACATCTGTATCGCCTTGTGCATGAAGAGAAAGGGTGGACCGTTCGAGTGGTGCTGGATGTGTAACACAGGCGGGATGTGCGGGACAGGTGGGACTCGGTTAAAGACTAAGTATAGTGACACTCAGCTCGTCTCGCTTGTCCCGCGCGTCTCGCGTACTGTGTTGTTGATATGAAACTCAATACCGATATGCAGGTTACACGCATCTCCGGTGAGGTTTGGGAGATCGCGCCATCGGAAAAAGTCGGGATGCTTGTTCCGGCACGGATCTATGCGGTGCCGGAGATTTTGGAGTCGATGGACGCCGG
>JABMDE010000031.1:12671-19047 GCA_015904055.1 Nitrospira sp. | reverse complement strand
GTGCCGGAGATTTTGGAGTCGATGGACGCCGGTGTGTTCGAACAGGTCACGAATGTGGCCTGTCTCCCCGGGATCAGGCGCTACGCGCTCTGTATGCCGGATGGGCATTGGGGGTACGGGTTTCCCATCGGCGGCGTGGCTGCTTTCGATGTCCGATCGGGTGTTATTTCTCCAGGCGGCGTCGGGTATGACGTGAATTGCGGTATGCGTCTGATTCGAACCGATCTCACGCATGAGGAAGTCCGCCCGCATCTTGGGCGGCTGATGACCGAGTTATTCCGCAGGGTCCCAGCCGGGGTTGGCGCGAGCGGCTTCGTGAAATTAAACCGCGCGGCGTTTGAACAGGTCATGACTCACGGCGCGCGCTGGTGCATCGAGGAGGGGCTTGGCTGGCATCGTGACTTGGAGTGTCTGGAAGAACAAGGGTGTTTGGCGGGTGCCGACCCTTCGAAAGTCAGCGATCGTGCGGTGAGCCGCGGTATCAATCAATTGGGCACGCTCGGGTCCGGCAACCATTATCTCGAGGTCCAGGTGGCTTCCTACGATCGGGTGTTCGATCGGGATCGTGCGGCTGCGTGGGGCATCCATGGCCGGGACCAGGTGGTGGTAATGGTCCATTGCGGGTCGCGCGGATTCGGGCATCAGGTCGCGAGTGATTATCTCAAGGTGTTCGAGAAAGCGATGAGGCGGTACGGAATTTCGGTGAAGGACCAGCAGTTGGCTTGCGCGCCCTTTCAGTCGGTCGAGGGGCAAGACTACTTTGCGGCGATGAATTGCGCGGCCAATACGGCCTTTGCCAATCGTCAGGTGATTACTCATCAGATTCGAGAGTCGTTTGCTGCGGTGTTCGGAAAGCCGGCGGAGGCCTTGGGCATGGAGATTGTCTATGACGTGGCGCATAACATCGCCAAGGTCGAGCGATATCCGGAAGGGGAGCTGGTGGTGCATCGCAAGGGCGCGACCAGAGCATTGGGGCCGGGCAGTGCTGATTTGCCGCTCCGTTATCGTGCGACTGGTCAGCCGGTCATTTGCGGCGGGTCGATGGAAACCGGATCGTATTTGCTCGCTGGGACTGAGGGTGCAATGCGCGACACGTTCGCGTCGACGATGCATGGGGCCGGACGTACGATGTCGCGGACGCAGGCGAAGCGGGCGATTCGCGGAGAGCAGCTTCAGCAGCAGATGCAGCAACAGGGCATTCTGGTGAAGGCGGTCTCCATGTCGGGCCTTGCCGAAGAGGCGGGCTTTGCCTACAAGAATATCTCGGACGTCGTCGCATCAGTTGATCGGGCGGGAATCACAAAAGTAGTGGCGGAATTACGGCCCATCGGCAATATAAAGGGATAGCGGGATTTCCCCGCGCACGATTGGCCTATGGAGTAGATGGAGTAGACGAAGAAGATGGAGTATAGAAAAAACCCCAGGTTTCCCGTTCAATTCCGGAGTTCCTTCAGTTCCACCAATATTGTGTCCGGTGTCGGTGTCCTTGGAGATTTGTCGATTCGAGGCTGCAGAGTCTTCAGCGCAACTCCAGTGCATTCGGGTACGGAAATCGAAATGCGCATTGAAGTGTCGGACGAAGAGCCGCCGCTTCAGGTTAAGAAAGCCATCATTCGCTGGTGCCGGAACGATTTTTTCGGATTGGAGTTCGTCGATCTTCCTCCGGACGGGTGGGCGAGGCTTCAGCATGTGGTGAAGGAGCTGGAAGCGGAGCCCTACGAACGCGAGAATCAGACCGAGGAGGCGTTGTAACGATCTGTTGCGCTGACTCTGATCGATGCAGATGCGTCTGACTGTAAGGGCCTGTCGTAGACAAGGGGCAAGAGAATGGGGCCGTTATGCGGCCTCAGCGGTTTTGCGTTTGGCCGCTTGTCCGAGGATGTCCAGGGCGGCGATGCGATAGGTTTCGGCATAGGTGGGAAAGTTGAAGATGTTGTCGATAAAGAATTCGATGGTGGCGCCTTGCTGAAGAGCGGATTGCCCGACATGAACCAATTCCGTTGCCGACTCTCCCACGATCTGCACGCCGAGCAGCTGCTCGCCTGAGGGGTCTGCCACCATTTTGAGGAGGCCTTGGCCGGCCCCCGATATTTGCGCCCTGGCGACTTCTTCAAACTTTGCCCGCCCGATGAGTGGATTTCGATAGCGTTCACGGGCAGCCTCTTCATCGAGACCGATGCTGGCCATTTCAGGAATGGTGTAGATGCCAAGGGGAATGGTCGACGCGGCATCACCGACTGGCAGGTTCAGGGCATGCCTGGCGGCTCTGCGCCCTTGTTCCATCGCCTTTGAGGCGAGTGCCGGAGCCCCCACCATGTCGCCGACGGCATAGATGTGCGGGATCTCTGTCTGGCAGAACTGGTTGACTGAGAGTGTGCCTCTCTCCGTGGCCGTGAGCCCTGCTGCCGCCACCATGTCGCCGACGGCATAGATGTGCGGGATCTCTGTCTGGCAGAACTGGTTGACTGAGAGTGTGCCTCTCTCCGTGGCCGTGAGCCCTGCTGCCGCCAAATTGAGATCTTCCATGTTGGCTTGCCGCCCCAGTGCGACCAACAGCTTCTCGCTCTTGACCGGAGGGTTGTCTTTCAACGTCGTGACGACATGGGCGGCGCCGTCCCAGCAAACCTCCATGACTTGCTGTCCTCCCAGATAGCGCCCGCCTTGCTGTTCGAAGAGTTTTACGAAATGTGTCACGAGCTCATGGTCCATGAATTGGAGCGGGGAGGGTGCGCGGTCGATCAGAGTGACCTGCGTCCCCAGTAGCGCAAAAATCGAGGCATACTCGCATCCGATGACGCCGCCGCCGATGATCGTCAACGAGCGAGGCAGGTAGATCATCGACAGGAGTGAATCACTGTCGAGAATGTGTTCGTGATCGACGGGAATGTTTTCCGGGTTCCGTGGGCGCGAGCCAGTGGCCAGAATAATGGTGCCGGCGGTCAATGCCTGGCGGCCTCCGTCGACCGTCTGCATATCGATGGTGCGCGCGTCGAGAAAGCCGGCGCGTCCGTGCAACAGCGAAATGCCGTTGCGCCTGAGCTGCTGGCTCATAAAGGTGTCATGAGCCGAGATGACACTTTCCAGGCGGTTCAGCAATGTTGCGATTTGGATGCCCGGTTTCAGGCTAAAGTCGAAGGCTGCGCCGGCGGATTTGAGCCGATCGAGTTGGAGCGCGCTTTCTCTCAAGGTTTTGCTGGGGATCGTTCCGCGGTAGACACAGCTGCCTCCGATGCCGCGCTCACGCTCGATGAGTGCCACGCGCTTCCCGGATTTGGCGCCTTGGATGGCCGCTTTCTGGCCGGCAGGGCCGGCTCCGATCACAATCATGTCATAGGCGGTTGGCGTACTCATAAGTTCATGGCGTTCACCATGGCCAGCACCTTGTCCTTGCCGGCCACGAGTTGGTCGATGTCGTTGGGATAGAGGTTTAATTCAGCGAACACCGGATGGTCACGCAGCTGTTCTTCCGGCATGGCATCCGGGGCGAGGATGTGAGTGGCCAGTCGATCGGCGACACAGGTGAGCATGCACTCCTGGCGGCTGGACGCGGCATGATCGTAATCGCCATAGTATTGAATGACCTCAACGACTTGTTTGGGGAGGCTCCACTTCTCGGCGATGAGGCATCCAACACGTGCATGATAGCCGTCGATTACGATGTGAAACATCGGCGTGTCGGCCTGGATTTTCTGCTCGCACGCAATCGTTGCTGCGGTGCGGAGGACGACGGGTTTTCCGATTCCATGCAACAGCCCGCAGAGAAAGGCGCTTTCTACGTTCACGCGTCTGGTTCGGGCGACCTCTTTTGCAAAGGCGCCGCTGGCCAGTGAGTGCCGCCATAACTGCTTAACCGTGCCTTCATGGCCCGGCACCTGAAACGCGCCGGCTTTCAACGACGTGGTAAACGCGATTTCAGACAGCAAATTGATCCCCAGCATGGCGACGGCATGCTGGGGAGAGGCGACGGGACTTCTGGGCATATACGCGGGAGAATTGGCGATGCGCAGCACGTGTGCGGCCAAGGCCTGGTCTTGATGGATGAGGGCAGACAGTTTGGCGGCGTCGGCGGATGGATCGGAGGTAAGGGCCATCACTTGGCTGGCTACTTGAGGCAGCAGCGGCAGTTCGATGTCGCCGTGCTCCAGCTTCTTCAGCAGCCCTTGCTCCAGTTGTTCAATCGGTGTTAACGCTGTCGGACATTCAGGGGGCACGGTGACCGCTCCTTCTCGATTCGTCTCAGGTATGTTCAGTTATGCTTCTTTCTCGGCTTGTTGCGGTCGAAAGTTTAGCGGGGTGGGGAGGGAATCTATCCGCCGAGTGCTGATGACTTTGCAAATCCGCTTGACTATACTTTTGGGTGGATCGGCAGATTGGCGCGGAGGAGAAAGAATGATGACTCAACTCCCATGGTTGTTGCGGACTATTTGGATTGTGTGTGTCTGGGTTGTACTGGATCTTGGAATGACGCCCGATGCACTGGCTGGCGCAGACACTATAGCCAAGGAGGCTCGGGAGACGGTCGAGGCGGCAAAAGAATATACAGCTCAGCAGAAGGACGCGTTTCAACGGAAGGCTCAGGAGGAGTTAGCTGCTATTCACAGTCAAATCGAGACTTTGCGAGGCAAAGCGCGTCATGTCTCAGTATCGACCAGGGCGGAGCTTCAGAGGTCTATTGATGAGCTGGACAAGAAAAAAGAGGCGGTCAAGGATAAGTTGGATGTCTTGCGGGATGCGACAGATGCAAAATGGCATACCATGAAAACTACAGTGGATACTGCATTCGACGAGATGAAGGGCTCCTATCAGAAAGCTTTGTCACGGTTGCCCTAAGCGGTAGTAGACTGGATATGTTTGCTACGGCTGACTGTTGCTGCGAGCTGAGAAGCAGCGTGTATCAGTGAAGAAAGGTATGTGGCGATGAAGGTGATGAATCTTGCGGATTGTCAGCGATTTAGCAGTGAGAAGATGAAGAAGAACAATCTGTTTCAGACGGAGCGATTTTTCTGCGATGTGTATTGTTTCGAGCCTGGGCAGGAGCAACAGGGGCATACCCATGGCGACCAGGATAAAGTCTATCTGGTTCTTGAAGGACACGGGATGTTTCAGGTCGGAGCGGAAAAGCAGGTGTTAGGAGCAGGACAGGCGACATTGGCCCCTGCAGGCGAAGAGCATGGGGTGAAGAATCATACGGGTGAACGGCTCCGGGTCTTGGTATTTGTCTCACCGAATCCGAGTTAGTGAGTCCGGCTCGGCGGTATTGGATCTGCCGAGATGCAGGATTCCATGATCTCAGCTCGGCATTGGGCATCCGATGGGAGAATGCCATTGACGATGGTCTGGAAGTCCTCTGCGGTTCGCTGATCTTGGATCCGGTCGATCAAGACATGGCCATCGATGAGCGTCATATCGACGCGTGTGACTCCGGGGATCTGATGCAGCGTCTTGGCAATGGCCTGATGGTGCGCTGAGCAATTCTTCCCGGAAAGCGCTAAGGCGATACGTTCATTGGCGCGTGGCTCTGCGTGGAGTATACCTGCGCTTACAAAGGCAAGTGTCAGAATTATTGCCGTGATCCCTTGTTGCGAATTCGTCCCCAAAGCCAACAACCAATCCTTGCTTTCTACGTTGTAGAAAAGGGCGGCAGACTGTTGTCTGCCGCCCTTGTGCGTTGCTCTATAACTGTGAATTGCTCCACAGGTCTGCGTGGCTGGCCTATGCAGACCAGCCACGCGTTCTGCGAACCTATGGGGCTTCGACGATGTCTTTGCTCATCGGGCCCAAGACGCTGAGCAATTCACCCTTTTCCTGCTCCGGCACGTTGAACGTATCGAGCGCTGCCACGAGATCTTCAACCAACGCGGTGAACGCCGCTGACGTGATCTTCATCCCTTTGTGCGTGGTCTTCATGTCCTTGCCCGTGTAGGTGCAGGGTCCGCCGCTGGCTTGGCACACCTGATCGACCAGCTGCCGCTTGAGGTTGGGGATGTCGGCCTTCGCGAAGTACCCATTGATCCGCTTGTCGGCCGCGACGTTGGCGACGAATTTCCCTACGACGGCCGTGATGGGACCGGTTCCGCCGAGCCGTTCATAGAGCGAGGGCTTGGTGTCTGCAGCCATGCTGAGTACCGGTGCGCTGACGACGGTCGCAAATAGGGCGGCCGCCAGTAGTGTCGAAGTACGAGTCATTGTTGGTCTCCTCTTCATTCGTGAAAGTAGTGGAACTGTTTCTCTTGTATTCACTGCAATCGACAGCCGGTGCCTACGGATTCCATGGGGTCAACGGCATTAACGGCGCATCTTTGGCGACCGGGGTGATCGTCAAGGCGGCAATGGCCCCCCTGAGCGCTGCGGTCAGCGAGTGCGTCACGATCGGATA
>JABMDE010000031.1:9283-12551 GCA_015904055.1 Nitrospira sp. | reverse complement strand
ATCAGTCGAACCGGTTCTCTTCTGCAAGAAGGCCATGTGGTCACGGTTGAACCGGGGCTCTATTACCCGGGTTTGGGAGCGGTGAGAATTGAGGACATGGTCTTAGTGACGAAAGATGGCTGCCGCAATCTCACCGACTTTCCCAAGTTGTTCGAACTTCACGATCTTTGATTCTGATACGCAGGTCTCGCAGCATTTCACCGATCATGTGCGATATGCGGCGTACGGATGGCTCATACCTTTCGATTCCTTGATGACATTGCTGTGGCTGACCTTGCGTTTGAGGCCAGCGGCGAGTCGCTCCAAGATGTCTTCCAGGGAGCGACCGACGCAGCGATCCACGCGATGGCTGATCCTCAGACCGTTGGAACGGAGTGGCAGCAAGTGATCGAGCGCGAGGAGGAAGATCCCGCCTCCCTCTTATTCGATTGGTTGTCTGATCTGGTGTATTGGAAGGATGCTGCAGGCGTCGTCTTTCACCGGTCGGAAGTCCGGCTCGCCCAACGGAATGATGGCATGTGGCGACTCAATGCGATGATCATTGGTGAGCCGGTGAAGGTGGCGAAGCAAGAACTCCGAGCGGATATCAAAGGCGTTACGAAACATCTGTACCGCCTTGCGTATGAAGAGAAAGGGTGGACCGTTCGAGTGGTGCTGGATGTGTAACACAGGCGGGATGTGCGCGAAAGGTGCGACTCGGTCAAGGGTTAAGTACGGTGAAACTCAGCTCGTCGCGCGTGTCCCGTACGTCTCGCATACGGTGTCGTTGATATGAAACTCAATACCGATATGCAGGTGACGCGCATCTCCGGTGAGGTCTGGGAGATTGCGCCATCGGAAAAAGCCGGGATGCTCGTTCCGGCACGGATCTATGCCGTGCCGGAGATTTTAGAGTCGATGGACGCGGGTGTGTTCGAACAGGTGACGAACGTGGCCTGTCTCCCTGGGATCAGACGCTACGCACTCTGTATGCCGGATGGGCATTGGGGGTACGGGTTTCCCATCGGCGGCGTGGCCGCCTTCGACGCCCGATCGGGTGTTATTTCTCCAGGCGGTGTCGGCTATGACGTGAACTGCGGCATGCGTCTGATTCGGACTGATCTCACGCATGAGGAAGTCCGCCCGCATCTTGGCCGGCTGATGACCGAGCTGTTTCGTAGGGTCCCGGCCGGGGTTGGAGCCAGCGGCTTCGTCAAATTAGACCGCGTAGCGTTTGAGCGGGTCATGACCGACGGCGCACGCTGGTGTATCGAGCAGGGGCTTGGCTGGTATCGTGATTTGGAATGTCTCGAAGAACACGGGTGTCTGGTGGGTGCTGATCCCTCGAAAGTCAGCGACCGCGCGGTGAGCCGCGGCATCAATCAATTGGGCACGCTCGGTTCCGGCAATCATTATCTCGAAGTGCAGGTGGCTTCCTACGATCGGGTGTTCGATCGGGACCGTGCGGCTGCGTGGGGCATCCATGGACGGGATCAGGTGGTGGTGATGGTCCATTGCGGGTCGCGCGGATTCGGGCATCAGGTCGCGAGCGATTATCTCAAGGTATTCGAGAAAGCGATGAGGCGATATGGAATTTCGGTGAAGGACCAGCAGTTGGCCTGTGCGCCCTTTCAGTCGGTCGAGGGGCAAGACTACTTTGCAGCGATGAATTGTGCGGCCAATACGGCCTTTGCCAATCGTCAGGTGATTACCCATCAGATTCGAGAGTCGTTTGCTGCGGTGTTCGGGAAACCGGCGGAGGCGATGGGCATGGAGGTCGTCTATGACGTGGCGCATAATATCGCCAAGGTCGAGCGGTATCCGGAGGGGGAACTGGTGGTGCATCGCAAGGGCGCGACCAGAGCGTTGGGGCCAGGTAGTGCTGATTTGCCGCTTCGCTATCGTGCGACAGGTCAGCCGGTCATTTGCGGCGGGTCGATGGAAACCGGGTCGTATTTACTCGCTGGGACCGAGGGTGCAATGCGCGACACCTTTGCTTCGACGATGCATGGAGCTGGGCGTACGATGTCGCGTACGCAGGCAAAGCGGGCGATTCGTGGAGAGCAGCTTCAGCAGCAGATGCAGCAACAGGGCATTATGGTGAAGGCGGTCTCCATGTCGGGACTTGCCGAGGAGGCGGGCTTTGCCTACAAGAATATCTCGGACGTCGTCGCATCGGTTGATCGGGCGGGAATCACAAAAGTAGTGGCGGAATTACGGCCCATCGGCAATATAAAGGGGTAACGGGATTTCCCCCCACACGATTGGCATATGGAGCATAGGAAGAAGATGGAGCATAGAAAAGATCCTCGGTTTCCCGTTCAATTCCGGAGTTCCTTCAGTTCCACCAATATCGTTTCTGGTGTCGGTGTCCTTGGAGATTTGTCGATTCGAGGCTGCAGAGTCTTCAGCGCAACTCCAGTGCATTCGGGCACAGAAATCGAAATGCGCATTGAAGTGTCGGACGAAGAGCCGCCGCTTCCAGTCAAGAAAGCCGTCGTTCGCTGGTGCCGTAACGACTTCTTTGGATTGGAGTTCATCGATCTTCCTCCGGACGGGTGGGCGAGGCTTCAGCATGTGGTGAAGGAGCTGGAAGCGGAACCCTACGAACGCGAGAATCAGACCGAGGAGGCGTTGTAAAGATCTGTTGCGCTGATCCTGGTCGATGCAGATGCGTCTGACTGTGAGGGCCTGTCGTAGGCAAGGGGCAAGGGGATAGGGCCGGTTATGCGGCCTCAGCGGTCTTGCGTTTGGCCGCTTGTCCGAGGATGTCCAAGGCGGCGATGCGATAGGTTTCGGCATAGGTGGGAAAGTTGAAGATGTTGTCGATAAAGAATTCGATGGTGGCGCCTTGCTGAAGAGCGGATTGTCCGACATGAACCAATTCTGTCGCCGAGTCTCCCACGATCTGCACGCCGAGCAGCTGCTCGCCTGAGGGGTCGGCCACCATTTTGAGGAGACCTTGGTCGGCCCCCGATATTTGCGCCCTGGCGACTTCTTCAAACTTTGCCCGCCCGATGAGTGGGTTTCGATAGCGTTCACGGGCAGCCTCTTCATCGAGACCGATGCTGGCCATTTCAGGAATGGTGTAGATGCCAAGGGGGATGGTCGACGCGGCATCACCGACCGGCAGGTTCAGGGCATGTCTGGCGGCTCTGCGCCCTTGTTCCATCGCCTTTGAGGCGAGTGCCGGAGCCCCGACCATGTCGCCGACGGCATAGATGTGCGGGATCTCTGTCTGGCAGAACTGGTTGACTGAGAGTGTGCCTCTCTCCGTGGCCGTGAGCCC
>JABMDE010000031.1:4089-9163 GCA_015904055.1 Nitrospira sp. | reverse complement strand
CTTGCCCGAGGATGTCCAAGGCGGCGATGCGATAGGTCTCGGCATAGGTGGGAAAGTTGAAGATGTTGTCGATGAAGAATTCGATGGTGGCGCCTTGCTGAAGAGCGGATTGCCCGACATGAACCAGTTCCGTCGCCGACTCTCCCACAATCTGTACCCCGAGCAGCTGTTCGCCTGAGGGGTCTGCCACCATTTTGAGGAGGCCTTGGCCGGCCCCCGATATTTGCGCTCTGGCGACTTCTTCAAACTTTGCCCGCCCAATGAGTGGATCTCGATAGCGTTCACGGGCAGCCTCTTCGTCGAGACCGATGCTGGCCATTTCAGGGATGGTGTAGATTCCCAGAGGGATGGTCGATGCGGCATCACCGACCGGCAGGTTCAGGGCATGCCTGGCGGCTCTGCGCCCTTGCTCCATCGCCTTTGAGGCGAGTGCCGGAGCCCCGACCATGTCGCCGACGGCATAGATGTGCGGGACATCCGTCTGGCAGAACTGGTTGACTGCGAGTGTGCCTTTCTCCGTGGCCGTAAGCCCTGCCGCTGCTAAATTGAGATCTTCCATGTTAGCTTGCCGACCCAGCGCAACCAAGAGCTTCTCGCTCTTGACCGGAGGGTTGTCTTTCAATGTCGTGACGACATGGGCGGCGCCGTCCCACCGAACCTCCATGACCTGCTGCCCGCCCAGATAGCGCCCGCCTTGCTGTTCGAAGAGTTTCACAAAATGTGTCACGAGTTCATGGTCCATGAATTGAAGCGGGGCGGGCGCACGGTCGATCAGCGTCACCTGCGTCCCCAGCAACGCAAAAATCGAGGCATACTCGCATCCGATCACGCCGCCGCCGATGATCGTCAACGAGCGAGGCAGGTAGATCATTGACAGGAGTGAATCGCTGTCGAGAATGTGTTCGTGATCGACGGGGATGTTTTCCGGGTTCCGGGGACGCGAGCCTGTGGCCAGAATAATGGCGTCGGCGGTCAATGATTGGCGGCCTCCGTCGACCGTCTGCATATCGATGGTGCGCTCGTCGAGAAAGCCGGCGCGTCCGTGCAACAGTGAAATGCCGTTGCGCCTGAGCTGCCGGCTCATAAAGGTGTCATGAGCCGAGATGACATCCTCCAGGCGGTTCAGCAGTGTTGCGATTTGGATGTCCGGTTTCAGCTTGAAGTCGAAGGCGGCGCCGGCGGCTTTGAGCCGGTCGAGTTGGAGCGCGCTTTCTCTCAACGTTTTGCTGGGGATCGTTCCGCGGTAGACGCAGCTTCCGCCGATACCCCGTTCCCGTTCGATAAGCGCCACGCGTTTCCCGGCTTTCGCGCCTTGGATGGCTGCTTTCTGGCCGGCGGGGCCGGCCCCGATCACAATGATGTCAAAGGCGGTCGGTGTGCTCATAGGTTCATTGCATTTACCATGGCCAGTACCTTGTCCTTACCAGCCACGAGTTGGTCGATATCATTGGGATAGAGGTTTAATTCTGCAAAGACCGGATGGTCACGCAGCTGTTCTTCCGGCATGGCATCCGGAGCGAGGATGTGCGTGGCCAGTCGATCGGCGACGCAGGTGAGCATGCATTCCTGGCGACTGGAAGCGGCATGGTCGTAATCACCATAGTATTGAATGACCTCAACAACTTGTTTGGGGAGGCTCCACTTCTCGGCGATGAGACATCCCACACGTGAATGATAACCGTCGATCACGATGTGAAACATCGGCGTGTCGGCCTGGATTTTCTGCTCACGCGCAACCGTTGCCACGGTGCGGAGGACAACGGGTTTTCCGATTCCGTGCAACAGTCCGCAGAGAAAGGCGCTTTCGACGTTCACGCGTCTGGTTCGGGCGACCTCTTTGGCGAAGGCCCCGCTGGCCAGTGAGTGTCGCCATAACTGCTTGACCGTGTCTTCATGGCCCGGCACCTGAAACGCGCCGGCTTTCAACGACGTGGTAAACGCGATTTCAGATAGCAAATTGAGGCATACTCGCATCCGATGACGCCGCCGCCGATGATCGTCAACGAGCGAGGCAGATAGATCATCGACAGGAGTGAATCGCTGTCGAGAATGTGTTCGTGATCGACGGGAATGTTTTCCGGGTTCCGTGGACGCGAGCCAGTGGCCAGAATAATGGTGTCGGCGGTCAATGCTTGGCGGCCTCCGTCAACCGTCTGCATATCGATGGTGCGCGCGTCGAGAAAGCCGGCGCGTCCGTGCAACAGTGAAATGCCGTTGCGCTTGAGCTGCCGGCTCATAAAGGTGTCATGAGCCGATATGACACTTTCCAGGCGGCTCAGCAATGTTGCGATTTGGATGCCTGGTTTCAGGCTGAAGTCGAAGGCTGCGCCGGCGGATTTGAGTCGATCGAGTTGGAGTGCGCTTTCTCTCAATGTTTTACTGGGGATCGTTCCGCGGTAGACACAGCTGCCTCCGATGCCGCGCTCACGCTCGATGAGCGCCACGCGCTTCCCGGATTTAGCGCCTTGGATGGCCGCTTTCTGGCCGGCGGGGCCGGCCCCGATCACAATGATGTCAAAAGCCGTTGGTGCACTCATAAGTTCATTGCGTTTACCATGGCCAGTACCTTGTCCTTACCGGCCACGAGTTGGTCGATGTCGTTGGGGTAGAGGTTCAATTCTGCGAACACCGGATGGTCACGCAGCTGTTCTTCCGGCATGGCATCCGGAGCGAGGATGTGGGTGGCCAGTCGATCGGCAACACAGGTGAGCATGCATTCCTGGCGGCTGGATGTGGCATGGTCATAATCACCATAATATTGAATGACCTCAACGACTTGTTTGGGCAGGCTCCACTTCTCGGCGATGAGGCATCCAACACGCGAATGATAGCCCTCAATCACGATATGATACATCGGCGTGTCGGCCTGGATCTGCTGCTCACGCGCAACCGTCGCCGCCGTGCGGAGGACGACGGGTTTTCCAATTCCATGTAACAGTCCGCAGAGAAAGGCGCTTTCTACGTTCACGCGTCTGGTTCGGGCGACCTCTTTTGCAAAGGCGCCGCTGGCTAGTGAGTGCCGCCATAACTGCTTGACTGTGTTTTCATGGCCCGGCACCTGAAACGCACCGGCTTTCAACGATGTGGTAAACGCGATTTCAGACAGCAAATTGATTCCCAGCATAGCGACGGCATGCTGGAGAGAGGCGACGGGGCTTCTGGGCATATAAGCGGGAGAATTGGCGATGCGCAGCACGTGTGCGGCCAAGGCCTGGTCTTGATGGATGAGGGAAGACAGTTTGGCGGCGTCGGCGGACGGATCGGAGGTAAGGGCCATCACTCGGCTGGCCACTTGAGGCAACAGCGGCAGTTCGATGTCACCGCGCTCCAGCTTCTTGAGCAGCGCTTGCTCCAGTTGTTCGATTGGTGTTAACGCTGTTGGACATTCAGGGGGCACAGTAACTGCTCCTTCTTGCTTTGTCTCAGGTATGCTCTGATATGTTCCTTTCTCGGTTGTTGTGCTCGAAAGTTTAGCGGGGCGGGAAGGGAATCTATTTGCCGAGTGCTGATGACTTTGCAAATCCGCTTGACTATACTTTCTACGTGGATCAGCAGATTGGCGCAGAGGAGAAAGAATGATGACTCATCCCCCATGGTTGTCGCGGACTCTCTGGATCGCGTGTGTCTGGGTTGTCCTGGGTCTTGGAATGGTGCCAGATTCACTGGCTGGCGCAGACACTTTAGCCAAGGAGGCTCGTGAGACGGTCGAGGCGGCAAAAGAATATACGGCCCAGCAAAAGGACGCGTTTCAACGGAAAGCTCAGGAGGAGTTATCTGCCATTCATAGTCAAATTGAGACCTTGCGCGGCAAAGCGCGTAACGTTTCGGTATCGACCAGGGCGGAGCTTCAGAAGTCTATTGATGAGCTGGATAAGAAAAAAGAGGCGGTCAAGAATAAGTTGGATGCTTTGCGGGGTACGACAGATGCAAAATGGCATGCCATGAAAACCACAGTGGATGCGGCGTTCGACGAGATTAAGAGCTCCTATCAGAAAGCCTTGTCGCGGTTGCCCTAATCGGTAGTAGGCAGGATAGGTCTGCTACGACTGTCTGTCGTTGCAAGCTGAGAAGCAGTGTGTATCAGTGAAGAAAGGTACGTGGCGATGAAGGTGATGAATCTTGCGGATTGTCAGCGATTCAGCAGTGAGAAGATGAAGAAGAACAGTCTGTTTCAGACGGAGCGATTTTTCTGCGATGTATATTGTTTCGAGTCGGGTCAGGAACAACAGGGGCATGTCCATGGCGACCAGGATAAAGTCTATCTGGTTCTTGAAGGGCACGGGATGTTTCAGGTCGGAGCGGAGAAACAGGTGTTAGGAGCAGGACAGGCGACATTGGCCCCTGCAGGCGAAGAGCATGGGGTGAAGAACCATACGGGAGAACGGCTCCGGGTCTTGGTATTTGTCTCGCCGAATCCGAGTTAGCGAGTCTGGCTCGGCGGCATTGGATCTGCCGAGATGCAGGATTCCATGATCTCAGCTCGGCATTGGGTATCTGATGGGAGGATGCCATTGACGATGGTCCGGAAGTCCTCTGCGGTTCGCTGATCTTGTATCCGGTCGATCAAGACATGGCCATCGATGGTAGTCATATCGATGCGTGTGACTCCGGGGACCTGATACAGCGTCTTGGCAATGGCCTGATGGTACGCTGAGCAATTCTGTCCGGAAAGGGCCAAGGCGATACGTTCATTGGCCCTCGGCTCTGCGTGGAGTGTGTCCGCGCTTGCAAGGGCAAGAGTCAGAAGTATTGCCCGTGCCCCTTGTTGCGAATTTTTCACCATAGCTAGGCACAATCCTTGTGTGCTGCGATGTAGAAAAGGGCGACAGACTATTGTCTGCCGCCCTTGTGCATTGCTCTAGAAATGCGAATCGCTCTGCAGATCTGCGTGGCTGACCTGTGTAGACCAGCCACGCGTTCCGCGATCCTACGGGACCTCGACGATATCTTTATTCATCGGTCCCAAGACGCTGAGCAATTCACCCTTTTCTTGCTCCGGGACGTTGAACGTATCGAGCGCGGCCACGAGATCCTCCACCAGCGCGGTGAACGCCGCTGAGGTGATCTTCATCCC
>JABMDE010000031.1:0-3969 GCA_015904055.1 Nitrospira sp. | reverse complement strand
CATAACTGCTTGACCGTGTCTTCATGGCCCGGCACCTGAAACGCGCCGGCTTTCAACGACGTGGTAAACGCGATTTCAGATAGCAAATTAATCCCCAACATGGCGACGGCATGCTGCAGCGAGGCGACAGGGCTTCTGGGCATATAAGCGGGAGAATTGGCGATGCGCAGCACGTGTGCGGCCAAGGCCTGGTCTTGGTGGATGAGGGAAGACAGTTTGGCGGCATCAGCAGACGGATCGGAGGTAAGGGCCATCACTTGGCTGGCCACTTGAGGCAGCAACGGCAGTTCGATGTCGCCCTGCTCCAGCTTCTTGAGCAGCACTTGCTCCAGTTGTTCAATCGGCGTTGATGTTGTCGGACATTCAGGGGGCACGGTTACGGCTCCTTCTCGCTTTGTCTCAGGTATGCTCTGATATGTTCCTTTCTCGGTTGTTACGGTCGAAAGTTTAGCGGGGTGGGCAAGGAATCTCTCTGCCAAGTCCGGGTGACTTTGCAAATCCGGTTGACTATACTTTCTGCGTAGATCGGCAGAAGATTAGAGAAGAGGAGAAGGCATAATGATTCACTTCCGATGGTTATTGCGGACTCTCTGGGGCACGTGTATTGGGGTTGTCCTGAATCTTGGAATGGCGCCCGATTCACGAGCTGGTGCAGATACCATAGCGAAGGAGGCTCGAGAGACGGTCGAAGCGGCGAAAGAGTATACGGCCCAGCAGAAGGACGCGTTTCAACGGAAGGCTCAGGAGGAGTTATCTGCCATTCACAGTCAAATTGAGTTCTTGCGCGGCAAAGCACGGCATGTCTCGGTATCGACCAGAGCTGAGCTTCAGAAATCCATCGATGAGCTGGATAAGAAGAAAGAGGTGGTGAAGGATAAGTTGGATGCCTTGCGGGATGCGACAGATGCAAAATGGCATACGATGAAAACCACAGTAGATATTGCATTCGATGAGATGAAGGGCTCCTATCAGAAGGCCTTGTCGCGGTTGCCCTAAGCGGTCGTAGGCAGGATGGGTCGGTTCTGACCGATTGTCGCGGCAAGCTGAGAAGCAGTGTGTGTCAGTGAAGAAAGGTATGTGGCAATGAAGATCATGAACCTTGTGGATTGTCAGCGATTCAGCAGTGAGAAGATGAAGAAGAATAATCTGTTTCAGACGGAGCGGTTTTTCTGTGATGTGTATTGTTTCGAGCCGGGGCAGGAGCAACAGGGGCATGTGCATGGCGACCAGGATAAAGTGTATTTGGTGCTTGAAGGGGAAGGGATGTTTCAGGTCGGAGCTGAGAAGCAGGTGCTAGGAGTAGGACAAGCGACACTGGCTCCTGCAGGCGAAGAGCATGGCGTGAAGAATCATACGGGAGAACGGCTCCGGGTTTTGGTATTTGTCTCGCCGAATCCGAGCTAGTGGGTCCGGCTTGGTGGCATTGGATCTGCTGAGATACAGGATTCCATGATCTCGGCGCGGCATTGGGCATCCGATGGAAGAATGCCGTTGACGATAGTCCGAAAGTCCTCCGCGGTTCGCTGATCCTGAATCCGGTCGATCAACACGTGGCCATCGATGACAGTCATGTCGATGCGTGTCACCCCGGGGACTTGGTATAGGGTCTTGGCGATGGCCTGATGGTGCGGCGAGCAATTCTGCCCGGAAAGGGCCAAGGCGATGCGTTCATTGGCCCGCGGCTCTGCGTGGAGCAGGCCTGCGCCTGCAAGGGCCATGGTCAAGGTTATCGCCACCGTCCCTTGTCGTAGCGTTATCACCATATCGCGAATCCTTGTCTGCTACGTTGTAGAAAAGGGCGGCAGACTGTTGTCTGCCGCCCTTGTACGTTGCTCTAGCACTGAGCAATCATGCTGCAGATTGGTGTGGCTGGCCTATGCAGACCAGCCACGCCTGCTGCGATACTACGGAGCTTCGACGATATCCTTGCTCATTGGTCCCAAGACGCTGAGCAATTCACTCTTTTCCTGCTCCGGGACGTTGAACGTATCGAGCGCGGCCACGAGATCCTCAACCAGCGCGGTGAACGCCGCTGACGTGATCTTCATCCCTTTATGCGTGGTCTTCATATCCTTGCCTGTGTAGGTGCAAGGACCGCCGCTCGCTTGGCACACCTGATCGACCAGCTGGCGCTTGAGGTTGGGGATGTCGGCCTTGGCGAAGTAGCCATTGATCCGCTTGTCGGCCGCGACGTTGGCGACGAACTTCCCTACAACCGCGGTGATGGGACCGGTCCCTCCGAGCCGCTCATAGAGGGAGGGCTTCGTGTCCGCAGCCATGCTGAGTACCGGTGCGCTGACGACGGTCGCAAACAGTGCGACCGCAAGCATTGTCGAAGTGCGAGTCATTGTTGGTCTCCTCTTCATTAGTTAATGTGCTGAACGACGTATTCTATCCACTTGTAGAGGCAGTGGTTGCCTACGGATTCCACGGGGTCAACGGCATCAACGGTGCATCTTTGGCGACCGGTGTGATCGTCAAGGCTGCAATGGCGCCCCTGAGCGCTGCGGTCAGCGAATGGGTCACGATCGGATACACGCCGGTTGATTCCGACACCAAGTCGAATGTGGCGGCGCTGCCCGGTCCCACGACATAGGTCTGGACGCCCACAAACTTGTTGGCCGGATTGCCGCTCTCATAGACTGCGTCCCAGATCTCGCCGATGGGATGCAATGACGAGAATTCGTTCGGGCCGGCGTTCACGAAGTAGAACCGTACCCGCTCGTTCGGCTTGGCTTCTAACGGAGCCGCGCCGATGAAGAACGGATGGTACTTCCAGATCCCGCCGTTGAAGATCACGTTGTCGAACTTGCGGTCGAACATCGCTTGGACATCGTCTGGATTTTTCCAGAATTCCGATTGAACCAGGAGATACTCCCGATCCGCCTTCGGCCAGACTTTCGCATCCTTGGGATCTACGATGATGGCGCCGAACATGCCGCGAGCAATATGCTGAATCATTGGCGGCGCGCCGCAGTGATAGAAGAACACCCCCGGCTTCTTGGCCACAAAGGTGTACTGGATGGTTTGGCCCGGCTTGATCTCACGATAGTTCTTCAAGAAATCGATTTCTGCGGCATGAAAGTCCATCGAGTGTCCGAAGAAGTTTGTCTTCGGATTGTCGAGCGTGAAGTTGACCGTGTCGCCTTCTGTCACGCGGACCACGGGTCCCGGCATCTGTCCGTTGAAGGTCCAGGCCTTGTACTTTTCCCCCGTGCCTTCGACGACAATCTCGGTTTCCATCGCGGTAAACTTCACATCATGCGTCTTCGCATGTAGTGTGGTCGAAAGCCCCAGCATGCCTGCCAATGCCATGGCTGTGATGCCTGCCATCGCAGCGGTGCGGGGTACCTGTAATCTCCTCATTCGCGTCCTCCCTTCCTGAAATGGTTGTGAATGAGCCTGCGACTTACCTGATCACTGATGAGCGCAAACTTCGTGATTGACTTAAAACTCGGTGAGTATAGTACGAGGTGCAGGTGATGTCAAAAGTAACTTGCGTTCTTTGTGCAAGGGGAGGGGTGTTGTCACGCGGACCGCGTGCAGGCGCTCGTGAAGTGTGTGACGAAAAGGAGAACTGTCTCACCGTGCGTTGGTTTGTGAGCGTTGGCGATGCGCAACGCCTCGCTGAGTGCGCTCTTTCAAGAACATGAAGCGAATGGGCTCAGCAAGTTTCACGTCACATGGACAGTGCGTACGGTGGACAGACAGCTACTTGGCGATCTGTTTCACTGCCTCGACGATCGATCGTGTGCCGATGCCGAAGTGATCGACAAGTTCTTCCGGCTTTCCGCTATGCGGAATGACGCGTACCGCGAGCTTGTGGACCTTGATCCCTTCCGTGCCGACCGCACTGAGTACGGCATCCCCCAGGCCTCCGTGAGCATAATGGTCTTCGACCGTGAGCATGCGGCTGTGGGTGGATCTGGCGCTGTCCAGCAATGTGGTGCGGTCGATGGGAACGATGCT
>JABMDE010000030.1:34099-37389 GCA_015904055.1 Nitrospira sp. | reverse complement strand
GCCCATATCAAGGCCGGCCGCTTCCGGCTCGATCTCTACTATCGGCTCAACGTCTACCAGCTGCGCATCCCGCCTCTGCGTGAACGGCCGGACGACATCCAACCAATCCTGTTGATCTTTCTGGAGCGAGCCAGGCAAGAACGCGGGTGCCGCATTAAGTCGATGTCACCAACGGCACTGGCCATACTCCAGCACCACGACTGGCCAGGCAATGTCCGTGAATTACACAATGTCGTGGAATGGCTGACTATCACCTGTAAAGAGGAGACGATCCAGCCGCACCATCTGCCGGCATTGGTCCAGACCATCTCAGCGACGAACCACTCAAATCCATCAAATCATGAGCCTAGGCCCTCGCTCTTGACCTTCGGCCTGTCGTTTATAGAGATGGAGAAAAAGATGCTGGAAGAAGCACTCCACAAAACATCAGGCAACGTCTCCGAAGCCAGCCGTCTCCTGAAGATGACCCGCAACACGCTGCGCTACCGTATGGCGAAACACCACATTCAATAGTTTGTATTGCCGGCCTTGCCTGCCCATAAGGACCAGAGGGGATGTTTGCGCTTGATCATCATGGTGGTGTGACGTATGCTCATACCACAGGTGTGACATGGCCAAATCAAAAGTTGCAATCTCACTTGATGAGTCCACGCTGGGCCGTCTCGATAAACTTGTCGAGAAGGCTGCGTTTAGCAGCCGCAGCCAGGCGATACAGGAAGCTGTGGATGAAAAGCTGGCGCGCCTCAATCGAAGTCGCTTGGCTAGGGAGTGCGCAAAACTTGATCCGACCTTCGAGAAAGCGCTTGCCGAAGAGGGCTTGTCCAAGGATGCTGCGGAATGGCCCGAATACTGAGAGGGGAGATCCGCTGGGCGGAACTGAATCCAGTCCGCGGCAATGAACAAGCAGGGCTGCGCCCCGTTCTCATCCTCAGCCACGACGTATTCAATGATCGCTCTGGGACCGTCATCGCCGTCGCGCTCACGAGCCAACCACAACGAGCAGAATTTCCTCTCACTCTCGAACTCCAGTCAAGAGACCTCCCGAAGAAATCATGGGTCAAGATCAGCCAAATCCGAACATTGGCGGTTGAACGAATCGGCCAGCGGCTTGGGAAAGTGAGTCTTGAAGAGTTAACTCAGGTCATCGACGGTCTGACTGAAATCATCGGCCCCTAACATCGAGCCCGCATAAGTACTCGCCGCGACAGGCCTTCGCACAGAACTCCCACAAAGAAAGCTGCTGCTTGATTGGCCTCGCTTACCAGAGCACACTACGCACTGCCCGCCGCCCCTTTGAGATTCTCAATGTTTGACGATTGGCTCTCGATCGTATACCCTATCGTCACCCACAAAAGGAGTCGCTATGAAGTTCATTACGGTGCGGGATTTACGCGGACGTTCCGGACAAGTCTGGACCAAGCTCGCTCGCGAACGAGAAGTCATCCTCACCTCGAACGGCAAACCGATCGCCATTCTGTCCTCGGTGTCTGAGGAGACGCTGGAAGAATCACTGGTAGCCGTCAGACGCGCCCATATCAAGGCCGGCCGCTTCCGGCTCGATCTCTACTATCGGCTCAACGTCTACCAGCTGCGCATCCCGCCTCTGCGTGAACGGCCGGACGACATCGAACCAATCCTATTGATCTTTCTGGAGCGAGCCAGGCAAGAACGCGGGTGCCGCATTAAGACGATGTCGCCAACAGCGCTGACCATACTTCAGCGCCACGACTGGCCAGGCAATGTTCGTGAATTACACAATGTCGTGGAATGGCTGACTATCACCTGTAAAGAGGAGACGATCCAGCCGCGCCATCTGCCGGCATTGGTCCAGACCATCTCAGTAACGAATCACTCACACCCGTCAAGCCATGAACCTACTCTCTCGCTCTTGACCTTCGGCCTGTCGTTTATAGAGATGGAGAAAAAGATGCTGGAAGAAGCACTCCACAAAACATCAGGCAACGTCTCCGAAGCCAGCCGCCTCCTGAAGATGACTCGCAACACGCTACGCTATCGCATGGCAAAACATCACATTCAGTAGCGGATAGCGAATCACATCCCAAATGTTTGGCTGAGTTGACCAAATCCTCACTGCAATCCAGGAAGCGGCATCTCCACTCCAGCACACCAAGCCGCTTTGCTCGCAATAAGGTGATTCCGTCTTGCGACACAGGCAGGACTTGGCTATCATGACGCCATGACATCTCTTGATCGCATCAGTATCGATCCGACAGTTCGCTTCGGCAAAGCCTGCGTCCGTGGTACACGACTCACAGTCGGCGAAGTGTTGGGATATTTGGCCGGCGGCATGTCTGAAGCGGAAGTCCTGACCAGTTTTCCTCAACTCACACACGAAGACGTGTTGGCCTGTCTTGCGTATGCTGCGGAACGAGAGCGTCGAACACTTTCAATCCCTGCCGCTTGAGGGTCTGTGCGGTTGCTGCTGGACGAAAACCTTTCCGAATCCGTCCTTCCTGCCATAGCGGACCTGTACCCTGACTCACTCCATGTCCGCCTGCTTGGTGCCGGAGGTGCCTCAGATGAGAGCGTGTGGCGGCTGGCCAAGGAGCATAGCTGTATATTGGTCACGCGAGATGAGGACTTTCTTCGCCTGAGCATTGTTCGCGGCGCACCGCCGAAAGTCGTCTGGCTTGCGTTAGGCAACTGCTCCAACCAAGAAGTCATTCACTTGATGAGAGCACACCGTCAAGCGATCGAAGAGTTCGCCGCTCATGAGCAAGCTACCTTCTTAACGCTCCACGCCTAGAAAATTGCGTGAGTACCGGTGCCCTCGCAGCGCCCGCTCACTGACCCAAATCCATTACGCAGGACCGCTCACCCACACCGAAATTGCCAAACCAGACGACACGTGGAGAACCAGGGTCACGGCGATTGCGAACAGCAACGCCCACGGGATCTCAACAGACGTACTCATCCGAGTGCTCGCCGCAGCAGGCCATCGCACTGCTTGCCGCCCCTATGAGATTCTCAATGTTTGACGATTGGCTCTCGATCGTATACCCTATCGTCACTCACAAAAGGAGTCGCTATGAAGTTCATTACGGTGCGGGATTTACGAACGAGAAGTCATCCTCACCTCGAACGGCAAACCGATCGCCATTCTGTCCTCGGTGTCTGAGGAGACGCTGGAAGAATCACTGGTAGCCGTCAGACGCGCGAGAGCCGTAGCGGCGGTGGAAAAGCTGCAGCGGCAGTCGATCCAAGCAGGCACGAATGTCCTTTCCCCCGCGGAGATCACCTCTGAAATTAAGGCGGTACGGAAGGCTCGC
>JABMDE010000030.1:26428-33979 GCA_015904055.1 Nitrospira sp. | reverse complement strand
ATTGTGGTGTTTCATGGATTTCACAAGAAAACCCAGAACACACCCACGCATGAGATCGCCGTTGGCCAACAGCGGCTAAAGGAGATATTCGATGCTCACGACTAAGACTCGAAAACTAGTGACTGTTCGGACAGCCGAGGATCTCGGGCATGCTCTTGGATTATCGACAGCCGATACGGCCGAAATGGAGTTTCGTTCAGACCTCACCGTCGCCCTGGCGAAGATCATCCAAGCAGGACGTCTCACCCATGCGGAGATTGCCAAGAAGGCTGGCACATCGAGAACCAGAGTGACGGCGATTGCAAACGGTAACACCCACGGCGTCTCCACAGACGTACTCATCCGAGTACTCGCCGCAACAGGCCATCGCGCCGAAATCCGGGTCAAGAAAGCTGCAGCCTAATCTGACCCAGGCTCTCCAGATTCGAGCGAAACCTAGGTTGCTAGTGTGAAGTCAGCAACGACCCCGGATCTCCGCACGCCAACATTTTCATAAGAGCGCATGCTGATGTCCTCCAACGCGGGGCCACCAAGGCGCCACTAGAACTAGTCCGAATAATGTGAGGGCGAAACTCCCCGCCACGCGAAAACCTTGCCGCTCCATGACAGGAATGTACGGATGATTCTGCTCTAGATCGCATGCGGAACGCATGTAGTCGAAGCTGCCACCAGCATCCAGGCATGTATCGACTGCTAGGAATTCGGCGACAAGCGCCCATACCAGTACGACCGTGGAGACTACGGCCAAGCCCCCGACCAACAATCGAGGGAGCGAGCGATCGGTAAGCCGCCTCGCTGCGGCCAAGAAACAAACTAACGCCCCAAGAAAAGCGACTAAGGAAACAGAGCCCCATAGATTCGCATCGCGCAGGGCTCGCTCACCAACAAACAGACTCGCGGCCTGGATGACGCCACCGAATCCATAAGCGGAAACAATAAGCAGCAGGCATCCAAGGATGATGAAGATCGCGGGACGGTGTTTCATGCGCTCTAACGTTTGAGTTCAGCGGCGGCGCGAAGCGCCGTCCGCTACATGCTGTTGTTAGCCAGCCCGCTCGATCGAGCGTAAGCAATTCCTAGTCTTGCTTGCTTGTCGATCCGGAGTCCTCCCATAAGCGCCCCGGCTTGACGGCCTCACAGTGATAACAGCCGCTACTCACATTGTCTCGGTTATACCAAGAATGGTTACCACCAACCGCCTCGCAGTCACGCCCCTTCGCTGCCACACCAAGATCAATCAAGAACCACGGGAGATACCGTCTTAACGCAGTCCTCCAGCGATAGGGTGAAGATGCGCTCATGCATCAATATTGGGTCGCGTCTTGCAAACACACATTGGCTTGGCCAACCAATTCAAACGGCGGTCAACAGTTGCAAGAAGTCACTTCAAGCGTATTAGCTATCATTTCAATAATAGAGACTCGGTACGTTTTTCTTACCGTACCTTCGCCACCGTCACCCCGTCGCCGCCTTCGGCTCTGTCGCCGGGACGGAAAGTTTCGATATAGGGCGACGTTTTCAAATACTCACGCAGCGCGGCTTTCAACTTCCCCGTTCCGTGCCCGTGGATGATCCGCAAGAACGGCGGCGCGATCCAACGCGGCTACGACTTGATCGAGCGCGTCGTCGGCTGCCTGGCCCCGCACATCCACCACAGTCTGTTCGTCGAGTCCCAACCCACCGCCCGTCGAAAACCGGCGAGGGCTGGCTGCTGGCGCTGCTGGAGGAGCCGACACATCCGACCCACGTGCAAGCCCAATCAAATTTGAGACGGTCGCCATCACTTCCCCTTCGCCGACTTTGATACGAACCCGTTTTTTCCCCTGAGGCACTTCCAATAAACTCCCAGTTATCCCCAATCCCGCAATCTCCACGGTATCGCCGATGCCTAGCTGTTCGACCGGAATCGGTTCGCCGGTGGGAGCCAGCTCCTGTCGCGTGTGAGCCTCCAGCTCACTGAGCCGTTGCTTGGCCTCTTTCGCCTTGATGAGCTTCTGTTCGCGCTTGACGGTATCGACCGTGGCTTGCACCTCGGCCCGAGCGCGCTGAAACTGCTCACTGAGCTTTTTCTTCAGCCCCTTGCGAGCCTCCTGCTCGGCTTCCTCCAAACGCGCTTGCACTGCTTTAGCTTCGTTCGCCGCCTGCTCAGCCTCGTTCCTCGCCTGTCTCGCCCGTTCAGTATCCTCTGTCAGCTGCCGCTGCTTGCGCTGCAAATCCGCCATCAGGTCATCCAGCCGCCGATCCTCGCGCCGCAACCGTTGCCGCGCATCACGCAAGATCGATTCGTCCATGCCCAGCCGGCCGGCAATCTCCAGGGCGGATGAACCTCCGGGAATACCCATGAACAACCGGTAGGTCGGCGCCAACCGGTCGACAGGCATTGGCGAAGCCGGATGTCGTCTGCGCTAATTCCTTGAGCGGGCCATAATGGGTCGTCACCACCACTTTCATATTGAGCGCGGCCAACCGGCAGAGCAGCGCTTCCGCCAACGCCGCGCCTTCTTGGGGGTCGGTCGAGGTGACCGGCTCGTCAAGCAATACCAGTGATCGGGGCGCAGCCGGTTCACCCGCGCTTGCCCGGGCACCCGCATCCGAAAGCAGCTGAACCATTTGCGTCATGTGAGCAGAAAAGCTGGAGAGGTCCCGGCTCAAATCCTGCGCATCGCCGATATCGGCGTAGCAATGGGTAAAAAGCGCCATCTCAGATTCCGGCGCACAGGGCAGATGGAGCCCAACTCGCACCATGAGCGCATAGAGGCCGACGATTTTGAGAGTGACCGTTTTCCCTCCCGTATTGGGCCCGGAAATGACAAGGACACGGCTTGTCTCATCCATCACAATATCGTTCGGCACAACCCGTTCTTTAGCCGCCATGAGTAGCGGATGCCGCGCCTGTTTCAAGATCACGCGGCCTTGCTCGTTCAACGCGACAGGGTTGGATTTCAGCCGGCGGCTCAATTCGGCCTTCGCTCCGATGCAGTCGAATTCGGCCAGCGCCTCCATCCCCTCGCCGATCTGATCGGACTTGGCCGCAACCAACGTCGTGAGTTCCCGCAAGATGCGGCGGACTTCCCGCTCGATGTCCAGATCGGCCACTTTGATGGTGTTGTTCAGCTCGACCAACTCACGCGGCTCGAGAAACACGGTTGCCCCGCTAGCCGATACGTCATGGACGATGCCGGGCATCCTCCCCCGCATATCAGCCTTCACCGGCAGGACATAGCGTCCCTCACGCTGCGCAAAATAGGACTCTTGTAGAATCTCCTCGTACTTCCGTGAATGGAGAACTCGATCGAGCTGTTGCCGCATCTCCTGTTTCAAACCCTGGGCATGATGCGTGAGCCGCCATAATTCGGGCGTGGCCGATTCTTTGATCGCGCCGTCCGGTTGGATCGCAGCCTCTATGGCCGACCTGATCGGCCGCAGTCCCTTCGTCCCCTGAAGCGGCTCCACGACCTGCGCCAGCGCTTGCGCCGCCTCCCGGCATCCGTTCATCAACCGTTCGACATCTTCCATGAGCGTCAGGACAAGGGCGCAGTCCCGCAACTCGTGCGTCTCGAGATCGCCTCCCTTGCCGGCACGAGTCAGCGCCTCGCGAATGTCAGGGAACACCAAGGTCGGCATGGGCTCGCCGCCTTCCAACAACCTCGCCATCTCGGTCGTTTCCTGCTGACGCAGGCGCGCCACGGCCAACTCCTCCGAAAGCCATACGGACCGGCATCGCTCGATCCCCATCGTCGACTGCGCGCGCTGTGCCAGCAACTCGAGCAGGCGCGGCCATTCCAATGCCTGCGCGGCTTTTGCGGTGGTGTCATCCATCACAGAGACTCCTCGCCCACATTATTGATACGCCCTTCTGCTGAAACCGTCCGTCTTGCAAGCCTCGACGCCGTACCGGGAAATGGAGTGGCGAGTTTCGGGGTTCATGTTTCATGTTGTCAGGAACGATCCTCCGAGCACTCGCAACCCGGAACTGTTACCATGTCTCCCATAGGACGCGCTTTCGCAACAAGCGGTCAAGAATAATGCGGGCGGGAGATCTTGACAAGGGTGAAACCGCCTGGCTACTATCGCAGTCTAAACTGTTGGTTTCGTGTAGAATTCATGATTTTACCTACGTAGAGGACCACATATTATGGCTATTCGGATCGGCATCAACGGATTTGGACGGATCGGGCGGAATGTGTTTCGCGCTTCCCAGAGCGATCCCGACATCGACATCGTCGCCATCAACGACTTGACGGACGCCAAGACCCTCGCCTACCTGCTCAAATACGACTCCGTGCATGGAACACTCAAGTCCGATGTTGAGGCCAAGGATGATCAGATTGTCGTCGATGGGAAACCCATCAAAGTGCTCGCGATGAAAGACCCCAAAGAATTGCCGTGGAAGGCATTGAATGTTGATATCGTCATCGAATCCACAGGCCGGTTTACCGATCGGGAAAGTGCGGGCAAACACCTTTCGGCAGGGGCGAAGCAGGTCATCATTTCGGCGCCGGCTACTAACCCCGATGTGACCATCGTGCTGGGCGTGAACGACGAGAAATTCGATGCGAAGCTCCATCATATCGTCTCCAATGCCTCCTGCACGACGAACTGTCTGGCGCCGGTGGCCAAAGTCCTGCTCGAAAATTTCGGCATTAAACACGGGACGATGACGACCATTCATTCCTATACCAACGACCAGCAATTGTTGGACCTCCCCCATAAAGATCTCCGCCGCGCACGCGCCGCCGGCATGTCAATGATTCCGACGAGCACAGGAGCGGCCAAGGCTCTGCATCTCGTAATTCCCGAACTCAAAGGCAAACTGGACGGCCTGGCCATCCGCGTCCCGACTCCGAATGTGTCGTTGGTCGATCTGACGGTGGAAACGGAAAAGGATTGCGACATCGCAGGAGTCAATGCCGCCTTCAAGAAGGCAGCGGATGGTCCGCTCAAGGGCATTCTCAAGTACTCGGAAGATCCTATCGTCTCGATCGACCAGAAAGGCGACGATCACTCCGCGACTGTTGACGCTCCGCTGACTAATGTCGTCGACAAGCGTATGGTCAAAGTCACGGCATGGTACGACAACGAATGGGGCTATTCATGCCGCGTGCGTGATTTGATTAAAGTGCTGGCCGGTAAGGCGGCCGCTCGCTAAACTACGACGGTCTAGCCAGGACACTGATCCTATGCTTACGGCTACCGACCGAAAGGGATTGATGCGCCACACCGGAGGAACGTCATGAACTTGCATAAAAAAACCGTCGATGACGTGCTGCTCCGTGGGAAACGGGTGATCATCCGTGCGGATTTCAATGTCCCGCTCGACGAAGCGCTTCAAATTACCGACGATACCCGCATCCGGTCCACGCTGCCGACCATCAATCGCGTAGTAGACGAAGGCGCAAAGGTCATTCTGTGCTCTCACCTCGGACGGCCGAAGGGAGCCTTCGACCCCAAATATAGTCTGGCTCCTGTCGCGAAACGATTGGGCCGCCTCCTGGGAAAAGAAGTCGTCTTTGCGCCGGATTGCATCGGCCCGGCTGTCGAAAAATTGGTATCCAAGATGAATGCCGGCGATGTCTTGCTGCTCGAAAACCTCCGTTTTCATACCGGCGAAGAAAAGAACGATGCGGCCTTTTCCAAAGCCCTCGCCTCACTCGGCGATGTCTTCATCAATGACGCTTTCGGCGCCGCACACCGCGCCCACGCCTCCACCGTCGGTATTACCACATTCATCAAAGACTCAGCGGCAGGGGCGCTGCTCCAGAAAGAGATCGAGTATCTCGAAGGGGCTATCGCCAATCCAGTCCGACCGTTCGTGGCGGTGCTCGGCGGCGCGAAGGTATCCGGGAAAATCGGCGTCATTGAAAATCTCGGAAAGAAAGTCGATAAGGTCATCATCGGCGGCGGCATGGCCTTTACCTTCTTGAAAGCAAAGGGAATGGAGATCGGCAACTCGCTGGTCGAAAACGACATGCTGGACTTCGCCAGAGGCGTTGAGGACCACGCCCTGTCCCGCGGTGTGAAATTCTATCTGCCGGTCGATTGCGTTGCCGCGGCCAGCCGCGAACCTGGCGCGGAGTCGAAGATCGTTCCGGTTCAGGAAATTCCGAAGGGCTGGTACGCCCTGGATATCGGCCCCGCGTCGGTCAAACTGTTCAACCTTGCGGTCCAGAACGCCAAAACCATTCTCTGGAACGGCCCGATGGGGGTCTTTGAAACCGACGCCTATGCCAGGGGTACGTTTGCGATGGCCCACGCGATCGCCGATGCCTACGCCCTTACGATCGTCGGAGGCGGTGAAACGGCTCTGGCCGTACATCGAGCCGGCGTGTCGGAAAACATCTCTTTCATTTCTACCGGCGGCGGCGCCGCGTTGGAACTGCTGGAAGGCAAGGAACTGCCTGGCCTCGTCGCATTACCTGATCGCGACAACTAGCCAACATCGCAATCCCTACGTAGGCCAAGTAAAAACGCCGTGCGCACGATCCTCATTGTCGGCAATTGGAAAATGAATAAGACCGCCTCGGAAGCGGCGGCCTTCGTTCGCGAGATCGCGCCCAGGATTCCCACTACACCAACGGTCGAATTCGTCGTCGCGCCCCCCTTCACGGCGCTGGAGTCGGTCCGCGCGGCACTCACCCCGTCGTCTCCGATTCAACTCGGTGCACAGAATCTATATGGGGAAAGCCACGGCGCCTACACCGGTGAAGTGTCCGCGCCGATGCTCAAAGAACTCGGCTGCCGGTACGTCATCCTCGGCCATTCAGAGCGACGTACGCTGTTCGGCGAGCAGGATGAGGGAATTCAAAAGAAGGTTCGCGCCGCCCTTGCCCACGGAATCAGGCCGATTCTGTGCATCGGGGAATCCTTATCCCAGCGGGAATGCGGAACAACAAAGGACGTCATTCTGCAACAGCTGACTGGAAGCCTGGCGGGTCTTTCGCGTCACGACATGGCCGCGGTCTCAATCGCCTATGAACCGGTGTGGGCCATTGGGACCGGAAAAGCAGCAACGACCGATCAGGCCGTTGCCGCACATCGAACGATTCGAACCTTCCTTTCCGACACCTGGTCCATCGATGTCGCGAATGCCACACGCATTTTATATGGAGGCAGCGTGACGCCCGGGAATATCGACAGTCTGCTGCAGGCAGACCAGATTGATGGCGCATTAATCGGCGGGGCTTGTCTCCAGGCTGAATCTTTTGCTACAATCGCCGCTGTTGCTCAATTGATCGGAGCCCGACGTTAACCCATGTATACTTTGATCGTCATCATCCACGTCTTCATCTGTGTCCTCATGATCGGCGCCATTCTCCTCCAATCCGGCAAAGGCGCGGAGATCGGTGCTTCATTCGGCGGATCGAGCCAAACCGTGTTCGGCAGCCGGGGCCCGGCCAATTTCCTGAGCAAGCTGACCGTCGTTGTGGCGGCAATCTTCATGCTCACGTCGTTCACGCTGGCGATTTTGGCCAAACAACGGACCTTCGAATCGACCGTCATCGATTTGAATAAGAAAAGCGAGTCGGCCGCTCCTGCAACCCCGGCCCAGCC
>JABMDE010000030.1:21763-26308 GCA_015904055.1 Nitrospira sp. | reverse complement strand
ACGTGTGAGCCACGAAGCATGCGCAGGATCTTCCCCGCGCACGATTGAAAAGAAGGTCTGTTGCAGAGCCATGGTAATCGGTCCAGGCTTGCCATTTCCGATCTTCCGGTTGTCAACTTCACGAACGGGCGTCAATTCCGCAGCCGTGCCGGTGACGAATACTTCATCGGCGACATACATCTCATCCCGTGTGAACCGTTCCTCAACCACGGGAATGTTGCGTTCCTTCGCCAGTTCGATCACAGAACTTCTGGTGATCCCTTCAAGGATCGACGTCAACGGCGTCGTTTTCAGCTTTCCTCGACGAACGATGAACACATTCTCTCCCGTCCCCTCGGACACATACCCCTCGGCATCGAGCAAGATCGCCTCATCATATCCGGCAATCTTGGCTTCCCGCTTGGCCATGATCGAGTTCACGTAATAGCCCGATATCTTCCCTTTAGTCATCGACACGTTGACATGGTGCCTCGTAAACGAGGAGATGCAGGCCCGCATCCCATTCGCCAACGCATCATCTCCCAGGTACGCGCCCCACTTCCAGGCCGCAATGGCGACGCGGATCGGATTATCGCCGGGATGCACCCCCATCGCTCCATAGCCGATGTACACAAGCGGCCGGATATAACAGGCCTCAAGCCGGTTGATACGGACCGTTTCGACGATTGCCTCGGCGATCTGTTTCTTGTCGTAGGGCATGGCCATCATGCCGATGTGGGTCGAATCGAACAATCGATCGACATGTTCATGAAGCCGAAAAATAGCGGACCCGGACTTACCCTTGTAGCAACGGATTCCTTCAAAGGCGGCTAGGCCGTAGTGCAGCGAGTGGGTCAGGATATGGACATTGGCCGCTTCCCAGGCCACGAATTTGCCGTCCATCCAGATTTTTTCGACCGGTTCCAGCATCAGACATTACTCCTTCACACATCAGCGACAGCGGATCTGCCTGTCATGTGCGCGACTATATCGTGAGGCTGGGAGGTCGTCAAGCAATCGAGTGTGGCACGATGTCGATACCACGCGCTGCAGATGCCCTCCCCCACATTATGCATGAACGCGTCTTCTCACCCGCCGATACGCCGCTCTGGAGAAGAGAGTTGCGAGTTTCGGGTTTCATGTTTCGCGCGGACTAAGAGGAAATGCGGTCCAGGGTAGGATTCAAATAGGTTCGCAGGCGTGCGCTTAAGAACATCCCAATCCGATCCTGATCCTCAGGCTTCACCTTGACCACTTTGGCGCCAAATAAGAGCCCGCGAACCCAGCGAATTACAACCCGCTGCATTTCAACCGGTTCATCCTTATCGGAAAGAGACAGCCGCACAGCCAGTTCCATCCCCGGCACCACCTGATGGTCGCCAAGCACCCGGAACCCGTTGCGGGACATATTCATGACCGTCCCCTTTCCAAGAAACTCTCCACCCATGTAATATATGCTGCAGCGAACAGGAATTCGGTGATAGGTACGGATCACAAATCGGCTGGCTGAAGGCATGCTCTCTCCCTTGCAAAAAACCGGCAAACACCAGGGAAATGGCATCTCACCTATCTCCCCGGAACGGCGTATACGGGCAGCATACGGTTATCATCGCCTCCGCTCCTAGCCCTCCAGAAGAGGGGGACTATCGTGTCGAAGCCGACACGAACCGGACGCAGGCAACACGAAATTCATGAGACGTGCTTGACACGCTCTTCAACGATGTGTTACACGATCCGGTCCAATGTGGGGTATATAAGACATGTACGCAATTATCGAAACAGGTGGAAAGCAGTATCGGGTTGAGGCCGGTTCGACGATTCAAGTTGAGCGCTTGCCCGGCGACGTGGGTGGCGTGGTCAGCCTGGATCAGGTTCGTCTGGTGCATGGTGAGGCCGGTCTGATGATCGGACAGCCGCTCGTGCAGGGCGCAACGGTCACGGCCGAAATTGTCCGGCATGGCCGTACCAGGTCGATTACGGTCTTCAAGAAAAAACGCCGGAAGAATTACCGCCGAACGCGCGGACATCGGCAAGGCTTTACGAAACTGCTCGTAAAAGAAATCGCCACGGCATAGCAGGTATAAAAAGGACTTTCCATGGCAACAAACAAAGGCGGCGGATCATCACGGAATGGGCGGGACAGTAATCCCCAGTATTTGGGTGTCAAAGCCTATGGGGGTGAAACCGTCACAGCCGGCAGCATCATTGTCCGCCAACGCGGCACGAAGTTCTTTCCCGGTTTCAACGTCGATCTCGGACGGGATCACACGTTGTTCGCGCGGGTGACCGGCACGGTGAAGTTCGAAGGCGGGCGCGCCAGACGGAAAGTCAGCGTGTACCCAGTCCTCGCCAAGTCCGAAGTCTGGGGCATGATCGAAGACCTGGGGTTCAAGATTGAAGTGGACTATCAGCAGCCGGTCGCTGGCTGATACTCAGGGATGGGCTACTGCCGACCGCTCAACCTGCTATCGCCACAACACCGCTGACGGCTTATCCATATAGGTCAGCAGAGCAATCATCCCCGCCCCCACCAACAGCCAGAGACAGCCGCCCTTCCACTTTCTTTGGCTGAACGAGAACACCGCCAGCAGGAATATGACCGAGCCGAGAATACCGATGAACGTCGAACCAGCTGCACTCATGGGCTCGGGTGTACCACGCCGTGCGCTTGAAACTCCAGTGACAGAATAGACAGGCTGTACATAGCATCGACCGAACCGGCGGCTACCCGCCTTAGTCTAGGCACAACCTTTTTGACGATACACATCCGCATTCACTCATCAGATCCAATGATCCGGAACCGCACTTCGTCCACGTGGGTATACGCGGACGTGTGTTCTCCGGCGAATAGCCCGCACCGATACAGACCCGGAGCCCATCTGGTTGCCGGCGGAGTGAGCATGAAATACCCGGACCGGTCGCTCATCGATGTGAGCACATGATCCTGCGCCGCCACGCGAGACTCTTGCGCCATGTCTGACGACTCCACCACACAACGCGCCGTGAGTGGCACGGCATCAAATGAATCCGACACTAAACCAAAGACCAAGTAGATCTCACGTTGTGTTGCAGAAAAGGTATCGTTGGGATTAAGCGGGATATACTCATGCGCCCCAGTGGGGAAATCGTCGCGCATGACGGTGCCTGCCGGAATCACAAAACGAAACCAACTGAAATCCGCATCCCGGCCCATAAGCGTCGCCGCCTGATCCAATGCCTTCTGCGGCGTCACCCGCTCAGTAGCCCTTGCATAGACCTCATCCACCGGCAATTCTTTGGATACAGCCTGCCCGGCGGCGCCGTTGCCGCTCGCTGCAGCCTCGTCCTTGAGTATCGCCAACTCAGGAACGTGCGGCCGTACTTTATCCAGCCACCGAGCTATTTTTTCTTTTGAGAGCACACGCGTACCGGCTGGAAGCGTCACATTTTTGTTGCTCTCCTCAAATTCGACCGCTGCATCATAGAGCACCTGAAAATGCACGAATGCATCTTCCCACTGTTCCAACTCCACGAGACATTGGCCCATCCGAAACGTTGTATCGGCATAGTCCTCCTCGCTGGGATCCAGGTCGGACATCTTTCCGAACACTGCCAAGGCGTCCTTGCACCGCCCCAACTGCATAAGCGTCACGCCCAATTGATGCGTGGCAAGAGCATCCTTGGGATTCAGCGCCAGCATCTGCCGATAGACCGGCTCAGCCTCTTGATAGCGGCCTGCCGCAAACAGTTTCCAGGCGTCTGCGCGAATAGCCGCCCATTCCCTCAACTGAGACTCGGTGGCGCCCGCCGTCAACGCAGGAGTAAATCGCCGTCCTCGCTCCATGGATTCATACAATTGCGCGAGCTGATTCTTCGCCGGGATCTCCAGCGATGAGCCGGGCGTAAGTTGCTCTAACACCGCCCGCACCTCCGCTTCTGCACCTTGATAATCCAGCACATCAAACTGCGCGCGCGCCATGGCCAATCGCCAGCCGAGTAAGTCGGGTCTCAGTCGGACGGCTTGCTGATACGACTCCAACGATTCCTCCAGCCGGTCGAGCTTCCGAAGCTCTTGTGCCAATTTCAGTTGCGCCAATGGGTTGGCCGGATCGAGCCGGGCAATCCGTCGTAATTCTGCAATGGCCTCGTCGGTTTGCCCCCATCGAACCAACAGACTCCATTTCGCCCAGCGAACATCTAACGCAGACGGCTGTACAGTGAGCGCCGTCTCATAGGCCTGAACCGCCTCTTGAGGCCCCCGGAACGTGGCAAGAATGTCGCCCCGTAGTTTGTGTAACAGCACCGACCGTGGGTGGCGCTGAATACCTTGATCAAGCAATTCGAGCGCGCTCGTGACCGCACCGCTTTCCCATCCCCCCCTCGCCTGTTCGAATACATGCGCTTCTGACGTATGGGCTGCGTCGTCCGCGTACACGATCCCGCGTGCTGCCACGGCCAGTATCAACACTAGCGACGCAATGAGTGGAGACGTATGCTGCATATCAATAGACCGCACGAATTCGGGCAGATAAGGCCGTGAGGGTCCACTATACCAAATACCAAGAAGCGGCATGAAATAGGGATTTC
>JABMDE010000030.1:13418-21643 GCA_015904055.1 Nitrospira sp. | reverse complement strand
CGCGGGTGACCGGCACGGTGAAGTTCGAAGGCGGGCGCGCCAGACGGAAAGTCAGCGTGTACCCAGTCCTCGCCAAGTCCTGATTCCCCTCGCACTCACCCACATCGATCGGCTGAGATGATTCGAGCCCCCTCTCCCCCGGTAGGGGCAGGTCGGGTATACTCCTGTCATCCTATAATCTTCATCCATTTTGTAGTATTATAGGAACACCATGTTTGTCGATGAAGCGCTGATCACCGTGCGGGCCGGCAAAGGCGGAGACGGCATTTGCAGTTTCCGCCGGGAGATGTTCGTCCCTCGCGGGGGACCGGACGGAGGAGACGGAGGACATGGCGGCAGCGTCATCTTAGCCGCATCCACCAGACTGACGACTCTGCTCGACCTTCGCTACCAAAAACATTACGAAGCAGAAGACGGGCGGGCCGGCGGCGGTTCCAACTGCACCGGGCGCACAGGGAAAGATACGGTCGTCACACTCCCGGTCGGCACCATCATATATGACGACCAGACCGGTGACGTGCTTGCCGATCTGGTGGCCGACGGGGACACCGCAATCATCGCACAAGGCGGACGGGGTGGACGAGGCAACAGCAACTACGCCACTTCCACCAACCGCGTGCCGACAAAATTTACACATGGCACGGCCGGCGAAGAACGAATGCTGCGGCTTGAGCTGAAGCTGCTCGCCGATGTCGGGCTGGTCGGATTTCCAAACGCCGGCAAATCGACGCTCATTTCGGTCATCTCGTCAGCCACACCGAAAATCGCCGATTACCCGTTTACGACATTGACTCCCCATCTCGGCGTCGTCCGCTGGGGATCCGATCGCAGCTTCGTCGTCGCGGACATTCCCGGACTCATCGAAGGCGCGCATGACGGCAAGGGGCTGGGATTTCAGTTCCTTCGGCATATCGAACGCACCGCCTTCCTGCTTCACCTGATCGATGTCTCAGAATGGGCACCGGACGAGCCGGTCAGCAGCTTCAAGATCATGCGGCAGGAACTGGCTGCCTATGATGAAACGCTCAACGACCGGCCATTCGCCGTGATCGCGACAAAGATCGATATCAGCGGCGCATGCGATCGGCTCAAACAACTGCAAACCTACTGTAAGCGCCATAAGTACACCTGCCTCCCTGTCTCATCTGCAACAAGGGAGGGCCTCGACGACGTGATCGCCTTCGTCGGCGCGCAGGTGGATCGCCTGAGGAAGACGCCATGCGAGACGAGATCCTAAGGCACGCCAAACGCATCGTCGTCAAAATCGGTAGCAGTTTGATCGCCTCCCGCGCGACAGGCTTACGTCCCGAGCAAATCGAGCGCTTAGCCGACGAGATCGCCGCACTCCGAACAAGCGGCCGCGACGTACTGGTCGTATCGTCGGGCGCCATTGTGTCCGGGATCAAAAAGTTGCAGCTCAAAGAATACCCCAAGAGCCTCCCGGTCAAGCAGGCAGCCGCGGCCGTCGGGCAAAGCCGGCTCATGTGGGCCTACGAGAAGGCGTTCGAGCGGTTAGGCATTCAAGTCGCCCAAGTACTCCTCACGCACCAAGACCTCGCAGATCGCCGTCGATTCTTGAATGCCCGCTACACACTGACGGCACTGATCGGATTCGGTGTTCTGCCGATCATCAACGAGAACGACACCGTCGCCGTTGAGGAAATCCGCGTCGGCGACAACGATACGCTCGCGAGCGAGGTGGCCCATCTGATCGATGCGGACTTGCTGGTGATTCTCTCCGATGTCGAAGGACTCTACACGGAAGATCCGCGCAAGAATCCCGCCGCCTCCCTGATCCCACTCATTCCCGACATCACCGACGATATCGAACGCCGAGCCGGAGTCTCCAGCACCTTCGAAGGTACAGGCGGCATGGCTACGAAAGTCCGCGCCGCCAAAAAAGTCGGCGAGTACGGTGTCTCCACGCTGATCGTCAACGGAGAACGGGCCGGACTCCTCCCGGGCGTCCTTGCCGGCGGGCCAGGCGGCAGTCTCTTTCTGGCGCGTGAGCGGCGGCTGACCAGCCGCAAACATTGGATTGCCTTTACGCTGCGCCCCCGTGGACATGTCCGTCTGGACCACGGTGCGGTCGAGGCATTGACCACGCGAGGCAAAAGCCTCCTGGCCTCCGGTATCATTGAGGTCACCGGCGAGTTTGAAGTCGGCGATCCGGTAGGCTGTCTCGACACCGACGGGAAAGAGTTTGCCAAGGGACTCGTCAACTTTCCCTCTGCTCTGCTGAAACAGATGAAAGGGCTCAAGACCCAGGACATCCAGCGGCAGATCGGCCCCCAGGAGTACGAGGAAGTCATCCACCGGGACAACCTGGTGATACTCTAGTGCTGAGCAGGAAGTGCTGAACGATGACCACTTCCGATCTTACCCGTTCACTCCTCACCTCTCACTCCTCACCTCTGAAATTGGGCCTGCTCGGCGGCAGCTTCAATCCCATTCACAACGGCCATCTGACCATTGCGCGGCTGGTCTGTGACCAACTCCGTCTCGACCAGGTACTCTTCATTCCCACCGGTGACCCCCCGCACAAGCGAAACGGGTCTCTGGCCCCGGCCAAGGATCGCTATGAAATGGTCCGTCTCGCGCTTGCCGGCACCCCCTCCTTCCATCTCTCGGACATCGAACTACGGAGATCGGGAAAATCTTACTCCATCGATACAATCCGCGAACTGCAGCGACAGTTCGGCTCCTCCGCCGAATTGTATTTCCTCATCGGGCTCGATGCATTTCTCGACCTTCCCAACTGGAAAGAGCCTAAAGCGCTATTGCACGCATGTCGACTGGTCGTTGTCCCTCGGCCTGGACAATCGTTCCAATCCCTGGCGAATATGCCGCTGTTGCCCGCACTTGACACCCAGACGCTGGCGCAGCTCGATGCGGGAACACTGCCGCGGTTGGATATTGCGATGTCCTCCCGCGAAAACATCATCTGCCTCCCCATCCCGCCATGCTCCATTTCTGCGTCCGAGATCCGACAACGAATCCGACAAAGGACAACGCAGGCAAATATGTTGCCGCCCCCTGTCGAATCCTATATACTTCAGCATCGTCTGTATCAGGAGGATTGCGATCGCACAAACATCTAAGGCCACCGCCCTTGCCATCGGCAAGGCGATGCTCGATAAGAAGGCCGTCGATGTCCAGGTGCTGCATGTCGCCCCGCTCACCTCTGTGGCCGATTACCTGGTGATCGGATCGGCTGAATCGGATCGGCAGACCCGCGCGATCGCTGATTATATCGACGGCACACTCTCTCGCAGCGGCCAGCATCCGTTGAGCATTGAAGGGACATCGTCAGGACAGTGGGTATTGCTCGACTTCGGCGATGTCGTTGCCCATATTTTCCGGCAGGATACCCGATCGCACTATGCCCTGGAACGGCTGTGGAGCGATGCGAAGCAGGTCCCGCTTCCCGAGGAGGCACCTGCTCCGGTAGCGGCGCCTAAACGACGCATCGTCGTACGGAAAGCGGCTGCACACAAAACGGTCTAGCCATGCTCAGACTGCTCATCACAATTTTCTTCGTCAGCGCCGGCGTCTTCATCTACAGCTATTTCCGCGAACTGAATCCGGGCACAGTCCTCATCCATACAAGTTCGTCCGCTGAGTTCGACCTCAGTCCCGTCACGCTTGTCCTGATCTCGATGGCCATCGGAGCGGTCTTCGTGACCTTCGTCGTCGGCCTGCAGCAAACGGCCCATGCGATCATCAACTGGCGCAGCAACCGGCTCGTGCGCCGCAAAGAAAAAGTGGACACACTGCATCGTGACGGCACGCACGCCTTCATGTCGAAACGCACGATGGAAGCGATTACGCTCTTCGAGAAAGCCCTCGCCATCGACCCCAACCGGGCCGATTCCCTACTATGGCTGGGAAACATCTATCGCTCTGAGCAGAACTTCCCCGAAGCGATCCGGCTACACCAACATGCCCATCGTGTCGACGAGCGGAATATCGAAGTGCTGCTGGAATTAAGCAGAGACCTCGAAGGTGCAAAACGCTATGAGGAAGCGCTCCAGTCATTCCAGAAAATCCTGAAACTTGAGCCGGACAATTTGACGGCACTGATTCGCAAACGAGACCTGAATATTCGCCTGGAGCGATGGAGCGAGGCGTTGGAGATCCAGCATCGCCTTCTCAAGGCCCATCTTCCGAATCAGGAAAAAGAGGCTGAGAACGCGTTGCTGATCGGGTACATGTACGAGGTCGGCCGCCAGCTGCTCGAACGCGGACACCCGGACAAAGCCCGCCGTTATTTCCGGGGCGCCATTAAAAAAGATCGCAGCTTCCTGCCTGCCTATATCGGACTCGGCGAAATCCTAATCCATGAAGGCAAGACCAAAGATGCCGTCGAAATCTTGAAGAAGGTCTATACCAGAACGCGGAGCGTGATTATCCTCCATCGTCTTGAAGAATTGTTCCTGGACCAGGGGGAGCCGGGCGAAATCATCCGCGTGTACCAAGATGCGCTGCAGCAGGACCCGCAGAATCCCGTGCTGCAATTCTATCTGGGCAAGCTCTATTATCGCCTTGAAATGATCGATGAAGCCTTCGATATTCTTTCAACGATCGAAGGGCCACAAGATCATCTGCTCGATTATCACAAGATCATGGCCAACCTCTACTTGCGCAAGCAGCAATTCGAACAGGCCATCATCGAACTCAAAAAAGCGCTCAGTTTCAAAAAGCGCGTCGTGGTTCCCTACATCTGCACCCAATGCCAGCAAGAGTCCGTCGAATGGTCTGGCCGCTGCCGACGTTGTGCCCGCTGGAACACGCTGACCGCACTCCCCTGGCTCGAAGCCACACCGCCGGCGGACGGATCAGGAGGAACGGCTGCGTCCGTTCGCGCCATCCCCTATCAAGGCATTGCTTCTCCGTTTGAAACCGTGTAGGTTTTGGCCGTCCTATTATCCCATCATCATTTTCAACAGCGCGGAGCACTGACGCATGACGGATTTTCAACGGTTCGCCGATAAAGCCCTGCAAGACGAATCCCTGACCAGAGATGAATGCCGCGCTGTACTCCAATCGGCCGACGACGACCTGCTGGACCTGCTGCATGCAGCCTTTCGCGTCCGTTCCCGCTATTTCGGGAAAACCGTTCGCCTGCAGATGCTGCAGAACGCCAAAAGCGGCGCCTGCCAGGAAGACTGCCACTACTGTTCACAATCCGCCATCTCGACTGCGCCCATCGAGCGCTATAACTTATTGCCCCGGAAACAGATGGTCGAGGGCGCGCGGCAAGCCGCCGCATCCAAAGCGCAGCGCTATTGCATCGTGATCAGCGGCCGGAGCCCGCTGGATCGGGAAATCGACGAGATCGCCGGAGCCGTCCGCGCTATCAAGCAGGAGATTCCCATTCAGATTTGCTGTTCACTCGGCTTGATGAATGAAGGCCAGGCCAAGCGCCTCAAATCCGCCGGGGTAGACCGTGTGAACCACAACTTGAATACCAGTGAAGCATTCCATTCCTCGATTTGCACCACCCACACATTTCAAGACCGGCTTGCCACGATCAAGAACGCACGGGCAGCCGGATTGGAAATCTGCTCGGGCGGGATCGTGGGCATGGGGGAACAAGACGACGATTTGATTGATCTGGCAATGGCCTTGCGCGATGTGAACCCGGATTCCATTCCCTTGAATATGCTCAATGCCGTGGCCGGTACCCCGCTCGAGCACTGTGATCACCTCACACCGCAACGCTGTTTGAAAGTCCTCTGCCTCTTCCGCTTCCTCCATCCACGGACCGAGCTCCGCATCGCCGGAGGACGCGAACAGAACCTCCGCAGCCTGCAACCCCTGTCACTCTATCCGGCCGACTCCGTCTTCGTAAATAACTACCTCACGACTCCCGGCACACCGGCGCCTGAAGTCTGGGGCATGATCGAAGACCTGGGGTTCAAGATTGAAGTGGACTATCAGCAGCCGGTCGCTGGCTGATACTCAGGGATGGGCTACTGCCGACCGCATATCAATAGACCGCACGAATTCGGGCAGATAAGGCCGTGAGGGTCCACTATACCAAATACCAAGAAGCGGCATGAAATAGGGATTTCCCTTGTTCCCACGATCCGTTATAAGTTATCGGCCATCAACGGTCAGATCATGTGCGACTGCCAATATGTTCGACGTCATTCTCTATCAACCGGAAATTCCCCCGAACACCGGCAACATTATCCGTCTCTGCGCCAATACCGGCGCCAGACTGCATCTGGTAAAACCGCTCGGATTCTCGCTCGACGATAAGCAGCTGCTGCGAGCCGGATTGGACTATCATGAATTTGCCACCCTCGCCGTGTACGACAATTGGACTGACTGCGCGATGCGCTTTAAAGATCGCCGCATGTTCGCCGTGTCCACAAAAGGGACACAACGTTTCGACCTGGTCCCCTATGCATCGGATGATGTCTTTCTCTTCGGGCCAGAAACTCGCGGACTGCCGGCGGAATTGATTCATGCGGTCGGCGAATCACAACGAATCCGCGTGCCGATGCTGCCTAACAGCCGAAGCCTCAACCTGTCCAATGCCGTGGCCGTGGTGATCTACGAAGCCTGGCGGCAGATCGGGTTCGGGAACGGCCGATAAAGAATCGTCCGACTGGTTCCTCGACTCTGAATCACCGTATCCCATCACACCGGCCGCGAATTGATCGCGACACTGTCCACCTCTGTTTTTCACATACAATTCTGTACATATAGTTTCCTTTTCTTGATCTTCGCTCGTGATCTGATAACCTGGCATCAGAAGAATACATTGTGTTGAATTCTACTGAGGTGCTGCGTGATTCTCGTCACAGGCGGAGCCGGCTATATCGGATCGCATACCTGCATAGAACTCCTGCAGGCCGGATTCGACGTCACCGTCTTTGACAACTTCTGCAATAGCCATCCTGAAGCCCTGGCACGCGTCCAGCGGATCACAGGAAAGTCTGTCCCGCTGATCCGGGGCGACTGCCGTGATCGTGCCGCGCTGATCGCCGCCTTGCGACAGTGTCAGGCGACAGCCGTGATTCATTTTGCCGGACTCAAGGCAGTCGGGGAATCGGTGCAGCACCCCCTGTCTTACTATGACAACAACGTGGTGGGTTCCTTGCGCCTGCTCGAAGCCATGGGCGAATGCGGGGTGAAACAGCTGGTATTCAGTTCATCCGCCACGGTCTACGGTGACCCGCAACGGTTGCCGTTGACGGAGGATCATCCGCTGTCTGCAACCAACCCCTATGGCCGGTCGAAATTCATGGTGGAGGAGATCCTGCGCGACGTGCAGCGGAGCGATCCGTCCTGGCGTATCGGCATTCTCCGCTACTTTAATCCCGTCGGGGCCCATCCGAGCGGACTGATCGGCGAGGACCCGCAAGGCCCGCCGAACAATCTGATGCCCTTCGTCGCACAAGTAGCGGTCGGCCGCCGGCCACATCTCAATATTTTCGGCAATGATTACGCGACGCCGGACGGGACCGGCGTGCGAGACTACATTCACGTCGTGGACTTGGCTGTCGGGCATCTGAAAGCACTGGAAGCCCTCAATCGATGGAACCACTCGACAGAGTGTCTGACGGTGAATCTTGGCACCGGCAAGGGTTATAGCGTGTTGGACATCGTAGGAGTGTTCGAGCAGGCCAGCGGAACACGAGTCGCCTACACAATGGCGCCTCGCCGATCAGGCGATATCGCAGCCTGCTATGCCGATCCCAGGAAAGCAACCGCTCTGCTCGGCTGGCGAGCCGAGCGTGGACTCTCGGACATGTGCGCCGATACCTGGCGCTGGCAACGTCTCAATCCACACGGATTCACTCCTCGATCCTACAACCTTTTTCTCTAGATCGATCGACGCCCTTCCCTTCGGTCCCCATCCCCATGGGTTAGCGCCATACCTACACATCATTCTCCATCAGGCAGCGGCCGAACCCCATCTGTTCGGCAAAGTGGTAGGAATAGTGAAGGGCGGCCAGATTGGCGATGCGTTCTTCCGCTTCGTCTCGCGTATCCGCATAGATGATCTGCAGACCATACCGCGCGGTCAGCGCATCGAGAAAATCCATCAACCCGTTCTTATGATACTGATTGAGGCGGCCTCCCGCCTTCTTGTGGGTGAGGACCCCTTCGATGATCAGGAACCTGGCTGGGTAGGCCAGCATGCTTTCAAGCTCTTGGAGAAACCCGATACGGTTGTCGTGAGGGTTGGAGAAGATCGTATAGAGCAC
>JABMDE010000030.1:0-13298 GCA_015904055.1 Nitrospira sp. | reverse complement strand
AGGCCAGCATGCTTTCAAGCTCTTGGAGAAACCCGATACGGTTGTCGTGAGGGTTGGAGAAGATCGTATAGAGCACTTCGACGTTCAGGGATTTGATCGCCAGGAGCTCGGGCATTTCAGCAACGGCATAGTTTCCCACCGGCAAAGGCTCCCGCATCGTCCCGGCGATTCTCGTGAAACCGCTGAAGTCGTACGGATGGGGTTCTCCGGTATCGATGTAGAGATGGATAGCCGGAACCATGACCGTACCGCGCTCCCGCTTCACGAGCATGATGGGAGACTGCGGCCCTCGCCGCTCGCGAGGCTGAGGCGCCGCCTGCCTTGGCGGAGTAGAGGCATAGGGCGACGCAGAGGACGGCCGGGTAGTGTGTGTTGTCGGAGGCGCCGTCGGCTGCAGCATTGCATCGTACCGCGCGCGCGCGGTCGGATCGCTCAGCGTTTCGTACGCCCGGTTGATGAGCTTGGTCCGGGCTTCTGATTTTTTGTGTAACGTAGGGGCATGCGTGAACCGGTCCGGATGCCAGACTTGAAGCTGCTCGTGCCAGGCCTTCTTGATCTCCGTATCCATGGCAGTCATGGACAGTTCCAGCAGAGAGTAATAATTGGTCATGCGGTCGTCTTGCATCGATGACTCCTTGAGCGTCGAGCAGTGTATCGAAGCGAGGGGGCGATATCCAACCGGTTCTATCGTGTCGGAGCCCAATTATTTCAACTGCTGCAACTGAAGATCATCGAAATACGTCACGGCATCGGATTTTGTCCACAATCCTATCGCCCCACCCTGGAAAGTCTTATCACAGAGATCCAGGACCTGCTTGTCATCGTAGAACACCGTGATCTGACATCCGCGATGGGTCACACGCAGCAGATGCCACTGCCTGACATCAATCGTCTGATCGAAGCTCTGCAACAGATGCCGCAACCCTTTTATGATCCGATACACGCGAATGTTTTGTTCCAGCGGATTGGCCCGTGCCAGATAGTAATTGCGATCATCGGCCGCCCGCCAGATCAGCCCGCCTCCCATGTCCGCATTGCCCTGGATCGGCAAGAACGAAACTTGAAGGCTGAGGTCGGACGCAACAACTTCCTTGGCCAACGTCACTTTGTACGCATGCTCCGCTCCTTTGGCCATCAACTGAGCGAGCACGTTGGGCGGACTCTTGGCGCGATCAGTCCTGAGAACTTGCCAATCGCCGGCAGGCCTTCCATCGAACAGGGTTTCAATTGAAAAGTGGCTCGGAAGGGTGCCTGGCTGTTCCTGATCGAAGCTCCACTCCTGCACGGGAGCCCCAACCTCCGCTTGAGTTGACAGCGTTCCTACGCCCAAAGAAACCGCGAACATCACACTGAGAAGTGCTTTGGCCGACACCTTCATGGCGCGCTCCGCCACGTGACTTCCTCCCAACAGAGATGGACAAAGGTTTCAAACGGGGGAAAATTTTTGATGTTCTGTTCTTTTGATCGGACCCACAGATCTATTTCCATGCCGGCTGGATCGGTTTCACCACCAGGCAACGCCCGTTTCATCGGATAACGCACTTCATGAGTCTTAGGATCACGGGACCGTTCCATCACCATAAAATGGGCATCATAGTCCTTATAGAGGACCTGATCATTCTTGTGCATCGTCGCTGTGCCCCACCCTCCAAGATACAGCCACGTCTTCGGATACAGGGGATCCCCGTTGTTCGAATCGCCATGTTCATAAATTCTTGTCGCAATGCCGCCGTCCTGGAACGGAACTTTCGCGGCGAACCGGTCAAAGACGATCCGATATCGGTCAGCGCCCTCGACAAATTCGGCAACGACTTGGCCGCTGTTCGTGAGTTCATTCACGTCAATGTCGATAGTGCCCTGCACCACTGTCAGACGCTTCCCGGCGTAATCGAGGTGATCCCAGGGAACCTCATCCTTCATGCTTCCGATCAACATCGCCTTCTGACCTGACAGATGAAATTGCCCGCTGTAGTGAGGGTGTTCCGTCGCCTTGAAGATGCGTGCGCCTTCGTCTCCCTTCGGAGTCCCGAACTGCTCCGCCGAAACAGCAAGCGCACACACCAGAGCAAAAATTACTGTTCTCACGATATGTGCGGACATCGTTGACGGATTCGGGCGCATTGTCATGGCGATCTCCTCTATTTTGAATAGTGGTTCCCACGTTTGTGGCTTCCCTACCGAAGTGGAACACCTCTACCATATCTATCGACCAGAGCAGAGCCTTGTCTACTATCTACCGGCCGATGCCGCGATCCACGGACAACCCGTCTCAAGGCCACAACGCAGTATCCATAATACTTGACATCTGTCATGTATTATTGCTATTCGATTTTAATGAAACGACCAGGGCATTCGACCAAACCGACCTCCCATATTGCCAATTGCCTTAACTTGCTCCGTACTCAGAATCTCAGTCCGAGCTCGCAACACGCGCAGGCATCACGCGCCAGGCTGTCTCATCCATCGAATCGAATGTGTACTTGCCGACCACCGCCGTGGCCCTCCGCTTAGCCTCGGTACTCGCCTGCCGCGTCGAAGACCTGTTCAGCCTTGCCCAGGCAGAAGACATCGTTGAAGGCACCCTGATCGGCCGCCTCCCCCGCGTTGAAGAGCGGAGATCACAACCCGTCCGAGTCAAAGTTTCCATGGTTGGAAAGCGGACAATCGTGAGACCCGTCACCGAACTGGGCGAGCAACTGTCCTTCACCATCCCGGCTGATGGCTATCTCGTTGAACCACTCGGAAGAAAACCAGACTCGACCGTCCGCGTGAAACCTTCTCGAGATCGACAGACCATGGAGCAAGAAATCTCTGTCGCCGGCTGCGACCCGGCGATCTTTCTTGCCGGCGAGCATTTGCGCCGGCAGAAAGATCGACTTCTTCCCAGCAGAGATGGACGAATGTTTCAAACGGGGGGAAATTCTTGGTGTTCTGTTCTTTTGATCGAACCCACAGATCGATTTCCATGCCGGCCGGGTCGGTTTCGCCGCCTGGCAATGTCCGTTTCGTCGGATAACGCACTGCGTGAGTCTTGGGATCGCGGGACCGTTCCATCACCATAAAATGGGCATCATAGTCCTTGAAGAGCACCTGATCGTTCTTGTGCATCGTCGCTATGCCCCACCCTCCGAGATACAACCACGTCTTCGGATACAGAGGATCCCCGTTGTTCGAATCGCCATGTTCATAGATCCTCGTGGCAATGCCGCCGTCCTGGAACGGAGCTTTCGCGGCGAACCGGTCAAAGACGATCCGATACCGGTCACCGCCCTCGACAAATTCGGCGACGACCTGGCCGTTGTTCGTGAGTTCATTCACGTCAATGTCGATCGTGCCCTGCACTGCGGTCAGACGCTTGCCGGCGTAATCGAGGTGATCCCAGGGAGCCTCATCCTTCATACTTCCGATCAAAATTGCCTTCTGACCTGACAGATGAAATTGCCCGCTGTAGTGGGGGTGTTCCGTCGCCTTGAAGATGCGGGTGCCTTCGTCTCCCTTCGGAGTCCCGAATTGTTGCGCCACGGCAGCAGGTCCATACGCACACACGATAGTCAGCGCAGCAAAGAGATGCCATGGTGTCATCCATCTCGCTCGCAGCATCCTCATCCTGCCCTCCCCGCTTGTGATGAACGACCCCTTACGATCTCCCGGTTCCCCAACGGCGATGGAGAAATCGTTCAATCGGAGCGAACAGCGTTTTATCGACGGCCAATCCAATGAGAACAATGACAATCATCACACCGATGACTTGATCCATCGCGCTCAACTCTCGGCCATAGTGCAGCAGATGCCCGAGACCGAACCCAGTCAGAATCGTCACATAGATTTCTGCAGCCATTAAGGACCGCCATGCAAAGGCCCATCCTTGCTTCATGCCGCTTAAAAGAAACGGAAGCGCGGCAGGCAGAATGACATGCGTCCAGGTGTGGAAGCCAGACGATCCCATGCTGCGGGCCGCGCGGCTATAAATCGGCGGAATCGTCCGCACGCCGGTATCGGTCGCAATGATCAAGGACCACAGCGTCCCCATCACCACCACAAACAGCATAGCGGACTCCGTTTGACCGAACCAGAGCAGAGCTAACGGCACCCAGCACACGCTCGGAAGTGTTTGAAGGCCCAATGCGAGCACACCGATCGTATCTTGAGACCATCTGAAGGACGCCGTCAGCAGACCTAATGGAAGGCCGATGAGAATGCCAAACCCATATCCGACGAGAAGGCGTCGCACCGTCACCAGAGTGGCTTCCCACAGGGTGCCGTCTTCAACAGCAGACCAGATATAGACGAAGACGTTCGTCGGTGACGGCAAGAGCAACGGGGACCAGAACTGGGCGTTCACGGCCAGCTGCCACAGGCCGATCAGCGACGCAAAAAAGAGGGAGGCTATCGTCCAACGTGCGATCATCCCACAACCTCGTTTTGCACGTAGCCCTTCAGTACACGGGTGATTTCAGTTGAGTACCGAGCCAGGTCCACGCTGTTGATATCACGCGGGCGAGGGAGTGGAATAGAAAATTCTTCCCTGATTCGTCCAGGATTCGGCGAAAACAGGATGACTCGATCCCCCAGACACACGGCTTCTCGCACATTATGGGTGACAAAGACAATCGTCTTTCGGTGCTGGCTCCAGATACGCTGAATATCACCATAGAGCTGTTCGCGAGTCAGCGCGTCCAGCGCGCCAAACGGCTCATCCATCAACAGCACACTGGGATTCGGCGCCAGCGATCGAGCCAGCGCCACTCGTTGTCTCATGCCGCCTGACAGCTCATGAACGTTGGAGTGCATGAACCGCTTCAGACCGACGAGTTCCAAAAAGTACTCGGCTTTCTCGCGACGTTCCGATGCACTCAGTCCGTGAACGAGCTTGAGGCCAAAGAGGACATTGCCGAGCACCGTGAGCCAGGGAAACAGCGCGGCCTCCTGGAACATCATCAATCGGTGCGGCCCAGGCCCGCTGATGGGCTGGCCATCTGCTTGCACACTTCCACCATCAGGCCGGTCGAGACCCGCAATCAGGTTCAACAAGGTCGATTTGCCGCACCCGCTTGGGCCGACCAAACACACGAACTCTCCTTCAGCAATGCGCAGCGTTACATTGTCAAGCGCCTGAACATGCAATGAACTGGTCCGAAACCACTTCGAGACCTGTTCAAGCACGAGTTTTGTTGGAACAACCTCCGGAGAAGGGAGCCGACTCTCCATCTCACTGCAACCTTTCAATGAGCCGTGCCAAATCCGGCGTCGTGCGCATAAACCCTGCGCGTTGTGCGTGACTCACGAATTGTTGAAACTCCTCACTTGACACGTCGGAACGCAGCGTGATGCGTTTCCATGCATGAGCAATCAAATCCGCCGAAATCTTCGGGTCCGCCGCAACCTTCGAAGCCTTGGCCTGTGTTTCCACCGACATTTCGACCGACTTCCCGCCGCGGCAGGCTTACCCGTGGAAGGGAATAAAGACTCTGATTATGTGTATGTTCAACTGCGAGTCCGGATCTAGAAAGGGCAAGGCATGAAACAACGGATCTTTTCCTGGTGCTTGCTCGCCATAATCTGCACGGTTGCCACCCCGGCTTCAGCCGAGCAGGTGATCGTGGCCGTCGCCGCCAACTTTGTTCCACCGTTCCGTGAGGTCGCCCTGGAATTTGAAAGAGTGACCGGCCACAACGTCAAGGTTGCAGCAGGCTCGACCGGGAACTTCTATTCTCAGATTAAAAACGGGGCACCATTCGACGTATTCTTCTCTGCCGACGTCGAACGGCCGAAACTCTTGGAAGAGGAAGGGCTGGGAGTCAAGGACAGCCGTGTCACCTATGCCGTCGGGCGCCTGGTCCTCTGGAGCCCTACCCCCTCTTTGCTGAAAGGTGCCGACACGCTCAACTCTCAGTACTTCAAGCATCTGGCCATTGCCAATCCCAAGACCGCTCCGTATGGAACCGCCGCGATGCAAACAATGCGGAAACTGGGGATCTGGGAAACACTCCAGCCTCGGATCGTGACAGGAGAGAACCTGGGACAGACCATGGGTTTCATCGAATCCGGCAATGCCGAACTGGGATTTGTCGCCCTGTCTCAAGTCTTAGACCCGAAGCTCAAGGGAAAGGGCGCTCACTGGGATGTGCCAGCTGACCTACATGAACCGATTCGGCAAGACATGATCTTGCTGACAAAGGGAAAAGACAACCCGGCAGCTAAAGCGCTCATGGAATTTATGGGCGGACTTCAGGCTAAAGCGATCATTGAACGTTATGGATATGGACTGAAGTAACTGGCGATCCAGAGGAACCAGAGATAAAAACATGATGGAGATGGACATGAGTGCCCTGTGGGTCACCTTGCGGCTGGCCACATCGACGGTGATTGTTCTGCTCATCGTAGGGACGCCGCTCGCGTGGTGGCTGGCCCATACCCGCTCTCCGTTCAGACCGGTCATAGAAGCGCTGGTCGCGCTGCCGATCGTGCTGCCTCCCACAGTCCTTGGGTTTTACATCCTCATCACGCTCGGCCCCTATGGACCGCTCGGCCAATTGGCAAATGTCAATTTGGCATTCACCTTCACCGGACTCGTCATTGCCTCAGTCTTTTATTCCATGCCGTTTGTGATACAGCCACTTCAAGGCGCGTTTGAAGCCGTCGGCAACGCACCGCTTGAAGCAGCCTGGTCGCTGCGTGCCTCCAAGCTGGATGCCTTTCTGACCGTGCTATCCCCGATGGCGTTACGGGGCTACATCAGCGCGATCGTGCTTGGATTCGCCCATACCGTTGGGGAGTTTGGCGTGGTCCTCATGGTCGGGGGATCGATACCCGGGCAGACACGTGTGCTGTCCACCACGATCTTCGAACACGTTGAAGTTATGGAATACGGCCATGCGCACATGATATCGGCTGCCATGCTGATGTTTTCGTTTCTAGTCCTGCTGGCGGTCTACATTGCAAACCGCCGATTCCCCATACACGTATCATGAACCGCTTGATTGCGCGATTTGACCTTCACTATCCGAGCTTCCACTTCCATGTCGATCTGGATATGCCGGCATCGGGCATCACCGTGCTCTTCGGCCCCTCAGGCTCTGGAAAAACAACGTTGCTGCGATGCCTGGCTGGCTTGGAGCGGGCCTCCGGCGGATTCATGCAGTTCGGCGACGACATATGGCAAGACGAGACAAGAGACCTGTGCCGGCCGCTCCACAACAGACCGATCGGATACGTATTCCAGGAACCTCGATTGTTCCCCCACTACAATGTCCGTTCGAATCTTCTGTATGGGTACAACCGCATTCGCTCGGAGGAACGGCGCATTGCGGTCGAACAGGTCGTTAAAATTCTGGACATCGGACATTTACTTGAACGCCGCATTCATCACCTCTCCGGCGGCGAGCAGCAACGCACGGCAATCGGTCGGGCACTCCTGACAAGCCCCAGATTGCTCTTGATGGATGAGCCGTTGGCCTCCCTCGATATTCAGCGAAAGCAGGAACTCCTTCCGTTCATCCGTCGGTTGCATGAGGAACTGGCGATTCCGGTGATCTACGTCAGTCATGCCATGAGCGAAATTCTCCAACTGGCTGACCGGGTTGTTCTGCTACAAGCAGGGAGGGTCGCAGGAATCGGCAGGTTGAATGACATCCTGACGTCTCTGGAGTTTCGAGGGAGTTTCGGATCGCCTCGTGTCGGCGCCGTCTTAGACGCTCAGGTAGCAGGACACGACCCGCAATATGGCCTCACACAGCTCGCTTTCAACGAACACACCCTCTTTGTGCCGCTTCGGTCGGTCGACATCGGACAATCCGTGCGTGTCCACATTCTGTCCAACGACGTCAGCCTCGTCGTAGGTCGAATCACTTCACCGACCAGCGTACTGAACCTATTAGAAGCCACCGTCACGGAAATCCGTGACATCGATCAGTCGTCAGTAGACGTGTTGTTAGATATCGGAGCCCCTCTCATTGCCAGCATCACCAGAAAATCGCTGGTGAACCTCGGGATAAAGCCCGGGCATCGCTACACTTTCCCCACACCGCTATGGCACGTACACGCGCAGCAGACAACATTCAGATTCAGCCCAAACCGATCTCTCTCGAAGAAATCGAAACCGGGACGAGCAAGCTTCAGGAAGTCCTCGCTGCGATCAACGATTTCAGCCAAGAGGGATTCCCCTATCGCGATGCCGCCAGGAGCAAGGCTGAATTACAGTTCCGCGAATGCGTCAAACGCGTGTTTGGAGAACGATCTCAAGAGTTTCAGGCCTATCGCAATTATAAGCTTCGCACGTCAAGCAAAACGGAAGCGGCCCACAGCATTGCCGCGGTCAAGGGCCTGATACGTACCTTGGAGGACAAGAAGTTGGAACTCCAAGGGATCAAGCCGCCGCCGATCGTCGTTCGGGAAACCCAAAAGATACATCCCTCAACCACTGCACAAATGCGGCTGGTTCAACCAACCACACAGAAGACAATCGCTCAACCTGTGCCTCATACACCGACTACTCCCGCGGCGCCGCACCGATCAACCACAGCTTCAACCACTCAACCAATAGCACCCCCACTCAAGCCAGTCGCGACAACTACGGCGCCGGTCTACTCTTCAACCCAAGAAGTACGCCAGACTCCAACACCATCGGCCAGTGTGCCACCTCCGGCACCAGCCAGCGTGACGCCCCAGGCCCCGGCGGTTTCCTCAACCCAAGAAATTCGTCCCGTTCAAACGCCATCGGCCAATGTGCCACCTCCGGCACCAGCCAGCGTGACGCCTCAGGCCCCGGCGGTTTCCTCGACCCAAGAAATTCGTCCCGCTCCAACACTATCGGCCAGCGTGCCACCTCCGGCAACAACCAGCGTGACACCCCATTCCTCAACCCAAGAAATTCATCCCGTTCAAACACCATCGGCCAATGTGACACCTCCGGCAACAATCAGCGTACCAGCCCAGGCCCCGGCGGTTTCCTCAACCCAAGAAATTCATCCCGTTCAAACACCATCGGCCAGTGTGCCACCTCCGGCACCAGCCAGCGTACCGGCCCAGGCCCAGGCGGTTTCCTCAACCCAAGAAATACGTCCCGTCCCAGAGCAACCGACACATTCGCCTGTGCCCACACCACCCGTATCTACGTCATCAATGACGGCCTTCGACACGCTTGATATGCCGCCATTCCCATCTCTGTCTGAGCAAGAAACACTCAAGCTTGTCCGAAAAGTCTGTCTTCGGCTGCATGCCGTTGCACGGCAATTGCGCCTCAGAAAAGACTCCCGACCAACAGTCGAGATCGAAGACGACTACGACTTGCAAGACCTCTTGCGCGCTCTATTAAAGATGGAATTCGATGAGGTTGGAACAGACGAATGGACACCGCCTTATGCGGGAAGCCTCCCTCGAACCACGATCCTCCTGAACAGGGAACAGATTGCGATCGTGGCAAAAAAGACCAGATCCGGCATGACCACGAAGGACATTGCCGAGCAAGTCTCAACAGATTCGGCCTTCTACTCAGCCCGTAACAAATGCACCACTCTTTTTTGCTTTGTGTACGATCCAGAAGGCCGTATTGGGAGCCCCAAACGACTTGAAACAGACTTAACCCGCATCAGCGACCGCTATAACGTCGAAGTGCTTGTCGCACCGAAGTAAACCCAGAGTGAACCCATGGAAAAACCAAAACTCAAGAAATCCGTGCCCCCGTTTCCGCCTTCCCGTTCCAAGCCAAAGCCTCCGTTGACAGCAGTTCCGCTACTTCGCTATAGTGACAGCGACATGGCGTCAGCAACCGTCCCCCATACGATTCATGCGCCTGAAACGGGACTCTCCCTGATGTTTGATCGTGCGTATATCATGATCAATGTGCAGCCGGGGCAGACATCTTCCGTTGTAAAATCCTTGGCGCAAATCAAGGAGATCAAGAGCATCGATCCCTGTTGGGGAAAACCCGATATTATTGCGGTGGCGGAGATTGCAGATCAAGACGCCTTGACGCAGCTGGTCTTGACCCGACTTCATGGCATTGAAGGCGTGGTTCAGACTGATACCCATATGGTGTACAAACTGGCGGAGAGTCTAACGCGATGATCCCACGGAGGTGCACGATGATGCGACAGACTGGATGGGCTCTTGTGTCCGTACTGCTACTGACAGGACTGGGCTGCGCCTCACAGGCTCCGCGCCCTGATGCTATTCAAGCCAAGCTCGCGGCTCCACCGGACCAAGTCAAACAAGCCGTCACGCAGGTCCTGACCACGAGCGGCTATCAGAATATCGTCTGGAAAGACAACACAACAGTGACAACAGGGTATCGCGAGGAAAATGGCGGGATAGAAAGTCTGTACCGCTGTTGCTGGGGCGTCGTCAAGAGCCGCGTTGAAGCCACAGTCACACCGGGGGATGGCCAGACGACTCAGCTCACCCTGAATGTGCTGGCAGAAGGCAAGCGCACGTTGTTTGACAGCTATGGCCCTATCAAGACCCCGTACCCCGAAACCTCTGAAAATCAACTCCGCCTGATCAAGAATAAGTTGAAGATCGTGTCGCACCCGTACACGACACAATCCTTCTTCAAATTGCAATAACGCCGCTCTGTAGCAGCCACAGGCCATCAGCCTGTGGCTGCTGTTGCGTGACACTACGCAGGTTCCTTTTCTGTCCCTTCAGCCTCTTCGCCGATGTCCAGACCAAACCGTTCCGCCATGCGATAGAGCGTGCGCCTATCGATTCCTAGAATTTTTGCGGCTTTGACTTTATTCCCCTTCGTCTCTTTCAGCACACGAATCAAGTGCCGTTTCTCCACTTCCTCCAACGTCAGATAGGCATCATGCGTCGAATCCTCTTGGGATAACTTCCGGTCTCCCTCATCGTGAGAGCCCTGGCGCACCGCCTCAGGTAAATCTTCCGGTGTCACGAGCGGTCCATGACTCAAGGACACCGCCCGTTCGATCGCATTCTCAAGCTCCCGCACATTACCAGGCCACCGGTATTGCGTGAGCACGGCAATGGTTTCCGGAAGCAGCCCTCGAACGACACTCGGCCCTCCGGATGACGCCTTCTGGAGAAAATGGTGCGCCAACATCGGAATATCTTCCCGGCGCTCCACCAACGAAGGCAGGGTAATCCGGACGACATTCAACCGATAGTAGAGGTCATCACGGAACTTTCCTTCCTTGACGTACTGCTCCAAATTTCGGTTCGTCGCCGTAATGATCCGCACGTCCACCTTGACCGATCCCGTGCCGCCGACACGACGCACTTCCTGGTCCTGCATGACGCGCAGCAGCTTGACCTGTAATGCCGGACCAAGCTCTCCGATTTCGTCTAAAAACAGGGTGCCGCCGTTCGCAGCTTCGAATAGCCCGGCTTTCATGCCGACTGCGCCGGTAAACGCACCCTTCTCATACCCGAACATTTCTGACTCCAACAGCGTATCCGGCAGCGCACCGCAGTTGACCGGAATGAACGGCTTGTCCCGGCGAGGCCCATTCGCATGGATCGCCCGCGCAATCAGTTCTTTTCCGGTTCCACTTTCTCCTTGCAGCAACACCGTACTCTTGCTGTCGGTCACCCGGGCGACCAACTTATACACTTCAAGCATCGCCGGACTGCTGCCCACCAGCGGCGACCACTCATCCATTCCTTTACTCTTGCCCTTGAGTTCCTCGCGAAATCGAGCGTTCTCCCGTACCAGATGGCAATGATCGAGGCTCCGGTGCACGACGAGTTTGATTTCCTCTTTTTTGAACGGCTTCGCCAGATAGTCGTACGCCCCTTGTTTGATCGCTTCGATTGCGCCTTCCAGTGACCCGAATGCCGTCAACACCACCACCGCGGTATCAGGACTCATCCGCTTGAATTCCCGCAAGACCGTCAGTCCATCGACCGCGCCCATGCGGATATCGGTCAGTACCAGATCCACACGCCCCTGGCGCCCGCGAGCGATGACCTCTTCTCCGCTCTGAAATGCCTCAACCGCATAGCCTTCCTGCTTCAAGGCATCGGCCAAGAGTTCACGCGCAACCGCGTCGTCGTCGGCTACAAGAATAGTCGCCGTATGCATCGATCCCCTCATGCTGTCACCGCCGGCTCAGTCTGCAATCCGGGCAACGTCATCGTCACGGTGGTACCGCGTCCCATCTCACTCTTGATCAAAAGCTCACCCCCATGGGCCACAACCGTTTCGCGGCTCAAGAATAACCCTAGGCCGGTCCCCTTGCCAACCGCCTTCGTGGTGAAAAACGGCTCAAAGGCTTTCTGGGCATCGGCTTCCGGCATACCGCATCCCGTATCCTGCACGGCAATCGCAATAACCAGCGGCGACATCGCCTCGGCCACACGGCGGCCTCGCTCAAATTCATCCGGCAAAACCGGGCGGCTTTCCACTGAAACCGTCACGATTCCATGAGGCGGTGTGGCGGCTAAGGCGTTGGCCAAGAGATTGACCAGCACTTGATGCATTTTTTCTGCATCGGCCCAGGCGAGAGGAAGGTGCTCAGGAATCACCACCGTTAATACGATTTCTTTCGCATGGAAGGCCGGCTCCATGAGTGCGGCCACAGGATTGATCACCTGTTTCACCGGCAGCCACTTGGGTTGAGGCTGGCGAGGCCGCGTCGAGGACAACAAATCCTGAATAATTCGCACCACTCGCGTCAGCTGCTCATCAATAACGGTCACCCGCTTCCTCATATCAGACGTCAAGGCCGGCTCCTCGGCCAGCGCTTGCACATGCCAGGCGATCGAATGCAAGGGCGTCCCGACCTCATGCGCCACCGACGCCACCAATTGGCCTACCGCAGCCAGCCGTTCAGACCGGTTGAGCCGATCCTTCGCCTCGACGAGCTGCGCATTGGCCTTCAGAAGATTTTCCGTCTCTTGCGCCAGCGCCGCTCGCGTCTCCGCCTCGCGGGCTTTGCGTTCCTCCCAACGTATGCCCAGATATGCGACCAGCAGCAACATCCCGGCAACAACACTCCGATTAATGACCGCCGCCTGAAACCGCCCAGGCTTGGTCGGCTGCAACAGACCTGAATAGGTTGCAGCGACACACGCCAGCACCGTCACCAGCATCAGCGCTCGGTTTCGAAGGATGGCGACCAGCAAAATCGGCAGCACATAGCCATAGGCGCCCACGACGTTGGCAGGCGCAAACTCTTCAATGACAAAGATGACAAGAAAACAGGCGGCCGCAATGCTCAGGATGAGATGGTTACGATGCATCATAGTCGGTCGATGGCTCTGTGAAATCCAAGGCTGTGTGCGATATGTTCTTACCCAAGAGACCGTGTCGAGCGCAACCGTGCGGCAAGCTGCGTAAA
>JABMDE010000003.1:22479-35766 GCA_015904055.1 Nitrospira sp. | reverse complement strand
GCTGCTTCGGTCTTGATGCGCCTGACGCATCCGGGCATAGTCTTCCCGGATCTGGCCGACAAAACCCGGCTTCTTCGCTTCGTTCACCAGGCTGCCGACGACACCGACGGCCCGCGACGCGTCCAGCACATGCACCACCGCAGGCTCATACGACGGCGCGATCTTGACCGCCGTATGGGCTTTACTCGTCGTCGCGCCCCCGATGAGCAACGGCACCGCAAACCCCTCACGTGTCATTTCTTTGGCCACATGCACCATTTCATCAAGCGATGGGGTAATCAAACCACTTAAACCCACAATATCGGCATTCTGTTCACGCGCCGCAGCCAGAATCTTTTCGCACGGCACCATCACCCCGAGATCGATGACCTCATAGTTGTTACAGCCGAGCACGACCCCGACGATGTTTTTCCCGATATCGTGCACATCGCCTTTCACCGTCGCTTCGCTAGCAGCACCTTGCCTTGCGACCGGTAATTGCCCAGGCGTTGTTTCTCTTCCTCCATAAACGGCATGAGGTAGGCGACGGCCTTCTTCATCACACGCGCACTCTTGACCACTTGAGGCAGAAACATCTTGCCGGAACCGAACAGATCGCCGACGACATTCATCCCGGCCATCAGCGGCCCTTCAATCACCGCCAGCGGCTTCTGATACTTCTGCCGGGCCTCTTCCGCATCCTGATCGATATAGTCCGTGATGCCCTTCACCAGCGCATGGGACAGACGATCTTCGACCGTGCCCTGACGCCATTCGTCGTCCTTGACCGCGGCTTTCCCCTTTTGCTTTACCGTCTCGGCAAACGTCACCAGCCGTTCGGTGGCATCGGGCCTCCGGTTCAGTAACACATCCTCCACCAGCTCGAGCAGGTCTTTGGGAATCTCCTCATAGACGGCAAGCTGCCCGGCATTCACAATGCCCATGTCCAGCCCGGCTCTGATCGCATGGTAGAGAAATGCCGAATGCATCGCTTCGCGCACCACGTTGTTCCCGCGGAACGAAAAGGAGATATTGCTGATACCGCCGCTGACCTTGGCTCCGGGCAGGTTCTGCTTGATCCAGCGTGTCGCCTCAATAAAATTGAGCGCGTACCCGTTATGTTCTTCGATTCCGGTCGCCACGGTCAAAATGTTGGGATCGAAGATGATGTCCTCGGGCGGACACCCGACCCGTTCGGTCAGGATACGATAGGATCGTGCACAGATCTCTTTCTTCCGCTCCAGCGTATCCGCCTGTCCCTTTTCATCGAACGCCATCACCACGACCGCCGCGCCGTACCGGCGCACGAGCGTGGCCTGCTCAACGAACTTCTGCTCGCCTTCCTTCAAACTGATGCTGTTGACGACGGCTTTGCCCTGAATATTCCGCAACCCTGTTTCCAGCACTTCCCACTTGGAACTATCAACCATGATCGGCACTTTGCAGATATCGGGTTCCGACGAGACGAGACGCAGAAACTTCTCCATCGCCGCATTGGAGTCCAGCATGCCCTCATCCATGTTGATGTCGATGATCTGCGCGCCGCCTTCGACCTGCTGGCGTGCCACGGAGAGCGCGGATTCGTAGTCGCCGGCCAGGATGAGTTTCGCGAAGGCCGGTGACCCGGTGACATTGGTTCGCTCGCCGATGTTTACAAAATTGGAATCCGGACGGACCGTGACCGCTTCCAAGCCGCTCAGCCGTGTGTAGGAATCTACCGCCGGAATCGTTCTCGGCCTGATATCCCGCACCGCCTCCGCAATCGACTTGATATGGGCCGGCGTGGTTCCGCAACAGCCACCGACAATATTGAGCCACCCGTTCTGCGCCCACTCACGCAGCTGGGGCGCCAGACTGTCCGGAGTTTCAGGAAACCCGGTCGGCAATAACGGGTTCGGCAATCCGGCATTCGGGTGGGCGCTCAGATAGATCGGCGCAATGCGTGATAACTCTTCAATCAACGGGCGCATCTCTTTGGGCCCGAGCGCGCAATTCATGCCCACACTTAAGAGTGGCACATGGGAAATGGAGTTCCAGAACGCCTCGACCGTCTGCCCTGTCACGCCTCGGTTGCTCCCCGCTTGGATAAACGTGACCGATGCCATGACCGGCACAGGCCGGGCGCCGGATGCAAATGCCTGTTGGATTGCGAAAAATGCCGCTTTTGCGTTCAACGTATCGAAGATCGTCTCCACGAGTAGCAGATCGGCCCCGCCGTCCAGCAATCCGCGTACCTGCTCACCATAGGCCGTCACGAGTTCTTCATAGATCGTTCCACGGGCCGCAGGGTTGTTGACGTCTGTTGAAATTGACGACGTCTTGGTGGTCGGCCCGATCGCTCCGGCGACAAAACACTGTCGCCCCGGTTGTGCCGCGTGAACCTTCTCGACCGCCCGTCTGGCACACTCCGCTCCCGCCCTGGACAATTCATAACCCAGAGACCCCATGTGGTAGTCCGCCAATGAGATCGACTGAGAATTGAACGTGTTGGTTTCAACGATATCGGCTCCGGCTTCCAGGTATAGCCGATGAATGTCTTCGATAATCGCCGGCTGAGTCAGGTTCAACAGATCATTGTGACCTTTGAGATCTTTCTTCCAATCCTGAAACCGCTCGCCGCGGAACGCGGCTTCGTCCAGCTTGCGCTGCTGGATCATCGTCCCCATCGCGCCATCGAGGATTACAATGCGCTCAGGAAGAAGCTGTTCAAGACTGCGATGCGTATGGGCAACGGTCATCGATAAAAAACCTTTCCCTGCAAGACGATATCGCGTGCGATCCTAACTGGAGCGCGTCAGTTGCCGCAAGGCCTTTCAGCAACGATCACCCGGCATGATTATTGGACACATGGATTGAGATCATACCGGCTGCCTGCTGCACCGCAAACCCGGCAGCAGCAGTCTTCTTGACATCGATTTGGACCCGCCGATACCATCCCCGCCTATCATGGCTGCTGCACTGATTCGTTCTTACATCGTCGGGCCGGCGAATCTCACCACCATACTCCTGATCGTATTGTGTTGGCTCTGTCCGCCGGATCTCGACGCCGCGCCCTACTTTGAAGACGGTTTTCTTGGCCTGACCCAGGCAGAGCTGCATGCAAAGATGGGTCGCCCCCAGGCGGTGCGCGACCGCAAATCCGCACTGCGCATCTTCACCTACTATCCAATCACCGACTGGTCGAGTTATTTCAGCAAGTTGGTCTCTCCGGAAAACGGAGAAGATGTCTATACATTCACACGCAACGGCACGGCGATCCGCTATTCATTCAGTTATACGTCCGACCCGGGCAATGAGAGCGAGGACCGGCTCCTGTTCGTACGCCTGGTGGATATTGAATTGTCCCCACCCATGCCGATCGACCAGCTGCCGTCATTGATTCCAGAGTTTCGCCCGTCTGCAGAGCAGGCCAGCCCCGCCTTCCGCTCCAATATCTGGGTATTGCTCTTTAAAGGAGCGCCTTCACCGGAAGCCCGATTCATTATCAGGGAACAGGAGAAAGACCGGCTGGATTGGCTGTTGAGTTACCAATTGTTTTCGATGCAAGGACTTCCCGATCGTCTGACACGGTCTGTATTAATCGACCGAATCGAAATCGGCGCTCAAAGCCTGCAACTGGTTACCCAACGGCAGCGGCATACCCATGAACCCATCCTCAACCCGTACTCCGGCGAATTCATCCGCCAATCCGCCATACCGGCTTCTCCGGCCAAGACTATTCCTGTGCCGAAATACGCGGAATAGACTACTGGCAGTGTGAATTCAGCCGAAGGAAGGAGCGTGATTATGGAGCTTGATGGAGACGGTTCTGCTGGGCTTGTCCGGTGACGGTGACCTTCTCTTTCATGACATCAAGCGAGCCGCCGGCACTCGTATAAATAAGCACGGGGGTGCCAACCCCCAGAACAAACAATAAGCCCAACGCCAACAACCGTATCATAGGACTGTTTTTACTGAAGTACATGACCAGAAGTAAAAAGACCGCTGCCGCCCCGGCATAGTTGAGAATTGTCTCCTGACCCAAATTGCGTACATTCAGATCCGGTGCCCCTGAAGTCCCCTTCGATCCGATCGCCTTCACCCGGTCTTTGATCGTCTGCTGAATCGATTGAAAAGTTGAAGAGACTTTTGACTCCGGGTCAGACAGCTGCTGAACCTTCACCTTTGCCCGGTATTTCTCCGGAATCGTTTCCAGCTTGTCGGTATAGACAGCATTTCCCTTGTCATCGATGTACGAATAGATGGCACCGGCAGAGGCGTCCGAGAGCCCTCCCTGCCACAAGACCAGCCCACAGACGAAGACACAGACCAACAGCGCACGACAATATTGTTGTACCGTAACCTGATTTTTCATCACCCACCTCACTCGCCCAGTCCACACACGATTACGAATGAGTATACAGCCTCGCCTTCTATAGGGAATCGTTTTCACGAAATGTGCCGATTCTTGACGCCCCTTCCCCCCCCCTGTTAGCATTCGCCGCTTCCAGGGACCTGTCAAACCGGTTCCGAGCACATTATGACTACCGAGACACCCAACCGTGAGCCCGCCCTGCTTGAACCGCAACCCGAGGAGGAGTCGTTTATTCGACGCCGACCGGTGCGGATCATCATCTATGCAGCACTGGTCATTTTTGCCCTGATGATGGTGCTCTGGCCGATGATTGCCCAGCTGCGTGACCCGGACTTTCAGCAGCATATCGACCAGCATCGTGTCATGGTGGGCATGACGAAGGACCAGGTTCTAAAATCCTGGGGCGGGCCGCAGACGATCCATACCACCTTCACCAAAGACGGGATCCGGCAAGAGGAATGGATTTTTGAAGACTGGGAGAGCACGTCCGTCATCCGGCATCGCTATTTATATTTTGAGGAAAGCACACTCGTCGGGGGATGGTACGAAGGAGCAAGCGAACGCCGGCCAGGCGACTTCCCTGCAGGGAAGCCTCACCCCAAGATTGAGCCCTAGCAGCCTGACGACCATGGCTGATACCAACCGGCCTCTCGCGCGTGATCGGGACGATTCTTCTGAATACTGCGGGTTAGACTGACGCTTCTCGAATAGAAAGCCTGAGCCGGCTGAGCAAGATTTCGGCACGAGCTTGATCTGACACATCCACCATCACACGGCTGACAAAGAACGGCACTCCCGGATACAGGCTGCTCATATGCTCGCCGTGAATAACAGAGGTGATACGGTTGCCGTCGAGCAGGCTCTTGATGATGGCTAACTCGCCCACATCCTGGGTCGTGATGAGATGAATCATCCGCATGCTCACCCCATCGACAATCGTCTTCTCAGTCGATCGAAAAGCCGTTCATCTGATTGCACTTTTCGACCTCTCCCTTTAGACTCTGGATTGATTATGGCGTTTCGGTGATACGCGCGCGCCGCTCCTGACCGGGACCGCCTGAAATGGTGAGTACCCGCTTCCATTCGCGCACCTGGTAGATCGCCCAGGCATTCGGCTGGCCTTTGAAAAAGGCTGTCGGATCTTCGCCGCTGGCGTTCAGGAAAATCGGTTCCGTAAACCCTTCTTCCAGGACATAATCAAGAAGGGATTCAGTAGTAAACCCCGCTCCACGGAGCGTCACCTCAGCTAATACATTGAGGATCTCATCGGGATTTTGGACCGTAATCGGATTCATTGATTCACTCCTATATTGTGTCCGCGAATTGTAGCGACGCACCGCTCAAGAAGGCAAGAGACGATGGCTACGCAGATGACGAACTCAAAGTTTCTCGACGCCCTCCTTCGCATCATGGACGGAAAGCACCACTGGGCCTGGGATCACTTCGCCACCGGCACCCTCACGAAAGAACAGTTACAGATTCACTTCCAACAGGAATATGCCGTCTACGTGAGAGACTTTCCCGTCTTTCTCGCCCGTATCCATGGGAAAAATCCTCCCGCTCCGGCCCGTCGCATGCTGGCCGAAAATATCTACGAGGAAGATACCGGGGGCCTCTCTCTGGGAATTTCCCACCCCGCACTCTTTCTCTCCATGATGGAGGGACTGGGATTCAACCCTGATGACTTTGAGCGGGCTCGTCTGTTACCGGCCAGCCGCACCTACCGAGCGTGGCTCGACCGGATGTCGGACCATCGCCATTGGGTGATTGGCGCCGCCACACTGACGATCTTCGTCGAAGGCAGCGTGAAGGACCGGAAAGAAATCCATCAACCGTCCGAACCTAAAAGTGCGGAAGATATCGAAGCGGTCATCCGGAACCATCCGCTCGTCCGCCACCATAGCCTTTCACCCGACCACATGGATCTGATCCGTGCCCATCAGTTGGTCGAGGCAGGACATCGCCATGACGCCTATGACATGGTGGTCAATTACACCGCGCCGTCGTTGAGACCATCGGTTCTCACCCAGCTCAAGAAAAGCCTGACCTATTGGCTCCACTACCGCGATGCCGTCGCCAAGGCGTGCGGGATCAAGAAACCGTGATCCCTCGGATTGCTCCTGCTCCTGTGTTCGTTGCAACCCTCTCCTGCGTGCTGTTGGCTCTCGGCCATCAGCCGTCAGCAATCAGCGCCGAGATTCCAGATGACATGGTCATGATTCCTGCCGGAGAATTCCTCATGGGCAGCCCGGATGACGGCGTCAGTTTCGACGACGAACGGCCGCAACGCAAGGTGTTCATCGACTCCTTCCGAATCGACCGCCACGAAGTCACTAATGCCCGCTACCAGGAATTTGTGACCACCACCGGACATCCGGCGCCGAGCCACCAAAAACTGGAATTCAGGTTGTGGTTCCACGGCATCCCGTTCCCCGGCAGCGAAGAACATCCGGTCGTCAACGTCAGCTGGGAGGACGCCGTCGCCTACTGCCGGTGGCAAAGCAAACGGCTCCCGACCGAAGCGGAATGGGAAAAGGCCGCGCGTGGCGCCGACGGCCGCCGCTACCCCTGGGGCAACGACTGGGATATCACGCGAGCAAACAGCGCCAGCTACTGGGCCGGCCGCACAGTTGAATTCAAAGACGGAGAGGAATGGAACGCCTTCTGGGTAACCGGCGAGGGCGCGCGCATCTCCCATAAACTGGGACTCCGGGGCGAAGTGCTCACCCTGCCCGTCGGCAGCTTGCCGGGTGGGGCCAGTCCTTACGGCCTCCTCGACATGGCGGGAAACGCCTCAGAATGGGTCCAGGACTGGTACGAACCCTATTCCTACCTCAACGCCCCACTCTCCAACCCGCAAGGGCCCAACGGACAGCTTCTCAAGGTCGTACGCGGCGGATCCTGGCTCAAACCGGCGAGAAACCTCCGTACCTCAGACCGTGACTATGGCTACCCCACCGACCGCGCCAGTGGTATCGGCTTCCGCTGTGTGAAAGACGTGTTTTAATTGGTTATTCCGGCCTGCAATCACACTGAAACGGATACTGTCCCAATCTCTACCTGGCGGATCAGCCAGTAGCGCCTTCACGGTCTTTCCCCCTACTATGCATCACATATCTTATACTCGTCGTTCGTGAAGCATCTCTCGTATCTCGCAAACAAAGAGGAACCGGCGCGCTTTCCGTCCTGCGCTTCACCCTTCACGAGATCCGCGTCACACGGTGTATGCATGGACACATTCAGCGACTTCAAGCGATACGCAGACCAGGTTGCCGACACTGCCCGCTGGGCGGCACGAATGGGCTGGGCGCCGGCAACAAGCACCAACTACAGCGTTCGCTTGCCCGATGAAGCCGCGCCGGCAATCTGCGCCATTACCATGTCCGGCATCGATAAAGAACGGCTCGATGCCGACTCCGTCCTGGCGGTGGATGGTGAGGGACGTCCGGTGGATGGAAGTCCGTTACGCCCATCCGCAGAGACCCTCCTGCATCTGATGCTCTACCGCAGAAAGACCATCGGCGCGGTCCTTCACACCCACTCCATCGCCGGCGCATTGTTGTCCCGATTGGCCCCAGGTGCCTCCTCAGGCTTAAAGCGAACGATGCCCCAACTGGTCTGATTGAATTCTGGTCCGACCGACACTGGATAGCCCTTGGCCTCCTGGTCAAATTGAGACAATTCTCCGGACCACACAAATGCCACACGCTGGGTCAGAGCCGGATTCCCCTCACGCGCGGCATCCCGTTCCCGGTTCAGATTGAATACCCGCTCATCGTGACCGGGATCATGATGACCATGGCCGTATACCACAGTCCAATCGTGAGGAGTCCCATCCAACACCGCAAGAAATGCTTCAATCGCCTTCCGCTCAATCAAGGAATGTGTGCCAGGAGGGAGAATCGAGTCAAGCTGTTCGAGAGGAATCGTTCTCAGCGGATTACGTTCAGCTACATCATCAGATCGTGAGATGGCTGGTGAGACAAGCAGAACCGATAAGAACAGAAACGGGAGCAGGCGCATCGTACGCCTATTCTGTACTGGCGCGAGCCATAGCCCGATCGTAGGAAGCCTTGAGAGAAGCCACTCCTGGATGATCGACTGCCAACACTCCACTGTCAATGAGCACTGCGAGTCGCGGCGTTGGATCGACTCGTCGAAGACCGAATCGAGTCAGGTCGGCTGTGTCCAACGTCTTTTCATAAATACCCAGCCACGACTCGGTCACCGCACGCAGGCCAGCATCCGTAGGTTGCATACGGCCTAACCGAACCTGCTGCAGCAGCTTGATCAGAGGGTCGGACTGCAAAATGGCCGAGATCGCACGTTGCAGTGCCTGTTCGCCGGGCTCGTCCATGGGCCGTTCAGTTCGTCGAACAGGAACCAGGCCCGCGCGGATCGCCGCAACTGCCGCAAGATCCACCGCTGCTCGTCACGGGCCAACCGCCGGTGGCTCCAACTCCAAAGGCGGAAAACTGCTTGTCGAGCCTGGTCGTCTTGCACTTGGGACAGGCCGCTTCCGTCGAACCCTGAATTAGCACCTCGAATCGATGATTGCATTCCCGACAGACATATTCGAAGATAGGCATCGTCACACTCCTTTTTATGAATCGTATTATACGGTTGCATCAGCTGGATCGCAACGAGAGGACTCATATGTATCAGGAGGAGAAGACCTTCACCCTTCGATTCAGTCTGGAAGCCCGATTCCCGGACGATTACGAAGGCGACGACGATGCCCATGCGTGGGTACGGGCCTGGGAAACGCGCATTAAGCCGGAGATGATCAAGGCAGTATTTGAATCGCTGCGGCGAACACCTCACTGGACCGCCCACACCCGCAACCGTGGCAAATCTCCAGAGGATGAAATCGAAGTGGTGCTGGAACGAAACTTCTCCGTATCTACGCCTTTCCCCGGGTGAACGATGCAGTCCCAGCGCGACATCGGCATCTACCTGCACATTCCCTTCTGCCGGCAGCGCTGCCACTTTTGCGCCTTTTACCTCGAAGTAGCCGGAACAGATCGTGGGATGGATCGTATCGACGCGTTCCACCTCGCACTTGCACAGGAAATCGAACTCCATCGCCGACAAGATTCGATCGGGAACCGCCCGTTGCAAAGTGTCTATTTCGGCGGTGGGACACCGACGGCACTTCCTGCCACCCAATTGGTCTCGCTGCTGCAACTGGTGCGAACCGCCTGGCCGATACAGGCGTCAGCCGAAATTACGGTGGAGGCCCACCCCTCGACCGTCACTCCAGCGGATTTGAAAACTCTGGCGGATGCCGGATTCACCCGTATCAGTTTTGGCGCAGAATCCATGGACGAACAGGACTTTGCCCAGATTGGCCGTCCCGGCCGAGTGCAGGACACGGAAACCGCCGTTGAAGCCGCGCGTGCTGCCGGTTTTGTTAATATCAACCTCGATCTCATGTACGGGCTTCCCGGCCAATCGCTCGAATCATGGGCACACACCGTTCACGCGCTGCTCTTGCTTAAACCATCGCACATCTCGTGTTACGCGTTAACTATTGAGGGCGGAACGAAACTCGCCAGGAATATGGTTATGAACCTTGTGCCCAGGATAGACGACGCACTTCAGATCGACATGGAATCGGCGGCCGAAACCATTCTGACCGAAGCAGGATTTGTTCGATACGAGATCTCCAATTATGCCAAGCCCGGCTTCGCCTGCCGCCACAACCTGCTCTACTGGACCGACGAAGATTATTTAGGTCTTGGCCCAAGCGCCCAGTCTTATGTGAACGGAGTCCGCTTCGGCAACGTCGCCGATTTGACGGCCTATGTGGATAGGCTGGCGGAACACCGTCTGCCGATTACGGAACGCACTGACCTCTCGGACTTTGAGCAACAGCAGGATTCATGAAACCATTGCGCAAGAATCCGGCGTGTTGCTTTCATACGAGAATCTGGCCGGGATCCTTATCCAGTGGATGGAAGGAGATCGCAAGCACCAGGGCCTCAAGGCGCTGCAAGGCATGATCTGGGAAGAGGGCTACCAAACCGGCGCGTTCATACCGGAATTATACGACGACGTCGTGCCTGCCTTCCGTCGCTGGCACCAAGAGAGCCTCACACTTGCGCTGTACTCCTCCGGATCTGAACAGGCGCAGCGGCTCCTGCTTGCCCATACGACCGATGGAGACCTTACTTCGATGATTTCCCACTGCTTCGATACCGGCATAGGGTCGAAAATACACCCCGCATCCTACAGACACATTGCCGACTGTCTCAGACTCCACTCTGAGGAGATTTTATTTCTATCCGATGCCGAATCCGAGCTGGATGCAGCCACGACCACAGGCCTTCAGGCTATTCATGTCGTACGTCCCGGAACCAATCCGAGCATTCGGCACCCTCACTGCTCGACGTTCAATGATCTGTGCAGAGCAGACATGCCTGTTACGGAAATCAATGCGCTAGCCACTCCTTTAAAAGAACATCCACCCGCTCGACTCTGACCACCGGCATAATCAGACCACGCCCCTCCTCCTCATGAGAAAAGTCATAGACAATCGACTCAGAAGGAATCAGCCCGCCGGTCATGACCACAAACACTTCCACTTTCTTCTGTGCGGCAAGACGCCGATTGATCGGATCGACAAGAGTACCCTGCGGCATAACCCGTAGATTGCCAGGTGCCTCCTCAGGCTTAAACCGAACGATGCCCCAACTGGTCTGATTGAATTCTGGTCCGACCGACACGGGATAGCCCTTAGCCTCCTGGTCAAATTGAGACAATTCTCCGGACCACACAAATGCCACACGCCGGGTCAAAGCCGGATTCCCCTCACGCGCGGCATCCCGTTCCCGGTTCAGATTGAATACCCGCTCATCGTGGCCAGGATCATGATGACCATGGCCGTATACCGCAACCCAATCGGGAGGAGTCCTATCCAACACCGCAAGAAATGCTTCAATCGCCTTACGCTCAATCAAGGGATGTGTGCCAGGAGGGAGAATCGAATCAAGTCGTTCAAGAGAAATCGTTCTCAGCGGAATACGTTCGGCTACATCATCAGATTGTGAGGTGGCCGGCGAGACAAGCAGAACTGATAAGAACAGAAGCGGGAGCAGGCGCATCGTACGCCTATTCTGTACTGGCGCGAGCCAAAACTCGATCGTAGGATGCCTTGAGAGAGGCCACTCCTGGGTGATCGACCGCCAATACTCCACTGTCGATGAGCACTGCGAGCCGAGGCATCGGATTGATTCGTCGAAGATTAGATCGAGTCAGACCGGCTGTATCCAACGTCTTTTCATAAATACCCAGCCACGACTCGGTCACCGCACGCAGGCCAGCATCCGTAGGTTGCATACGACCTAACCGAACCTGCTGCAGCAGCTTGATTAGAGGATCGGACTGCAAGATAGCCGAGATCGCGCGCTGCAGCGCCTGGTCGCCGGGCTCGTCCATGTGGGCTAATTCATTGAGCAGGAACCGGGCCCGCGCGGATCGCCGCAACTGCCGCAAGATCCACCGCTGCTTGTCACGGGCCATCCGCCGGTGGCTCCGACTCCAAAAGCGGAAAACTGCTTGTCGAGCCTGGTTGTATTGCACTTGGGACAGGCCGCTTCCGTCGAACCCTGAATCAGCAACTCGAATCGATGATTGCATTCCCGACAGACATATTCGAAGATAGGCATCGTCACACTCCTTTTCGTGAATCGCATTATACGATTGCATCGGCTGGATCGCAACGAGAGGACTCATATGTATCAGGAGGAGAAGACCTTCACACTTCGATTCAGTCTAGAAGCCCGATTCCCGGACGAATACGAAGGCGACGACGATTCCCATGCGTGGGTACGGGCCTGGGAAACGCGCATCAAGCCGGAGATGATCAAGGCGGTCTTTGAATCGCTGCGGCGGACACCTCACTGGACCGTCCACACCCGCAACCGTGGCAAATCTCCGGAGGATGAAATCGAAGTGGTGCTGGAACGAGACTTCTCCGTATCTACGCCTTTTCCCAGGTGAACGATGCAATCCCAGCGCAATATCGGCATCTACCTGCACATTCCCTTCTGCCGGCAGCGCTGCCACTTTTGCGCCTTTTACCTCGAAGTGGCCGGAGCAGATCGGGGCATGGATCGTATCGACACGTTCCACCTCGCACTTGCACAGGAAATTGAACTCCATCGCCAACAAGATTCGATCGGGAACCGCCCGTTGCAGAGTGTCTATTTCGGCGGTGGGACACCGACGGCACTTCCTGCCACCCAATTGGTCTCGTTGCTGCAACTGGTGCAAACCGCCTGGCCAATACAGGCGTCTACCGAAATTACGGTAGAGGCCCACCCCTCAACCGTCACTCCAGCGGATTTGAAAATTCTCGCGGATGCCGGATTCACCCGTATCAGTTTTGGCGCAGAATCCATGGATGAACAGGACTTTGCCCAGATTGGCCGGCCCGGACGAGTGCGGGACACGGAAACCGCTGTTGAAGCCGCACGTGCTGCCGGTTTTGCCAATATCAGCCTCGATCTCATGTACGGGCTTCCCGGCCAATCGCTCGAATCATGGACACACACCGTTCACGTGCTGCTCTTGCTCAAACCATCACATATCTCGTGCTACGCATTAACTATTGAGGACGGCACGAAACTCTCCAGGAATCTCGCTTTGAATCTTGTACCTAGAATAGATGACACGCTCCAGATTGCCATGGAATCGGCGGCAGAAACCATCCTAAGCGAGGCGGGATTTATTCGATACGAGATCTCCAACTATGCCAAGCCCGGCTTCGCCTGCCGCCACAACTTGCTCTACTGGACCGACGAGGATTATTTAGGTCTTGGCCCAAGCGCCCAGTCGTATGTGAATGGAGTCCGCTTCGGTAACGTCGCCGATTTGACGGCCTATGTGGATAGGCTGGCGGAACACCGTCTGCCGATTACGGAACGCACTGACCTCTCGGACTTTGAGCA
>JABMDE010000003.1:20834-22359 GCA_015904055.1 Nitrospira sp. | reverse complement strand
GCCTATGTGGATAGGCTGGCGGAACACCGTCTGCCGATTACGGAACGCACTGACCTCTCGGACTTTGAGCAACAGCAGGATGCGCTCATCTTTGGACTGCGCCTCCTCCGTGGTGTTCCGTTGAACCGGGTACGCGATTCGGAACAGCACAGCAAAATCCATACGCTCATTGAGCAGGGACTCCTCGAATCGACTACGGATCGAATACGGCTGACCGCGTTAGGGCGGCGTTATGCCGATACCGTCGCGGGCGAACTGTTTTGAGTAACCAACACAACCACGTAGGCGGGTAACTTCTCACTTCTCCCGCCAGTCTCGCCCTTCTCGCACGAACACATTGACAAGCCAGGTGATCCGGCAGGAAACTATCGAACATTGTGGAGGGATCGTCATGCCGGTAAACATGGACCCATCGAAGAAGCGACGCCGCACAATCCCACCGCCGGATCCGGCATCGGATTCTGCCCACCTGAGCAGCGACTCTACGCCTCAACCGAAAGGGTTCGGGGAAGAAACCGAAACTGATCGCGAGAAAGATTTAGCTGAAGCCGAGTCGATGAACCTGTGGGATGCGACCGAAGTCATCGATATGGACAAAGTGTGAGAGCCTGCAAGCAGGCTTTCCGACTTCCGTGAAGCGTACCTCGCATCTCGCAAACATTGATGTAAAAACGCCATCCTTCTCTGTCCTGCGCTTCACGCTTCACGAGATACGAAATGCATGGTCACGCCGGAAGGAAGTAGAAAGCGATCGCTAGCATCGCATAGACGCCAACCAGCATCACGCCTTCCATCCAGTGAGACTCGCCGTCCATCGACACAAATCCAAGAATCAGCACCGACATCGTAACCGCTACCACTTCAAAGGGCGTGAAGATCAAGTCCAGCGGGGCCCCGAACAAATAGCTGGCGAATACCAAGAGCGGCGCAACCAACAAGGCAATCTGCATGCTTGACCCAACGGCAATGCCGAGCGCCAAATCCATCTTATTTTTCATGGCCATCAGCACCGCCGTGGAATGTTCAGCAGCATTGCCGACCAGAGCCACCAGAATCACACCCACAAATACCTGCGTCAATCCCAGCTTGTGAGCCGCTGGCTCAATTGCCCCGACCAACATCTCGCTCATCACCCCGATGAGTATCGCCACCGCCGCCAGCACGCCCAGCGACATCCGGTAGCTCCACGGCTCCTCACCGAGGTCGTGGGCGTCGTGCGTCTCTCCCTCAAAAAGATGGCGGTGCGTCTTCAGAGAAAATGCGAGGCTCAGTCCATAGATCAGGAACAGGATAATGGCAATGTCCAGACTCAGCGCCTGCTCGACTTGTGCGCCGCGATCGGACGCAGTGAAGTGAAAGAGAGCCGGGATAACAAGGCCGACGGCGGCCAGCAACAGAAGACTCGACCCCATTCCGGCCGCCGTCCGATTGAACGTTTGCCGCTCATACTTCATGCCGCCGGCGACCATCGACACGCCCAGCACGAGTAAGATGTTGCCAAGAATCGACCCGGTCAAGGACGCTT
>JABMDE010000003.1:10954-20714 GCA_015904055.1 Nitrospira sp. | reverse complement strand
CTGACTGATTCAACCTGGCGCACACTCTTTCATGAAGCGCTGGTGGAGAATCGACGATTCCAACGAGGTCTGTTTGATGGCGCAGACATCACAGGGCGTGATAAAGATGGCGCTACCGAGCCCGCCTTGATGGCCCGGTTGAAGGATGTCTCGTTCGAGACGACGCCCTTTACGGTAGCAGACATCCGCGAACTCAGCCGGCGACGGCCCATCGGCAAAGAAGCCGACCTCTTCGACTACGGCCTTGCCCTGCTGAAAACCTCAGCCTCACTGGTGTATACGATACAGCTGGCTACAGCGAACCAGCTTGCCGTGGCAACCGACTCGCGCGCCCATTTCACATTACTCACCCGGTTTGTGGAACGAACAGGTGTCACCATTGAGAATCGGTCGGTCGAACCAGGCGCGTCTTAACCATTACACTCAGGTCTGCTAGAATTCCCCTCCATGCCTACGCCCTCGACGCCTCTCACAATCCCTAAGACGACCGAACATATTCAGACCGGCGCCGGCACAGGGTTCGAGTCCCGGGTAGTCGTCTTCAATTGCGATTGCCATACCTATCAACAGGTCATCGACCTATTTTGCCGGTTCATTCCTGGCATGACTGAGCTGGCCTATCGCATCGATCATGAGGGGGAAGCCGTGGTCTATAACGGCCCGCTCGAACAGGCCGAGGCAGTCGCAGCGAAACTGGCCGGAGGGGGACTCAAAGTCGTGGTGCAGTAGCCAGCGAACAGCGGCGGGGAAACAGCTATTTGTGTTTGGCCTTTGGCTTTGTTCCTGAGACGGCCGTGGCCGGCTTGCCAGCGGATTTCTTCGCCGGGTCTTTCACCGGTTTCACAGGTTCTGCTTTCGGCAGTTTTTCCGGTGCCACCTTGACTCCCTTGGCTGGTCCCTTGACCACAGCCTTGCCCTTTCCCTTGCCTCCCTTTGAAGGCGCCACAGGCATCACATAGACTGCGCTTCGATTCACCTTGGCAAGCTGCTCCCCGCTCAGCACACGCACTTGGTACAGCTCGAACAATTTACCGATGGCTTTTGTATCGCCTCGCCTGGCTGCATTCAGCAGCTTGCGGCGTTGGTTCATTTCCTCTTCTTCAGTATGCGAAGCTGCGCGCCGTTCCATATCCGTCCTTTATCTACCTTCCTGAACGCCTATTGCTACAACGTATAGACGCCAATCAACACACGATCAGCCAGAAAATGGAGGGAGTATAGCAGAGTCAAGCCGAGATTTGGAATAATCCGGATTCGATTCGAGTACTCACCGTCCTGAGCGTACTTGAAAGACGAGATACGCGCGACAAAGGACAGTCCTTACCCGTAGCCCATATGTCCTATCCGCCATTGAGCACCTTGAGCGGCGGCGTGTATAATCCGAAGGAATTTCACAATGTCTAGAGGAGAACACATCATGGATCAGCACAAGCAAAACCAGCCGACCGTCGCCGACGACGTGAACGCACGTGAGTTGCTCCGCCGAGCGTTCGACAGCACCGCCCGATGGCCAAAAGAGTTCAACGGCTTCACTGCCGACCTGACCGTCAACGTCAACGGAAAGGAGACGAGCGGTCCCGTCCTCGTCAAAAGTCCGCGTGAAGTCTCCGTTCAACTCAGTGATGCCGACACACAAAAGTGGGCGCAGGAACAACTCGGCATGATCGCCGTCCATCGTGGCCCGCGCAGCTTCGAGGAATCGGACGGGAAATACTCCTTAACGATGGAGGAAGATGGGCACCCCTTGGGCACCAAGCTCATCATCCACGGCTCGAACTCATTTTATCGGCTCAAAAACAACCGCATCACCCAAATCAATCGGACCATGGCCCATCCGGGCATGACCCCGTTTGCCTTTACGATCAACGTCGAGGAGAGTGCCATCACGCAAGACCAGAAACATCTGACGACCCGATACACCGTCTATTACTACTCACCCACTGACGGCAAACTGAACAACGTGGAGAGCTTCACCGACACCCACACACGCCTCGGCGCATCTGATCTGCCGGCCACTCGCCGGATCATCTCGTACGAGAACGGCGCCGTCACGGTGAAGAACCTGACCTTCACGAACCATCGTCTGTTGTAGCTATGGACTTGAGAACCAGTTTTCCTCGCAGTATGAAAGTCACGATTGCGGGTCACGTCCACGTGGCCCGCATGATCGACAAATGCCGCGCCGTGTTAGCCGGAACCGAGGGGGAATACATCTATCCTTGTCCGATGGACGAACGGCTGATGGAGTTTGCCGGCATCACCGCCGAACAATTCACAGCAGCCGTCAAAACCAATCCGACAGATGAAGGAGTAGCGGCCTGGTTTCAGCAAGCAGTACGCAGAGACCCTCCTGCATCTGATGCTCTACCGCAGAAAGACCATCGGCGCGGTCCTTCACACCCACTCCATCGCCGGCGCATTGTTGTCCCGATTGGCCGAGGCGGCAGGTTACGTGAGCTTCTCCGGCTGGGAATTGCTCAAAGGCCTGGAGGGAATCGATCGGCATGACTGTGAAGTCCGGTTGCCCGTTTTTCAGAACTCACAGGATATGGTGCAATTGGCGGCACACATCGAACCTCGCCTCCCGGACACCGGCACCAGCTATGGCTGGCCATGGCCTCTACGTCTGGGGCAGGACACTCTCAGACGCCAAGCGTCATCTTGAAACGTTCGAATATCTCCTGCAATGCGAACGGGCGGTGCGACAGCATGGCTGAACTACGCGTACCCGATACACAGATCCACCTGACCGAAGAACGAGCGATCCACCATTTCCTCCAGGAACGCGGTATCTGGTATGACCATCGGCCTGCCAAAACCTCGCCAACCAGTCCGAGCGATGAGGACATCTTGCAGGCCCATGCCTGCTGGCTCAAACCCTTCATGGACAAGAACGGCTATCAAACCGCCGACGTCATCCGGGTCACACCGGCGACTCCGAATGTGCCCGCCATCCGGGACAAGTTTCTCCGTGAACATACCCATAGCGAAGATGAGGTTCGATTCTTCGTCGACGGCGAGGGTCTCTTCTGGTTTCACAACGAGACACCCGAAGAGGAAGTATTTTCAGTCCGATGCACAGCAGGCGATCTGTTAACCGTGCCGGCCAATATGAAACACTGGTTCAACCTTGGCGACACTCCCAGGGTCTGTGCGATTCGGATCTTTACCGATCAAGCAGGATGGGTTCCCCACTATACTCAGTCCAACATCGAACAACGGTACTACTGAAATGGCTATTCGCTGCATTCTACTCGACATCGAAGGGACGATCATTCCGGTGACCTTTGTCAGAGATGTGCTCTTCCCGTATGCCAAGCAACACATCGCATCATTTTTACACGATCATCGGATAGACCCGCAGGTCCGCCAGTGGGCGTCGGTTTGCCAGGAAACCATCGCCCAAGAATCCGGCATGTTGCTTTCGTACGAGAATCTGGCCGATGTCCTCAGCCAGTGGATGGAAGGGGATCGCAAACATCAGGGACTCAAGGCTCTGCAAGGCATGATCTGGAAAGAGGGCTACCGAACCGGTGCGTTCATGCCGGAATTATACGACGACGTTGCGCCATCCTTCCGTCGCTGGCGACAAGAGGGCCTCACCCTTGCACTCTACTCCTCCGGATCTGAGCAGGCACAGCGTCTGCTTCTTGCTCATACGACCGAGGGAGACCTCACACCGATGGTTTCTCACTGTTTCGATACCGGCATCGGGTCGAAAGTAACGCCCGCATCCTATAGACGTATCGCCGACTGTCTCGGACTCCACTCTGAAGAGATTGTATTTCTATCTGATGCCGAGCCGGAGCTGGATACAGCCACCGCCGCAGACCTTCACGCTATCCATGTCGTACGTCCCGGAACCACTCCGAGCACCCGGCACCCATACTGCTCGACATTCAATGATCTGCACAGAGCAGACATGCCGATTACGGAAATCAATAGACTGGCCGCTCCTTTACAAGAACATCCACCCGCTCGACTCTGACCACCGGCATAATCAGACCACGCCCCTCCTCTTCGTGGGAAAAATCATAGACGATCGACTCAGAAGGAATCAGAACACCGGTCATGACCACGAACACGTCTACTTTCTCCCGTGCCGCGAGACGCCGATTGATTGGACCGACAAGAGTACGATGCGGCATCACCCGAAGATTGCCTGGTACTTCTTCAGGCTTAAACCGAACGAGCCCCCAACTGGTCTGATTGAATTCCGGTCCGACTGACACAGGATAGCCCTTGGCCTCCTGATCAAATCGAGACAATTCGCCGGACCACACAAATGCTACAGGCCGGGTCAGAGCCGGACGCCCCTCCCGCGCGGCATCCCGTTCCCGGTTCAGATTGAATACCCGCTCATCGTGGCTGGGATCATGATGCCCATGGCCGTACACCGCAGCCCAATCGGGAGGTGTCCCATCCAACGCGGCAAGAAATGCTTCAATCGCCTTTCGCTCAATTAAGGGATGTGTGCCAGGAGGGAGAATCGACTCGAGTCGTTCGAGGGAAATCGTTCTCAGCGGAGCAGGTTCGACTGCATCATGAGATCGTGAGATGGCCGGCGAGACACACAGAACTGATACGAACAGAAGCGGAAGCAGGCGCATCGTACGCCTATTCTGTACTGGCGCGAGCCATAATCCGATCGTAGGAAGCCCTGAGAGAGACCACACCTGGATGGTCGACCGCCAACACTCCGATATCGATGAGCACTGTGAGCCGGGGCGTCGGATCGATACGTCGAAGCCCGGATCGAGTCAGACCGGCTGTGTCCAACGTCTTTTCATACATACCCAGCCAAGACTCCGTCACCACGCGTAAGCCGGCATCTGAAGGTTTCATACGGCCTAACCGGACCTGCTGCAGCAGCTTGATCAGTGGGTCGGACTGCAAAATGGCTGAGATCGCACGTTGCAGCGCCTGTTCGCCGGGCTCGTCCATGTGGGCTAATTCGTTGAGCAGGAACCGGGGCCGCGCGGATCGCCGCAACTGCCGCAAGATCCACCACTACTTGTCACGGGCCATACGCCGGTGGCTCCGACTCCAAAGGCGGAAAACTGCTTGTCGAGTCTGGTCGTCTTGCACTTGGGACAGGCCGCTTCCGTCGAACCCTGAATCAGCAACTCGAATCGATGATTGCATTCCCGACAGACATATTCGAAGATAGGCATCGTCAGACTCCTTTTCGTGAATCGCATTATACGATTGCATCTGCTGGATCGCAACGAGAGGACTCATATGTATCAGGAGGAGAAGACCTTCACCCTTCGATTCAGCCTGGAAGCCAAATTCCCGGATGAATACGAAGGCGACGACGATGCTCATGCGTGGGTACGAGCCTGGGAAACACGCATCAAGCCGGAGATGATCAAGGCGGTATTTGAATCACTGCGGCGGACACCTCACTGGACCGCCCACACCCGCAACCGTGGCAAATCACCGGAGGATGAAATCGAAGTGGTACTGGAACGAGACTTCTCCGTATCGACACATTTTTCCGGGTGACCGATGCAGTCTCAGCGCGACCTCGGCATCTATCTGCACATTCCCTTCTGCCGGCAGCGCTGCCACTTTTGCGCCTTTTATCTCGAAGTGGCAGGAACCGATCGGGGCATGGATCGTATCGACGCGTTCCGCCTCGCACTTGCACAGGAAATCGAACTCTACCGCCGGCAAGGTTCGATCGGGAGCCGCCCGTTGCAGAGTGTCTATTTCGGCGGTGGAACACCGACGGCACTTCCTGCCACCCAATTGGTTGCTCTGCTGCAACTGGTGCGAACCGCCTGGCCGATACAGGCATCCGCTGAAATTACCGTAGAGGCTCACCCCTCGACCGTGACTCCAGCGGATTTAAACATTCTGGCTGATGCCGGATTCTCCCGTATCAGCTTCGGCGCAGAATCCATGGACGAACAGGACTTTGCCTTGATTGGCCGGCCCGGACGAGTACGGGATACGGAAACCGCCGTTGCAGCCGCGCGTGCTGCCGGGTTTATCGATATTAACCTCGATCTCATGTACGGGCTTCCCGGTCAATCGCTCGAATCATGGACACACACCGTTCGATCACTGCTCGTGCTCGAACCATCACATATCTCGTGCTATGCATTAACTATTGAGGATGGGACGAAACTCTCCAGGAATATGACGTTGAATCTTGTGCCCGGGATAGACGAGGCGCTTCAGATCGCCATGGAATCGGCGGCAGAAACCTGAGCGAAGCGGGATTTATTCGATACGAGATCTCCAACTATGCCAAACCCGGCTTCGCCTGCCGTCATAACTTACTCTACTGGACCGACGGCGATTATTTAGGCCTTGGGCCAAGCGCCCAGTCTTACGTGGATGGAGTCCGTTTCGGCAACATCGCGGATTTGACGGCCTATGGAGACATGTTGGCGGAACACCGCCTGCCGATTACGGAACGCACCGACCTCTCGGACTATGAACAACAGCAGGATGCGCTCATCTTTGGACTTCGCCTGCTCCGTGGTGTTCCATTGAACCGGATACATAATTCGGAACAGCACAGCAAAGTCCATACGCTCATTGAACAGGGGCTGCTTGAGTCGACCGCCGACCGACTCCGGCTGACCGCATTAGGACGGCGTTACGCCGATACCGTCGCCGGTGAACTGTTTTGAGCCTCTGTACTTCATCAACGCATCCGCTGCACCGGTATGGCGCGAAGTCGAGAGACAACTCCCGGGAACGAAGCGGCCTGTGCCCTGTTTCGTGTTATTAATAATTGCGTTCCGAGAACGTGAGACACATAACCCGAAACTCGAAGCATTTCTCTACTCGGGTCACCCCGAGCTCGCGAAGATTGACAAGTCATGGGATCCGGCAGGAAACTATCGAGCATTGTGGAGGGATCGTCATGCCCGTAAATATGGACCCGTCGAAAAAGCGACGCCGCACAATCCCGCTACCGGATCCGGCATCGGATTCTGCCCACCTACGCAGCGGCTCTCCCCCTCAACCGCAAGCCTTTGGAGAAGAAACCGAAACTGATCGTGAGAAAGATTTGGCTGAAGCCGAGTCGATCAATCTGTGGGATGCGACCGAAGTCATCGATATGGACAAAGTGTGACAAGACTTATCGTTCTATATTAAATGTTTCGTTTAACATTGCGTTATTAACATAATGAAATAGTAGATTATAATTCTATTCTGAGTGCGGCGTTTATTTACGCGGGAAGAAAGAAGTAAAAGGCGATCGCCAGCATGGCGTACACACCGACCAGCATCACGCCTTCCATCCAGTTCGACTCGCCGTCCATCGACACAAATCCAAGAATCAACACCGACATCGTGACGGCCGCTACCTCAAAGGGTGTGAAGATCAAGTCCAGCGGGGCTCCGAACAGATAACTGGCGAATACCAGAAGCGGTGCGACCAACAGGGCAATCTGCATGCTTGATCCAACGGCAATGCCGAGCGCCAAATCCATCTTGTTTTTCATGGCCATCAGCACCGCCGTGGAATGCTCAGCCGCATTGCCAACGAGCGCCACCAGAATCACCCCCACAAATATCTGCGTCAATCCCAGCGTGTGAGCCGCTGGCTCGATTGACCCGACCAACATCTCGCTCATCACCCCAATGAGTATCGCCACCGCCGCCAGCACGCCCAACGACATCCGGTAGCTCCACGGCTCCTCGCCCAGATCATGCGCATCATGTGACTCTCCCTCGAAAAGATGGCGGTGCGTTTTCAAGGAAAAGGCGAGGCTCAGCCCATAGATCAGGAACAGGACAATGGCAATGTCCAAACTCAGCTCCTGCTCGACTTCCACGCCGCGATCGGAGGCCGTGAAATGGAACAGTGCCGGGATCACAAGGCCGACAGCTGCCAGCAACAGAAGGCTCGACCCCATCCCGGCCGCCGTCCGGTTGAACGTTTGCCGTTCGTACTTCGCGCCGCCGGCAAGCATCGACACGCCCAGCACGAGTAAAATGTTGCCCAGAATCGATCCGGTCAAGGAGGCTTTCACGACATCGTGGAGCCCTTCACGCAACGCCGCCAGCGCAATAATAAGCTCGGCGGCATTGCCGAGCGAGGCATTCACTAGACTCCCGACACCGGCTCCGACATGAGTTGTGATATGTTCCGTCGCTCGACCGAGCAGCCCTGCGAGGGGAACAATTGCCAACCCTGATGTGATAAAAATAAGGAGCGGGTCGGCCTTCAGAAGTTCGAGGGCCACCGTCACGGGGACAAAGAGCAGAAACAGGTCAAGCCAAGAGGAAAAGATTCGTCGCACCAGGGAAAGCTAACATGAGTCCTATCGTTTGTCGATCATTGTCATGACACGAACCGGCGTCTTATTTTATCCGTTTCATCTATGCCACGAGCGCACCTTGCAGTGGCTACTGGAGCGGTATGCGCAGGTGCACTTCCGGGACTATATGGCCATACAAATCAGCCCATTCTGCGGGACAACCGCCTTTCCCGAACGTATGGGAGATTCCTTCCCCGGCCTCCTGACAAGCACGCGACTGGTACAGGGGTACAATGTCAGCGGGCCACTCAATCCGGACACCTGCACGGCCGTCGATCGTGATCTGACCGATTCAACCTGGCGCGCACTCTTTCATAGAGCGCTGGTGGAGAATCGACGATTTCAACGAGGTCTGTTCGATGGCGCAGACATCACAGGGCGTGATAAAGATGGCGCTGCCGCGCCTGCCTTGATGGCTCGCTTGAAGGATGTCTCGTTCGAGACGACTCCCTTTACAGTAGCACGCATCCGCGAACTCAGCCGGCGACGGCCAATCGGCAAAGAAGCCGACCTCTTCGACTACAGCCTTGCCCTGCTGAAAACCTCAGCCTCACTGGTGTATACGATACAACTGGCGATCGCGGGACAACTTGCCGTGGCCACCGACTCGCGCGCCCACTGCACATTACTCACCCGGTTAGTGGAACGAACAGGCGTCAGCATCGAGAACAGGTTGGTCGAACAAGACGCGTCTTAACCATTACACTCAGGTCTGCTAGAATTCCCCTCCATGCCTACGCCCTCGACGCCTCTCACCATCCCCAAGACGACGGAACGTATTCAGACCGGCGCCGGCACAGGGTTCGAGTCCCGGGTGGTCGTCTTTAATTGCGATTGCCATACCTATCAACAAGTCATTGACCTGTTCTGCCGGTTCATTCCAGGCATGACGTCGGCAAAGGCCTTTGAGCTGGCCTACCGCATTGATCATGAAGGAGAAGCCGTCGTCTATAATGGCCCGCTCGAACAGGCCGAAGCAGTCGCGGCGAAACTGGCCGGAGGGGGACTCAAAGTCGTAGTACAGTAGCCGGGGAACTGTGGCGTGGAAACAGCTATTTGTGCTTGGCCTTTGGCTTTTTTTCCGTAGCAGCTTTGGCGGGCTTGCCAGGGAGTTTCTTCGCCGGAATTTTCACTGACTTGACCGGTTCCGCTTTCGAAGGCTTTGCCGGAACCGGCTTGGCTCCTTTGGCTGGTGCCTTGATTACAACCTTGCCCTTTCCCTTGCCTCCCTTTGAAGGAGCCACGGGCATCACATACACTGCGCTTCGATTCACCTTCGCAAGCTGCTCGCCACTCAACACACGCACTTGATAGAGCTCAAACAATTTGCCAATGGCTTTTGTATCACCTCGCCTGGCTGCATTCAGCAGCTTGCGACGTTGATTCATTTCCTCTTCTTCAGTATGCGAAGCAGCGCGCCGTTCCATATCTGTCCTTTATCTACCTTCCTGAGCGCCTATTGGTGCAACCAT
>JABMDE010000003.1:6216-10834 GCA_015904055.1 Nitrospira sp. | reverse complement strand
TGAAGTTCCGTGACAGCCGACGCCGCCTTCTTACAGTAGCCGCAGCGGTAGTCATAGAACTCGACCACGGTAATGTCGCCCTTCGGATTACCACTGACCGGTGAGGTCGGATCATGGAACAGTTCGTTCTGCTTTGTCGCGAGGGCTGCTCTTTGACGTTCCCGCTGTTCTGCTTCGCGTTTCGCTTCCATCGACTGCAGCGATTGCATGATCACTTCCGGATGGGTACGGATGTAGCGTTCAATCGCCGCATCGGTAACGTCCTGCGAGAGAACCGGCACAGGCTTCGTCTCGCTGGCTGTGGTTGAACAACCGGACACGAACAGGGCCAGCGCGGCACAAACATTCAACAAAAACGGGAAACGGCTCCACACTGCGTGAGTATTCATAGATGAGATTCCTGTCTGTTAGAAGATCAGCACACTACCTTGAATTTTCATCGTCTACGAGATATCCGCGCGTCTACACGGCGCATTCTCAGCTGGTTTGCAGGCTCCGTCAAGCCATCCTTGAAGGAATCGGCATCTCCTACGCAGGACATGCGTTACGAAGCATCTCGACGCCCGTCATATAAGCCATTCCACCGGCACACAGCTGCAGTCACCATATACGAACGCGACTCGCCTTTTTCCGTCTTTCGCACCAAATCGGCCAATCCGGAAGGCTGAAATATTGTTAGGCCTTTGATTTTCCTTCATATCGCACTTGGCACGCTTCTGGAAGAGAGAGACGAGAGGATGGGGATCACAGTGCGCAGTGGATATCCTGTATAGTCCCTATACAATACGTGCCGGTGACACATATCGTGAGGGAAGGAGGTGGCAGACTATGGATTTGTTGATTATTGGAATCATGGTAGCGAGCGTCATGTTGGTCGTCGTCCATAATGCGCTGGTCGCATTAGATACGGATAGCGAGTAGTCCAACGGATGATGCCATCCTGACACAAGAGCGGCTCGCCCCTGCACAGAATCCGGACTCATTCAAACCGGAATATGGGCTGGGGAGACAGGAATCTGGAGTCTGTGCTGCACGAGTCCTTTCGGTTTTCCGCTGGACCGAAAGGTTGATTCTACCTTGTACAACCTCACCATCCATCGCCTCTCTTCGTCGTGGAGTGGGGATCTCAGCTGATATCGTTCACAACGTCTGAGACGCGACAACGCACAGTCTCCATATGAGTACCTAGTGCCTGAGAGCCCGCTACGATGCGGCCCATTATTGTCGCGCATGTGACAAATTAGTTTGGCACCCTCCCATGCTAAAAACCGAAGTCATTGTTTTCCCTTTCATTTCATCTGGCATGTTTCTGGAAAACCACAAGAGTACTCATGTGGCACCACTGGCTGCTCGGATGCCTTGATCTTAGACGGTACACCAGTGGATCAGCGCAAGGAGGTACGCCGTTATGCGCACGATGATCGTCGGAATACTTTTGGCCGGAGTTGTCGGGTTGGGGGTCGCTTTGGGAACGATGTGGTTACAGCGTGTCACATCGTTGGGTCGGACAGCGAGTAGCGACGGGAAATGATTGGCAGCTCGAGCCTGTCGTATTGATGACAGTTCATGATCCTCTTCGACAAGCTCCGGAACTCTCTCCTCTTCCGTCGTATCGGATCATGACTGCTGGCCCAAAACCTCTCGCCAGATAATCGCCAGATCCTGGAGCGCTTTGCTTCCATCGCCGACATACACCGAACCATGCATCGTCGCCAATCGTTTCGGCTGTAGCGCCGCCAGCCGTTGCAGCGTCGCATCCGTCAAGGTGCAATAGGGCATATAATTCGCCAACGGACCCTGCTGATACTCCACCAAGGTCTGCCGACATCGGTCGAGCACATCTGACTCCGTCATCGGCTCCACATCCCCCTCTTGGTGAAGGAGATCCGAACACAGAAGCGTCCGTTCCGTCTCTTCGAACAGCAACCCCGCCTCCCAACAATGCGGCACATGCGGCGTCGCCAGAAAGCGGAAGCGGTAGGTTCCCGTCTGAAGCACCTCGCCATCCATCATCCCTTTGGCAGGACGAAGCGCGAGACAATCATCGACGCTCACTAACTTGCCCACCAGACTACATACGGCCTGGGATTGCGGAGCCAGTTGCTGCCACTCCGGTACCGTCGCACATTCGTCGGACTCGAAATGACTGAACCCGATCCAGCGCAAGGTCTGCAGATCGATGAGCGACGCCACGGCTGCTTTCACCTCAGAAAACAGGGCCCGCGGGCCGGTGTGAAACAGTAGCGGCTCGTCGTCACGCACTAAAAACTGGCTGAACTGAAGATTGAACGGTTCAACGAATGTCGTGATGCGAAACAAATCCGGAGCGATCTCGGTCACATGTGCCATAGAGCCTCCTACTGCACGGGCCGTTGAGCGATTGTGGAAAACAGGCACCGGCAAATGAGCTTACTTATACCCTTCTCCGCTCGTACCGCCGCCGAATCCACCCCAGTTGCCGCCAAATCCACCCTGCCCGGTTCCCCAATACCCGCGCATCGTAGACCTCCTGGGATGAGTACTAGATAGATATACCTATCTACCCCAGGACACAGGACAACACAAGAGTTTTTCCGCAGCCTGCTAGAAAATCATACGTGATGCTACACACGCACTACCCCTTGAATTCACTTAAGCCGCACACATAACCAAACATTTCTGCGTCATATTCAACTTCAATCCGTCATTTCCCCTGCCCCGCGCGCGCGATGAGTTCTTTTAATCCGTTCAAATCCAATGCCCCGGGCACAAGTTCGTTGCCCACGATGAAACCGGGTGTTCCCGAAATGCCAAGTTCTTGAGCGAGGGCTCGATTCTTCTCGATGACGGCCTGCCATTGAGGATTGGCCATGTCGGCCTCAAGTCGTTTCGTGTCAAGGCCGACAGCAATAGCAATCTTCAAGATGTCTCCCTTGGTCATGTCGGCGTGGGACGCCGCCTGAGACGCGAGCGCAGCCTTGGCTGCAAGTTCTGACGGTTCGCCTAGAATGGGGAGATCCTTGTAGACCACCCGTACCCGTGGATCGTCCTTCTGGAGTTCCGTCACAGCTTGAGCTGCTTTCCTGCAATAGCCACAGCGATAGTCGTAGAACTCAACCAAAGTGATCTCGCCCTTGAGATTCCCGCTGACCGGTGAGGCAGGATCATGTAACAGTTCGTTCTGCTTCGTCGCGAGGGCTATTTTTTGACGTTCCCGCTGTTCTGCTTCGCGTTTCGCTTCCATCGCCTGTAGCGATTGCATGATCACTTCCGGGTGGGTACGGATGTAGCGTTCAATCGCCGCATCGGTAACCTGCGAGAGAACCGGCGCATTCTTAGTCTCGTTGGCTGCGATTGAACAACCGGAGACAACCAGGACCAGAGCGACACAGACATTCAACGAAAACGGGAAACGGCTCCAAATATCGTGACTATTCATGGATGGAATTCCTGTCAGTTAGAAGGTCAACACGCTATCGTGCTTTTCAGTGTCTACGAGATATCCGCGCTCACACGGCGCATTCTCAGCCGGTTTGTAGGCTCCGTCAAGCTACCCTTGAGGGAATCGGCATCTCATACATATACAAGGCTTTATGAAGTGCCTCGACCATGCCATTCCATCGGGTCACAACCTATGTCGCCATTTGGGAACGCGACTCGCCTTTTTCCGTCCTTCGCACCAAATCGGCCAATGAGAAGCACTGACGTCTTGTTAGGCCTTTGATTTTCCTTCATGTCGCACGTGGCACGTTTCTGGAAGAGAGGGTGAGGAGCATACGTCACCAGCGGACATCCTGCAGGTCCCGTATCCAATACATTGTCCGTGACATACATCATGAAGGAAGGGGGTGGCAGACCATGGATGTGCTGATTATCGGAATCATGATAGCGAGCGTCGTATTGGGCATCTCCCATCATGCGCTTATCGCAATAGATGCGGATGGCAAGTGATGCCATCCTGACACAAGAGCGGCTCGCCCCTCGGTTCCTCGACGTACTGCACGGGGACTGGCTCCGTCGTCTGCGACGGTGCTAGTCCCGTTCGGACGGGGACAGACACCCGCGAAGACGCGGGGAAGGGTGTCAGTCTCCTGGGCTCCGTGCGCTGCTCACGCCATGCGGCCCATTTTTGTCGCCCATGTGACAAATTAGACAAACAGGAAACCCTATAAGAGACTGAAGTCTTTGTTTTTCCTCTCATTTTATCCGGCATGTTTCTGGAATATCTCAAGAGTACTCACGTGTACCAGTGAGCACTCAGTAGGCGCTGATTTTAGACATATAACTCAGCACCCTAATGGATCAGTGCAAGGAGGGACGCCATTATGCGCACGATGATAATTGGAATACTTTTGGCCGGAGTTGTCGGATTGGGGATCACTTTAGGAACGATGTGGTTACAGCGTGTCACATCGTTGGGTCGGACGGCGAGTAGCGATGGAAAATGATTGGCGGCTCTAGCCGTCTTATTGATGACGATTTGTTACCCCCTTCGACAAACTCAGGGGTTCTCTCCTCTGCAGTCGTTTCCGATCAGGACTGTGGGCCCAAGACCTCTCGCCAGATAACGGCCAGATCCTGGAGCGCTTTGCTTCCATCGCCCACATACACCGAACCGTGCATCGTCGCCAGTCGTTTC
>JABMDE010000003.1:4611-6096 GCA_015904055.1 Nitrospira sp. | reverse complement strand
CAGAGGGCCACGGACGGCTGAGTCTGAATCGCATCGAGAATGGCATGGTGCGCCACATTCGGCAGCGTCACGACGGCCCGATTGTATGGCGCCGGCAGATCGCCATAGTCTACCGTGCAGAGTCGCTCGCCACCGACCTTGCAGAAATGGAACCGGCGCACCGTGCGTGTCGCATCAGCAGGCAGTTTGTTCAACAAGCCCAGCTGATCGAGTACCCGTTGCCCGTTCGGCTGCAAGATCTCGCCACGCAAACCTCGCGGCGGGCCAGGGGCCTGTTCGAGCACAATGGTCTTGATCCCCCTCTGCGCCAGAGCAAGAGCCAACACCGCCCCGCCTCCCCCGGCTCCGACCACCGCGATGTCAGTTTCTTCAACCATGATGCATAACCCCAAACAGGTTAAGGCTGAGGTTGAGGTTAAGGTGCAAGCGAAGGCTGAGTGTCAATAAAGACTAAACAACCATCTTGGTTGTTTCCTGAGCCTCAACCTTGACCTTAACCTAAGCCTTTCCCATTGCCCTAACCCTCAATCTTGACCTCAGCCTTAACCTGCCGTTTATTTCCACTCTTCAAACCGTTCCCGATCCTTCCACATCGACAAAAACTTTTCGCGGGATTGCACAGCCATCGGATGGTCTCGAATAATCTCCAGCCGTTCATCGTTATAACGATTGCCGCTGGTCGTATGATTCATCGACCCGCTGGCTGTGACCTCGTCATCGGCCACCACTTGCTTCAGATGCATGAGGCCGTCGTGTCGATTGATCATGACGGGAATCCCGGCTTCCCGAAGAGCAGACACGGCCCTCCGCTGATTGGGATCATTGAGCCGATCACGGTCAGTGATGACACGGACATCCACGCCATGTTTTCTGGCACTCAGCAGCGCTTTGACCACAATAGGAGACGTGAGTCCATACACCGCCACAAAAATATAGCGTGTCGCCTGCTCATAAATCTGGGCAACCTTTCGAAGAGGCTCATCTTCAGGCGAGTACCAGACCTCTATCGACGCGGCGGAGACTCCCCCGCTCGTCACACTCAACACCGCGACGAGTACCCAGATCAGCAGGCGTGTGCAGCGCCACTGAGACGCATCGGATCGGCGGAGTCCCATCATGCCTACTCGAAGAGCTCGCGAAAATTATCGTCCGATGCCGCCCATGCCTGTGGCGCATGAGTTTGGAACCACCGTCCGAGAAATTGCTTCTGGCCCGGCGTTAACATCTGTTTGATCTGGTGAGAGCGCCCCTGGAGGGGCTGAAGAAACCCCACCTGCTTGGCCACATCCAGAGTGGCGGTACGGACATAGACATTGGTAAACATCTCGGGCTTGTCGTCCTCACCTTCACCCTGGATCCAGACGGATAGAAACCGATCCAGCGTAAGCCCGGCGCTGTCCATCGCCGGCTCGGTGTCATGAAACAGCTCGTTCTCGGACTTCGACATCGGCGTGTCGTCTGTAGCCCGAAAGAGAAAATTTTTCT
>JABMDE010000003.1:0-4491 GCA_015904055.1 Nitrospira sp. | reverse complement strand
CTCGGGAGAGTACCAGACCTCTATCGACGCTGCGGAGACTTCCGCGCTCGTCACACTCAGCACCGCGACGAGTACCCAGATCAGCAGGCTTGTGCAACGCCACTGAGGCGCATCGGATCGGCGGAGTCCCATCAGCCTACTCAAAAAGCTCGCGAAAATTATCGTCCGATGCCGCCCACGCCTGTGGCGCATGAGTTTGGAACCACTGTCCGAGAAATTGCTTCTGGCCCGGCGTTAACATCTGCTTGATCTGGTGAGACCGTCCTTGAAGGGGCTGAAGAAACCCCACCTGCTTGGCCACATCCAGGGTAGCGGTGCGGACATAGACATTGGTAAACATCTCGGGCTTGTCGTCCTCGCCTTCCCCCTGAATCCAGACGGAAAGAAACCGGTCCAGCGTGAGCCCGGCGCTATCCATCGCCTCGTTCTCGGACTTCGGCATTGGCGTGTCGTCCGTAGCCCGAAAGAGGAAATTTTTCTTCCACATGGCGCAATCTCCCAGCAAACGTCGGCATAGTGGCGGCGATACCGGATTAAAGTCAAGGCTACTGTGCTGACATCCCGACTCCCGTCGAAACTCCAGCAGCGGCAAGAAAATGATGGGGTTGGGCGTCTGTGCTGATACTAGACATTTCACGAATTGCGCTGTACAGTAACACGTACATCACAGGAGCCCATCATGAATACGATAACCTACACTACCGTTCGTGCGAATCTCGCCAGTGCAATGGATCAGGTGTGCAACGACCACGAAGCCTTGATTATTACCCGCAACGGCGAACAGTCCGTTGTGATGCTGTCGCTGATGCTGTCGCTTGAAGACTATAAGGCGCTTGAAGAAACTGCCCATCTTCTACGAACGCCGGCCAACGCCAAGAGACTGCTCTCCGCTGTTGCGCAACTGAACACGGGCAAAGGCATTGAGCGGAAGCTGGCCAAGTGAAGCTGGCATTCGCAGACGAAGCATGGGAAGACTATCTCTATTGGCAAAAACAAGACAAGCGCATGGTGGAACGGATCAACAAACTCATCCACGAAACACAGCGCGACCCCTTCAGCGGCGTCGGCAAACCGGAACCATTGAAACATGCGCTCTCAGGGTTTTGGTCGCGGCGGATCACAGACGAACATCGCATGGTGTATCGCGTGGTGAATGATGTCCTGGAAATTGCGCAACTCCGGTTCCACTACTGATTCAACACCCACCGGACAAGCTCAGCCACGAAGCAACGCCGGCTGCGGGGATAGGGACTCTACGGGAATAGGGACATTCTGAGTGGCTACGAGCAGCCGCTTGAATCACACGTCAAAAAAGTCAGAACGTCACTATTACTTCGCCCTCGGTACCGGTCGATTCGACCGAAGAGTTGGATGTTATTCAGCACGCTTCCGATACAGTGCTCCCGGTATCCACCATTCTTCGAGAACCTGGCATGCGAAAGCTTGATGTGCCGATGACTCAGAAAACGCCAGCAATTCGAAAAAGGCCGTGACGACCTTCTCCTGGTTTGGGGTCAGCGAGGCTAAGCGCGGCGGTTCTCGATCAGGTGGACGCAAGTTGTTCAGGAGTGCGTCGCCTACATCTGTGAACTGCCCAACGTGGCGAACGACATACCCAATACAGTGCGGCAAATAGTGGCGCCAGGATGCGGCATCCAGAAATGTGAGCCCAACTGAGTACTGCTCCAAGTAGGTGTCTGTCACCTCGTCGAGAGCCGGGTCAAATGGGGGCGGCTCCTCGTAACTATCGAGTGCGTCACCCCCTCGTAAAGTAATCCTCGGCTGGGATGCAGCATCCTTCGCAAACGCGGCATGCACCATGGCTACGAGAGCTGCTGGATTCATTGCTTCATGAAGCCCAATGTTTGAGATCAGCCACGAGGGTACGGGAATGGGGACATTCTGAATTGTGGCAAGCAGCCGCTTGAATTACCCGTCAAGAAAATCAGAATGTCCCTATTACTTCGCATAGGGCGCACATTTCGGGCAGAACGGTCGAAGAATCATAGTGAGTAAGCGGCTTCGCTCTAACGCATTGTTAGATAGTGTCGTCACGAGATGTGAAATGATGTAGAATCATATCAACCGCAGGAGGTTTGATATGAGAGCATCGCATCGCAGGCACGATATATCCGATTGGAGGTTCGGGAATGGATGTATGCCCCATGACTAAACCTCTTTGCGATGATACCGGAACCCCTATCCATATGCCAGCCCTGCCGTTTTTCGGTCAATGTTCTCAATGGCCGTCATCGTTCCCGCTCTCGACTTGAGGGGGCCATCCGGTGGGAAACCGGCGGTATACCTGCAGATAGGCTCGCACTGTGGCTGGAGGCGGCGCATTTCGAGCCTCTTCCACTGATTCCCGATAGGCCTCATCCATATTCTGTCTGAGCTGGGCCAACTCGGCGTCGCGCGCTGCTTCTCTTCGTCTGCGCCAGAAGTTCTCCGTGGGATTGTATTGCACTGCTTCCGAAACCTGCTCCTGCTCCGATGCTTCCTGAAGTGGACGAAGGTCTACGGCCATCAGCCTGCGTGAGCGGCGCGGTCGTCTGCGTCCGTTCCACGCAGTGTTAGGCCGCACTCTCTTTGAACGAGGCCACAAGAACCCGCTTCGCCTTACCTATGGCGGTGCGATTCTTGCGGATGCGATCAATCTCGCGCGCCGTGTCAGCGGTCACGTACGACTCGTGACAGCTGCTGCAAGAAAGCACCGGAATGTCTTCGATCACGACGAGGCGGGGACCACGACCGAAGCTCTTGGTTACTTTCTTGATTGAAGCCGACTTCTTGCCGCAGATTTGGCAATTCATGACGTTTCCTCTCGATAGACTGTTAGGACCACCACCTTGCCTACCGCACCGATCTTGGCCACTACTCCTACGGGATTGCCGGCGAGATCTCTGCCGAGAAAGACGTATTTCCGCTCTCGTGTCGCGCGATCGATTTGACGCTCAACGATGCCGCCCGTGAGGATCACATTCTCTACGTCTTCGGTCAAGACGTCGTCTTCGGCCATCTCCTCCAGCGCATGAATCGAAAGGAGATACTCACCAGAACGGATGAGGGAACGGAAGCGGCCGAGCGTACGCTCAAACATCGCGGCACCATCTTCTCCTCGGTTGGTACGAGGCTCCCAAACCCTTCGATCCGCCCGTCCAACTATTAAGTCTGCTGCAGACTACCCGCGCAGCATAGTTCGAGAACCTACGCGGCTCACTGGATGGCGAGTCTAAAAGGAAATCAGACGCTTATCAAGACATCGCGCCGATAAGCTGTCCAAGATAGACTGCGAATCCCGCAGTCTATCCGGCTATTAGCCTGCAATATATCTCGAACGGATCAATGGCAATCAGAGGCGATCGTCTGGGCTTTCCGATCGCCATGTCTGCTCCGATGGAGGACATAGGTATAGGCAGAGGCTCACCAACTTATTGAAGCACAGCTGCAAATGCGTGAGGGCGGTCGCTCGTTTTGATATAGCCAAGAAGAAGCGGGCACAAAAGGATGTCGTGATCGAGCATGGGAACTATCGTTGTAGCTCCCACTCGGCTTATCTCGACTTTACTCGCCGCCGAGTGCGTTTGGCTGGACGCGATTCTTTTGAGACGAGCGGGAATTTCTCAGGGTGTCTGATGGATTCGGTCGCCAGGTCCACATCGAGATCAGGCCAATACAGGTGGTTAGGGCTTGGCCATTCCACATGCATGATCTCCGACACCGAGGCATCTTGGAACCAAGGGAATTCTTTAAACGGAACAAAGAGCTCTTTGTCGGCCAAGAGCAGCCAGAATCCATGTCTGGAGATGTTTGTAACCTCAATCTCCGAAATGTTTTTCCCAAGCGCTGCGGATTTCATCGTAATGCTCCTCGATGAGGGTTTGCGCCAATCGAAGTTGCCTGACGCCTAGGCCTGAATTCTGCGCCAATTCTTATGGTCGGCTCGAGCCAGAATTTTGCTTCACCACGATCGCAATACACATGAACGTGCATCCGCGCTTCCTCGCGGGAGAAGAAGTAGAAGCGGAACCCTCCTGCTCTGAAAATTGTAGGACTCAGGGACGCCTTTCTTCCACAGCTATGACCGCTACGATAGTCTGCCAGGATTGGGGGAGAAGTCCAAGGAATTTCTTGTGAATATGTCGCGCACCTAGCTCACTTTTGCAAACCCTTCACTCTTCAAAATCTCCGCCACGTTTTGCCCGTCTACGAACACATCGGCGATGAGGCGGTCGTAGACATCGCGGCCCCGCGGGACGATGCGCACGATGCCGTTACGGAGCAGTTCGGCCAGCCGTTGCTTGGCTGCCTCGCCTTCCGGCTCGCTCAGCTCCGGCGTGTCGATGCCGCGGAGCCTGATGCGGTCTGGCCCGGCACGAATGGTCAGTCTGGTGTTTCGGAGCGATCGCGTTCGGAGCGTGGAGAGCCGTGACGGTTTCTGCTTGGGTCCCAGTTTGTACCGGCCTTTCGGAAACCGTTGCGGGCGGCTGT
>JABMDE010000029.1:53163-64068 GCA_015904055.1 Nitrospira sp. | reverse complement strand
CACCAGAGCAGATCACCGTCCGGGGGAATGTTCTGCCAGGTTGTGCGATCGCTGAGATCGAATTGTACCCGGCTGTTTGGTGAAAAGGAGGCCAGATGATGGTCAGGATTGCGGCTGGTTGCCAGGACGCGAGCATACCGGCGCTCAGCAAGTGGCAGTGCAACGCGAGCGGTATAACCTGAGCCAAGAATGACGAGGGATCTAGACAAGCGGAATACACTCCAATTGAATGGGCAGTGTGCCAGCGAACGCAAGGCAGTGTCCATCGAAATCACTGCACCCCATCGCTCAGTGTGTGGCAACAACTGGAGCGACCAAAGATCACTGCATCATAATCACACGCAACGCAAGAGATCACGGAGTCATTGTTCTACGCATTCCAGAATGATATAGAATCAAACGGATATGACCCGCAAGGCGATCATGAAAAGACGAAGACCATCATGGTTCGCACTGTCGATATGTGTGCTGCTCGCCGGCAGTGGATGTGGAGAGGACGGCGGAGGCGGCGGGGGATTTGGCGCCATTGGGGGAGTCGGGACCACGTCGATCGTCTATGTCGCAAATCGTGGTTCTGATGATGTATCCGGGTATTCAATCAATCCGTCCGCTGGAACACTTGTCGCGATTGCCGGCTCTCCCTTTCCTCAGATTGCGGATCCATCGGCCATCGCCGTGTCCTCCAATGGTTTCTTTGCCTTTGTGACAAACGCCGGGGCCAGCAATACCGTCACGGCATTTCGAGTGGCAACTGATGGCAGACTCTTACGCGTGCCATCTACCCAAGCCACTCCCAATCCGGCCCCGGTCGGCATGGATCCTGTCGCACTCGCCATCTCGCCGAACAATCAGTTCTTGTACGTGGCCAATCGAGGCTCCGACACCGTGACGGCATTTTCGATCGAGGATGCTGGCGCGCTCACGTTAGTACCTCAGACAGGGGCCTCTGCCAATCCCATTTCAGTCCAAGGGGATGCTCCTGCCGGCATGGCAATTTCTTCCAACGGTCAATTTCTCTATGTATCCAGCAGTACATCCAATGTCATCACGGTGTTTCAGATCGGAGCAAGCGGGCTTCTGACGCTGGTCCCTGCGACCGGGGCTAATCAGAACCCGACTTCGGTCGGAGGGACAGCTCCTAAAAGCATCCGGATCTCACCCAATGGCTCATTTCTCTATGTAGCCAATAGCGGTTCCAATACCGTCACCGCATTTCAGATCGGAACGAACGGGCTTCTCACGCAAGTCCCGCCAACAGCAGGCAACCTCAATCCCATCTCGGTTGGAGGGACGGCTCCAAACGGAATCATCGTCTCACCCAATGGACAATTTCTGTACACGGCGAACGGCGGGGGCAATGTGACGACGTTCACGATCGGCAGTGGTGGGCTGTTGACCCTTGTGCCTCCGTCATCAGGCAATCTCAATCCTGTCCCGGCAGGAACAAACCCTGTGGCAGCGACACTCTCGCCCGATGGGCAAGTGCTGTTTGTGGCAAACGGCGGAGGGAGGGTGTCGTCTTATACCATTACCACTACGACCGGCTTGCTGGTCCCGGTGAATCCACTATTGGGCAACCCCTTTCCCACCGGGACGGGCCCGTCAAGTATCGCAACACCAGGCCGTCCTTAGTCCCTCGTCGGGCAACAACTGAAAAACACCTGTTTCTTGGCAGACCTTGCCTATGATGTTATAAGCAAGACGATGGTTCTTATGCCGACGACACCCTACAGAGGATACCGATGAACACAAGAATGTGGTCATGGATTGCGCTGCCGTTCGCCTTATTTCTTAGCGGTTGTCCAGATGGCGGTGGCGGCGATGGTGGACTTGGGGGAGGAACTGTACCAATCGCGTATGTAGTAAGCTCAGGTCCTAACGAGGTGCAAGCCTATACAATCAGCACGACCGGAGCATTGACAGCCGTAGGCTCTCCGGTCGGATTAGATGCTGTACCAACTGCCGTTGTTGTATCGTCCAATGGTTCTTTTGCCTATATCACATTGAATCGAGCTACGGTCAATGTGCTCGCGTTCACAGTCAATACCGCCACAGGCACATTAACCCCTGTGGGCGGACCACCAATCGATGCAGGGGCCAATCCTACAGCTGCAACGGTGTCGCCGAACAGACAGTTTCTTTTTGTGACAAGCAGCAACGGAACTGTTTCTAGTTACACAATCAATGGAGCGACGGGGGCATTAACTTCCGTCGGAGCTGTGGCAGCAGGGACATCGCCAAGCGGGGTGGATCAAGGGTCGAACAATGTATCGGCATATGCGATTACAGCAGGAACTGGTGCATTGACACCGCTAGTTGGTGGCTTAGGGAATCCGTTTCTAGCAGGAACAAGTCCCAGTGGGGTAACTGTATCGCCGAACGGATCGTTCCTCTATGTGAGCAACCAAGGGTCGAATGATGTATCGGCGTATGCGATCAATGGAAATGGATCATTAACTGAAATTCTTGGGATCCAACCGTCACCCTATCTAGTAGGAGCAAGTCCCAGTGGAGTGACCGTATCGCCGAACGGATCGTTCCTCTATGTCAGTAATCAAGGGCCGAACAAGGTATCGGCGTATGCGATCAATCCGGGAACAGGAGCATTGCATTCAGTCGGAGCGGCTGTAGACGCGGGGACAGCACCAAGCGGCATTACGGTCGAGCCCAATGGCCAATTTGTATACGTGTCAAATAGTGGCAGCGGCAATGTCTCCGGCTATCAAATTACAGCCGGCAGTGGTGTGCTGGTTTCCCTCGGCGCAGCATTTCCAGCTGGGACTACTCCAGTAGGAATTGCCACGCCAGGCAGACCGTAACTGAGCGATACTGTTCAGCCGATAGTCGCCCTCCTAGCAGCATGGTACGATTCCGTGCCCTGCCGCTCGCTGTCTTTCATCCTCTCATTGCGGACTGGTTCCAATCCCACATCTGAATGCCTCGCGCTGTGAGCCGGTCAAACGGTGACGCCTGACACGCGCACGATTGTGCACCCGATCAATGCCTATTGTGCGGTCAGGCGGATATCATCGCAGAGAACTGAGCGCGGTGTTCTGGAGAAACGGGAGTAGTGTGTCAGAATGCTGCTCCGCTGCCTGGGCATATCCTGCTTGAGCGGCAGAAAAGAAGGCCGATCGACGCGCTTCTGGCACTCCCAGCAACGCTCCCATTGAGTTCAGGTACTCGCCCCGGCCTGCGGACATGTCCTGTTCAATATTATGGCGATTGATCGTGGCGAAGGCGGTGGCTTTGAATCCCGGCGTAATCTGGCCATCCTCATTCCACCAGGCAGCTCCGGAGGTCGTGCCGGTTACATTAGACGTGGTATCGGTGATTTGATTCACGGTCCCTTTGAGGGTACAGCCCGTCGATTGCAGCAAGGCCAGAATAGCTACGGTCATCAACCAGGGAAAGCGGGTGTTCATGAAATTGCCTCCTTCATGATAGGGATCGGACTTCTACCCAGATAGGAACTATAGCATAGACGTTCTAAAGGTTAGCAGGTTAGGTGCCGATAGGACATCTAACGGCACGACCCTACTCATTAGTTCATCCGTTGAGGAGACGCCTTATGCCAATCCAAGCCCTGAGCCATATCGATCCCAAGCAGTGTTGTTGTCCTCCATCAACCGATACCGTAGGGAGTCAACGGCAGAATACTCAGGTGAGCGGAATCGCGGTTTCCAACGATCTCTCCGGGCGGCTCAGTGTCACAACTGCGGAAGGGGATACGATTACCCTGACGGCAGACCTTGAATATGACTTCCGTGCCGTGAATTACTCATCGCAGGTTACCGGTGGAGGCTCCACTGTCGATCTTGAAGCGACGTACGCCGAGTCAACCCTGAAGAAAGAATTTGGCGTGACAGTTGATGGGGATTTGAACAAACAGGAATTAAAGGATCTTGAAAGCCTATTCCGCAAAGTTTCTAATATTTTCAGAAACTTATTTCAAGGTAATGATGAGGTTGGATTGGCCAAGACAGCGAAACTGGCTGAACGGTTGGAACACATGCCATCGCTCTCAGGACTTGATCTCAGTGTGGATGTCCAGCGATCAGTTACCATGATGGCAGCCCGGATTGCCTCAGAGGTGACCGGCCAACCCGTATTGCCCACCGGACAGGAATCTCCAACTCCAACAACCCCTTCGACAAGTACCCCGGGTGGGGCGCCTGCGACGGAAGCGGTGACCCCGCCCCCGTCCACTGGTACCACGGCGCCCACCCCGGCATCATCAGTTACTGGTCCGGTTGAGGGATTACATCTGAGCGCTCCCGCACAGAATGTGCCGTCACCACTATCTTTGGCTCAGCAAGTGCTGGATGCGTTGAAGGAAACGAGAGTGGAGTCGAGATCAGTCCAAAAATATCTGCCTGATTTTCTCGAGAAGTTGCGTGAGGGCCTCGTAAAAGAATTACGGGGAGAGCGGGACCACAAGAACAGTCCTGATCATGAGTCAACAAACCAGACAGCAACGCCTGCAACGGTCAGCAGCAGCATGCTCATTGCCTATCAATCCATGCAGTACACCTCAATTGCTCTCTCAATCCGAAGTTAGTGCCACTATCTCAGCCGCAGTGCGGGCATTGAAACACAACGGGCGAGGCCAAGATCTTCTGGCCTCGCCCGTTGTGTTCGAGGCTAATGTCCTTCAATCCTCCCGCCCCTGCTGTAGAGACTCATCGGACTGCTCGACGAATGCACAAGGCCACCATCGTATCGTTGGTAGATCTGATCGGACGAATAGGCGTTCCCGTAGCGAACGACAGGAGCAGTGAACCACTCAGGCTCATATGCATTTCGGCGCAATTGGCTTTGAGCATAGGCAGACGATGTTATGAATGGCTCAAAGTTCGTGGCTGATGCAGGACTGTAGGGGTTGCCGTATGGCCTGAGTTGCTCGTCTTCATACCGACAACCACATTACGGGGCGCGAAGATGTTGTGCGTCTTGTTCATGCCAGCGTCGAGGGCACGATTGCTCGATTCTCCGATCGGATTACACGAGTAGAAGCCCATCTCAGCGATACCAACGGACATAAATCGAAGGGCGACGATTTTCGCTGTGTGCTTGAAGCGAGATTGGCCGGCCTTCAGCCCATCGTCGTGAGCCATCAGGGGCCGACCATTGAACTGGCCGTCGCGGAAGCGGCGGAGAAGTTACAACGATCGATCGAGAGCAAGCTGGGGCGAATTCATGACCGGATGCCGGCGCCGGATCCGCAGCCGTGATACTGCGGGTGAGGGATCGGGCCGGCTGGCCGGATCTATCCTACTTCGTGGAGCTTAATCAGATTGGTCCCGCCGGGATGAGCTACTCTCGTCCCCGATAGAATCACAATCTTTTCTCCTGCCATAACCAGTCCTTCCACTTTTAAACGGCGCTCAGCCTCAGTGACTCGTGCATCGGTCTGCTCGATTTGCGGCATCGTATAGGGACGCACCCCCCAATAGAGCGCCATCCGTTGCCGGACCGGCTCAAATGGTGTGAAGGCGATGATCGGCGGAGTCGGCCGTTGCTTGGAAATCAATCGAGCCGTCGTTCCCTGTTCGCTAAAGGCCACAATTGCACGTGCAGAAATCGATTTGGCGGCAGAGGATGCCGCCGTACAGATGGCCTCAGGAAAGGGTTGCTGCTCAACATCCGTGTGGCGCTTCGGCAGGACAGTCGGTTCAGCGGCTTCTTCCGCTGCACGAATGATGCGATCCATGACACGAACCGTTTCGACCGGATACGCACCGACGGCTGTTTCAGCGGATAGCATCACCGCATCAGTGCCATCGAATACCGCGTTGGCAACATCCGAGGCTTCGGCTCTGGTCGGACGCAATGCCTGGGTCATCGATTCCAACATCTGCGTCGCTGTAATAACAAGGCGACGGCGGCGGTTCGCTTCTGCGATGATGCGTTTCTGTAAGACCGGCACTGCTTCAGGCCCCATCTCGACGCCGAGATCGCCACGCGCGATCATCACACCCTCTGCCTGTTCCAGGATTGCATCCAAGGCTGTGATGGCCTCAGCCCGTTCAATTTTAGCGATGATCGGCTGAGTACCGCCACAGGTTGCAAGCCATGTGCGCGCCGCTACGATGTCTTCAGGTCCTCGGACAAACGACAACGCCACATAATCGACCCCCTGTGAGACTCCGAATCGAATGTCGTCCCGGTCTTTGTCGGTGAGCGTAGGGACGCTGACCGCGGTGCCCGGCAGATTGATCCCCTTGTGGGACGAAATCTTTCCGCCGGTTGCAACGGTACAGTCAATCGATTCATCAGTAATGCGGTCGGCGATGAGTTCGACTAGTCCATCGTTAATAAGAATCCTGGCGCCCGGCTGGATGTCACGCGAGAGGGCCGGATAGACCACTGGAATGACTGGAACAGGAGAGGGGATATGGGGTTGGGCAGGGGCTTGTGAGCCGATCTCATCTTCTGACCGAGTGGATATGATCTGCACGCATACCGATTGACCGGCTCGTACCTCAATGCCGTTGTCCGGCAACATACCTACTCGTATCCTGGGACCCTGGACATCCTGGATGATGGCGACCGCCACCCGTTGCCGTGCTGCGGCCTGGCGAATCGCTGAAATGGCAGCCGCATGGGATTCATGCGTGCCATGGGAAAAATTCAGCCGTGCGGCATTCATGCCGCTTTCGATGAGCTGTTCGAGCTTCGCTGGCGACGCCGTCGCCGGACCGATGGTACAGACGATCTTGGCTTTGCGCATGGCGGAGCAGACTAGCACAGAATGACCGCACGCAGAAGTGCGTATGAATCATCCGGGCTAGAATCCCAGCTCTTTCTCCAGATCAGCCTGATCTTTCGTGAAGGTCTTTTTCCGACCTTCCTCTGCTTTCTGCTTAGTGGCTTCCGCTTGCTTACTGACAGCGTTGGATTTCGCACCTTCATCGGCAATGGAATAATAGTCGGCGGCCACTTCGAGCTCGCTCTTGGCTTCGGCCTGTTTGCCAAGTCCGGCGGCCTTGGCTTTTATCCTGGCTATCCCTTCCTTCACATCGGCCACAGAGTAGTAGTCCATCGCCTTCTTGAGGGAAGTGCGGCTGTCCTCTTTCCCCAAGCTATCGCCACGCTCCGTGGCGCGGGTGCGTACCCGATCTTTTCCGGCTTGAGCATAGAACGTCCATTCTTGAGCTAGGCGCAGATCGCCCAGCGATCCCTTGGACGGCGTCGCGAAGTTCTTGGCTTCGGCCGCCAAGGCCGTATCGACATTCTTCAGCGCCAGATTGCGCATCGCCTGTTCCTGGGCCTTGTCATCATGCGCGCGGTAGAAGTCGATGGCTCTCGACACCGACTTGATATCGGCCGGTTTCCCCGACACGATCTTACTGATAACACGACCACCCGCAGCCTTGTCCCCGGCGCGTTCATACCAGTCGACGGCTTCGTCGAGCTTACCTTTTTGCTCCGCCTCTGCGCCGATCGACAAGGCGATTTTCCGTTTCAGCCCGTCGGTATTGGGTGGCGCGCAATCGAGACTGATCTTTGAAATGGCCGCATACGCCTCATGGAGCTTTCCCGCAGACTCCAAAGCCTGGGCTTGTGCAAGCTGTGCCTGTGCAGCTGCTTTTGGAGCTTGATCGGGGCACAGCTCATCGGCCCAGACAGGAACCGCCGCCAGGCTCAACATGCCGATGAGGGCACACATCTGTATTTTGATATCATACATGATCATCTCTCCGTTACTGTCCCATCATCCCCTTCATCACGTCGCCCATCCCCATCATCCCGCCCATATCCACTTTTTCATAATCCTTTGGAACTTCAAATAGGCTGACAGGCTGTTTCCCGATCTTTAGATTCGTCAACTCCAACTTAAAACGATCCTTCTTGCCTTTCTCGACCGAAATTGCATCGAGTTTCGTCACGATACCTTCTTTCGTCGTCCACATGAAACCACCCATTTTGGAGCCGTCATTTCCGGTCATGATCATCTTGCCCTTGTTGAGGGCAATGCCATTGACCGTCTCTTGTCCCATCGGCGTCTGCTCGATCTTAAAGTCCGCCAGATCGGGCTTCTCTTTTTTGTCCTTCGGCGAACCGGTTGCCATCTCAATGTACATCTTCTCTTCCGGCATCACATTCCAGATCACTTTTTTGTCGAAGCGGGTAATATTGATCATCTTCTGCCCGCCGTCGACAAACTCTTGTCGCTCCATTGTCGGAGTCGAGTAGATCGTGATCTTGGTTGCCCCGTCTGCCGTTTCGATGGTCTGGTCCGCAGAATACTCAACATTGATACCAGGGCCGGCGAATGTTGGAACGGTTAGGAAAAGACTTGCCGAACAGACTGAGATCCCGAGAAGAAGTGGCATACGCATGAGAGAGTCTCCTTGTGAGAAATGAGGGTGCGTGATCATCCTGCGTGATAGTGGCTAATCAAGTGTCATGTTTGAGTAGGGACAGGCCCCAGACATCGGCGTGACCGTATACTCTTCTGTGCCGCCTCCCGATGTCGTCCCAACCGGCGTCTGGACGGATCCCGGACCCCGTCCGGTCATATGCACCGGTGTGTCACCATCGTATGCAACGGTATAGGTCCCTTCCCCAGAGACCGGGAACCCGCTCATATTGCCTTTATAGGTATACGTCCCGCCCTTTTCAGATGACGGTGTAAATGTCACGTTGACGCCGCTGCCGGATATCTTGAAGGGCTTGGTGAAGTCGCAGACGATGCCGGTGCCATGAAATTCATCTGCGCCGCCCTCGATTTTGAACACGTTGCCCGCCGTACTGATTTTCAGCTCTTCCTTGGCTTTTCCACGCTTCGAGACCGCGGTCAGCTTGATGGTCATTGTCTTGCTGGGTTCCTCGACGGCCATATGGGTAACGTCGCCCGGTGCCTTGGGAATCACGGAGGGCGACACAGATTGCCCACCGGTAAGCTCAACAGTCACCTTGGCCGGCACCGCACTGCCTTCCCGCCGGTGAATGACCGAAACAGGGATTTTCGATGTCGCTTTCAGTTTGACGGTACCAGGTGAAGTGGCATTGATCTTGATGCAGAGGCCACTTTGCCATTGCATTTCTGCTCCAGCCAAGGCACCTGTAGCCAATTGGGCGGCTTGAACCAAGCCCTTCGTAGCAAGCCGATCTCTGTCGGCTGCGGAGACCTGAGAAGATTCTCTGACCAACTGCGTGTCATCGTATTGCCATCGTGCGTAGTTAGCATCGATCGCCCTGGCCTTTGCACTGGTCTCGACATAGATGGCCTTGCCCCCATCCGTCGAGCGAGTGGCTTGAGTAAGCTGGATGTCTGCATTGGCCAGGTTAGCGTTGTCGTCCACTGTGGCGATGATCTTGGCCTCAACGTTATGGTCGTATGAAACCGCACCTTCTTTCCCTGCGCTGCCATTTCCACTGTACTTGATGGTGAAACTCAGCTGGCCATTCGCATCAGGGCAGAACGGAGTCGTTAGTGAGACTTTCGAATTGGCCTTGAGTCCGAGGAGTAGGACATTGGCCTCGGAGGCGATTTCAATTGTGGTAGAACCGTTACGTTTATGAAGACCGATGCTGGACGTGGCCGTACCTTGCTGACCAGATACGGGAACTGATGCCGTGCTGGTGTTCTCAATCTGAGCGTATTGTTCTGATACACCTGCCGTAAGATACGTCATCGCCCCTGCCATGAGCATATAGAATTCATCGATTGCCGCTGCGTGCACAGGAGACATTGCCGACACCTCGTCAAGAACGGATTCGACGGATTTGTTGGTGGCTGGCTCTGCTGCAATCGCATCCGGAGTGACGAGAGGAACCCACCACCAGATCGAGCTCTTTCCTCGTCCATCAAGGGTAGGCAACGGCACCAGTGCTGCCTTGAGCTGGTTGGGTCCTGCTGCGTCGGCTACCGGGAGCACTCTCGCTATCGGTTCAGAGGCAAATGGGGCCTCGACCCTTGCAGTTGTCTTCATTTTCGACCGGAACTTCTCAATGGCAAGTCGTATGGCGTCTCGCTCTGCGGCCAGTATGGCATCGCGAGCGCTGGCAAGTTCAGGAACTGAAGCACTCAGTTCCATGAGGATGATGGTCGTGAGCGCGGGGAATGGCGCTTTGGGATCGATCTTAGCGGTGCCGGGCAGTTGAGTTGTTGCCGTCGTTCCCGGAGATGGCGAAGACTGAGTCGAAGTTGGCGCAGGACTCGATGCAGGCGCGTCTGTCTTCTTCGTAGCGTTGTCGCTGCTACTTGAATTGTTACAAGCTGCAATGGTGAACAAACAACAGATCGTCAGGAGGAGCCCGAGATAGACACGCAGATGAGGTCCCTCATTCATGAGGTGGGAACGTACCCTACCACTCATCAAATCTCAAGGAAAGATTGCCCCATAGGCAAAGAACATTCTTCATAGTCCGTACGGTACACTCTGCCTACCGCAGATGCACAGCTGCGGATGGTTCAAGAAAAAAGAACAACCCATCTCCCGGCATGTTTGCTCAAGAAAACTGAAGTCCGATGGGAAATATGGCCGAATACCCATTGTGCACCGTGGTCGGAGTCAGCATCAGCCGATCGCCGCCGTACAAGAAGATCCGATCCTGCCGGTTTCTCGACGTGCGCGGTCCTCGCTCGACATAGGGTGGGGCAGAGAACACACGGTCTGTGATGGTATCGTCAAAATACAATTGCGACGTAAAGTCGAAGCTCCGACCGGCCGATGAGCCCGTGCGAATCTTGAAGTGAAGATGCACGGTCCGTCCTGGATACCAGCCTGGATAGATCGTGTTGAATCTGGCCTCTCCGCGCTGGTCAGTCATCTGATGGCCCCGCAAAAACTTCCGGCCAATGGTATTGAACCATGGATCCTGCACATCGGAATAGATTCCCATAGCATCGCAGTGCCAAACATCCACTTGAGCGCCGGACAACGGCCGGCACTG
>JABMDE010000029.1:49766-53043 GCA_015904055.1 Nitrospira sp. | reverse complement strand
GACGTTGGATTGTTCGCGGAAGAGCGTGCGCAACGGCCAGGCAATGTCACTGGGAGACAAGGCAGCGGTGGCAACTTGATAGAGTAACGGTTGAAAGACGTGGTGATTTGTCCGGTCGATCAGCACGACCTCGGCATCGCGCAAGCAACGCGCAGCCGTCATGCCTCCGAATCCGCCACCGATAATCACGACGCGCTTGTGAGTCATTGGATGACGTCAACGAGGAGTCTCAAATAAGAATCTGCATGCACGAACAGGAATGCCATTCAGGCTATGGGGCGAAGAGCAAACTGTCAAATGCTTCCTCAAAACCGGCCTAGATTTCTCTCGCTCTGCGTATTGGTGGGGCTCGTGCTTTCTTGTATCCGGCACCAGGTCTATTGAAACCACACACTAAGGTGGTCGCTCAGAAATGTCAGTTATGGCCATCGTCCTCTATCCGCTTGGCTCACGGTCGAGTTTGTGTGCTATGTGGCCACCGTCGGCCAGCTGATGCTCGTGTCTATCATGGAGGATGACGAGAACGGGGGGAACATGCGTGTGCTCCAACGTGGAGCCGTCAACTGTCCGAACTGTTGGCGGTACGTTTTGGCTCCCACAGCATGAACGTTTGAGTTATACGTAGTATCGGCGTATGCTACGTATAACCAGGCGTACCGATGGAACGATTACCCCCTTCAACGCAAACGCTCTATGCGGAATTTTTAGAGCAATTGGTCGCGCTCCATACGCAGCGTACGATCGGCCTGGCGCCAGGGTGCTTCACAACGAAGACTGTAAAAGGCGAAAACTACTACTACTTCCAATATTCCGATCCAGGGGGAAGATCGCGGCAAGCATACGTCGGAAAGAAGTCTGCGGTACTCAGTAAGCTTGTCACCAACTATGAGCAAGATCGATCTCAGCATGAGCCAGAGGTCGAACGCCTCCAGCGTCTGTGTGCACAACTTCGAGCTGGCCATGCGCTAGCCACCGATCCGGTCTCATCCAGAGTGTTACGGGCATTCGCCGAATCCGGTCTGTTTCATCTCGGTGGAGTACTGATTGGAACTCATGCGTTTACAGTCTACGGGAACCTGTTGGGTGTGCGGTGGGACGGGGCGTTCCTAAAAACTGAGGATATCGATATTGCAGGAGAAACACGATTAGGAGTGGTTATTCCCGATCTGGAGATGAATGTGCCGGATGTCTTGGCAAATCTCAAGATGGGCTTTCTTCCGATTCCCTCGCTGAATCCGAAGCACCCATCCTCGGCGTTTAAAATCCGTGGACAGTCGATTCGAGTTGATTTTCTGACCCCGGCGCATGGGGCACGCCGAGTCGGGGTGGTATTCATTCCTCGGTTTCGCGTTGCCGCTCAACCACTGCAATTTCTTGATTATCTGCTTGAGGGATCTGTGCAAGCCGGCGTGGTCGATGGCAGTGGAATATTGGTCAACGTTCCTGATCCGGCACGGTACGCCTGCCACAAGCTGATCGTGTCACGTTCCCGCGATATCGTGAGTCAAGCCAAGGCGGAAAAAGACTTGCATCAGGCCATTCAGCTTCTCAACGTGTTGGCAGAAGATCGACCGGGTGATCTGGTCTTGGCATGGGAGGAACTCAGGAGGCGCGGCCGAGGTTGGGTCTCGCCAGCGTGCGCCGCGCTACGAGCCTGGAACAAACGGCATCCAGACATTCTGTCGAACGTGCTGACCGCAATCCCGTTGATGAAAGCCGATCTGCTCGTCTCTGGTCGATAAATTCTCAATGGTCCTATCCCGTCGGCTCACTGTCGAGTTTGTGCGCTGTGCGACCGCCGCCGGCCAGCTGGTGCTCAGAAATTTGATCAGTCACCATTAATTGCGCCATGTCCACAGCGCAGGTCATGGCTATTCTGCACCATGCAGACAGTCCGCTCCATAGAGAGTCAGTGTTCAGGAGGTCGCATCGTGTGATTCGAACGCAGCGGAGCACTCTTGTCGCTCTATTGCATGCGACTTGCCCGGCATTCATGTCATAATGCGCCCCGCTTCAGAGTTCACACTAATGGCAAAGACATCACCATCCGCCTCTCGAGTTCTCATCACGGATACTTCAAAAGATCTGCGCATCGTCATTCCCTGTGGCCGGAGCTTGTTCGTCATTTGTTTTTTAGGGTTTTGGATCTGTTGCTGGGCAGTGGCCGAAGTCATGATCCCAGCCCAGTTTCTTAGCAGCGATGAACCATCTGAGAGCATGTCATTGATGGTTGCATGGCTTGCAGTGTGGACGGTCGGTGGAGTGGTGGCCATCTACGCCTGGTTATGGCAGATGATAGGGAAAGAGATGGTCATCGTCCACGGGCAGACGTTTACAACTCGCCGCGACATCGGAGGATTCGGTTTTGACAAAGACTACGATCTCGTGCAGTTACGCAATCTGCGCGCTGAACCAGTCGGATTCAGTCCGTTGAATGTCTCGATGGCACTCCAATTATGGGGGATCGGTGGCGGGGTGATTGCCTTTGACTATGGAGCTACAACCTATCGATTAGGCGCGGGGCTTGACGAAGCAGAAGCCAAACAAGCCGTGACGGCCATCAATAAACGCTACCGTATCCAGGAGAGCACGACGACCTAGGAGCCTGTTGCCGTAAACGCGCCGGCTGCCGCATTGTGCCCTGGGAGGGAAGGCCCGGTTCTTGGAGTCAGACGGATAACTCCTGAGCAAGCGCGACAGTGACATAACAGTCGAACAGCGTTTCACGCAGCTCCCGCCTCCTTCGCAAGCATGTGATCGAAGAGGTGCATTCAAGGCTCAGACTCATCAGCCTCCCCTCGGTAGCTGACTTCGGTTCATCCCGCATGACGTGGTCATTCCACCACCCAGAGCGTGACGCCAGTCGCGTCGCGCAATAACTGATCGGTGATCCCTCCGCCGAAGAACCGTTTGATCCCGTTCGGGCCGTAACGGTTGACCACGATCGTCTCGTAGCTGCCGTTGTGGGCTTCGTCGAGAATGGTGTGTGCGATGCCGTTTTCATGCCCGAACCTCAACGTGACGCGATCCAGAGGAAATCCGGTCTTCCCGAACACCTCCAGTGCTTTCACCAGGATCGGGTACGCCATCATGCTTTCCGCGTGAACCCAGGTCTCCTGATAGGGTGCGGAACCATACGTCACCAGACTTCCGAAGGCGAGCGGTGAAACTCCGCCACTATCGGAAAAACGAGTGCGGCAAAGTCCTCGTATCGCATGCGGATCGCGTCCGAATGGGTACCGGCTTCAAACACGATCTCCTCGTCCTCTGTGAGCGA